>JADJXL010000005.1 GCA_016715885.1 Polyangiaceae bacterium
GATGGGCCGGTGCGTTGCGATAAAGAAGCCAATGACAATCGTCCGCCTTCGTCCATGGCGGCGGGAGAAAAGTTTCTCTTGTCCGTGTACGAGGCGCTCACGGCAAATCCCGAACGTTTCCAGCGCACCTTGTTCATCGTCACGTATGCTTCGCATGGCGGGTTTTACGATCACGTGCCGCCCGCTCGCATTCGGCAAGAATCGCCCCGGGATGCGAGCTATTCGGCATTCGAAACGTCGGGTGTTCGCGTTCCTGCCATTGTCGTCTCGCCACATGTCGAAAGGGGAACGGTTTTTCATGGCACGCTCGACCATACGTCGATTCTTCAGCTCGTCGCCGAACGATTCGATGCGGGTCGTCCTTACTCGCCAGCCGTTGCGGCGCGCGCGGCACAAGGAATCGGCAGCGTGTCGTCGGTCCTCAATCTTGCTGCACCGCGGGACAAAATCCCCGTTCCGCCAACCGTTCCAGCTCGTTCGCGGCATCGCCTTCGGCATACCAAGTCTCCTCCCTCCAGGGAACGGGATGCATTTTATCAGGCGGCGCGAGCTCTTTGCGATCATTGCCCGTCACGCGTGGCTCGCACCTATCCCGCATTCTGGCGAGAATTCGCCGGAGCCGACTTGATGTAAAGTGAACACGTAAACGCACGAGCTCGGGTCGAATTCACAGCGTCACGGTGAAAACCTCGTGAGCCGCGTGGAAAACGCCCGGTAGATAAATATCCCAAGCCGATTCTTCGAAACAGCCCACGAGCGCGCTGCCCGCTTTTTCGCCATCGATCGAAGCTTTTACGGCGACGATTTCGGCGATCGTCGTTTCGATGGTCGCACTTGCTTTGCGACCTTTGCCTCCACACTTCGCCAAACCATTTTCGAGTTTCTCGCGGAGGAATTTTTCCTTGTCGACGGGATTCATGATGCCCGCTCCCATGAACCTTCCTCCCGCAAGACCTCCTGATCCCGACCCAAATCCAAAGCCCGACCCTTCGCCTTCGTCGAGCCCTTCCGTCGACGGACGCACGCCAGGTTCAATGGCGAGGTAGCTCGTGACGGGCGAAACCACTTTGCCCAGCATGGCGAGCGGCATCATTTCCGCTTCGGTGATGTCATTGTAAAGGTTCGTCCCGAAAAACAAACCGGCCCAGCGTTGCCCTTCGGCATCGTCACGCGTGAATACCTTGCGTATGGGCGTGGCCCAGAGTTCCCCCGTGACTTCCACCGAATCCACCGCTATCTTGGGCAGGCGCAAATCTTCGAGGCCTTGGCCTTCTTCGAGCACCGTGGGAAAAGAAAGCTCTTCCGGAGCAATCCCTCGAGGGCGCACGGAGAGGTGGTCGATTCGCTTGGGCCTTGCCCATTCTTCGAATACCGTCTCGTTGCGTTTGGTATCGTCCGTGTCGATCGACGCGCTCCAAACGAGGCCCCCCGACGGCCGCGTAACGGCATTCCATTCGTGGTCGTCTTCGCGGGCTACCCACGACTGATTGGAGCTCGACAGCGTGCTCACGTGCAAGAGCGCCCCGCTCTTTTGAAGTTTGCTTTTCAGCATTTCGGGCGTGACTTCCGCGCGCGTGCGCGTGTCCGTGAGCAAAAGGATACGCTTCGGGGCGCTCGAAGGTGCCGCCGCGAGCATGACGTCGGCGCGGGCGAGGGCTTCGTCGACATGACTGCCATTTTGCTGTTCGATCGTCATTGTTTTCAATGTCGTGCGGGCTTGCCCCACGGAAACGAAACCGGCTTTCGGGACGTGTACTTTTCGATCGAAGGGAACGATGGCAATACGTCCTCCAGGAAAGTGCGAAGCATAGGCTCGAGCCATTGCGAGCGCGGCGGTCGTTTCGTGCTCTTTCAGCGATCGAGACGCATCGACGAGCACGACCACGTGCGCCCCTGCCGGCACGGTTCCCAATCGCGGAGCTGCTTCGATGTGATAATGGACCAGGTTTTTCTCTGGATTGATGGGCACCGATGCCAAGGCTCCGTCGAGTGAGCTCGTCGTGATGGGCGCGACGGAAAGATCGACCTGATCCTTCAAGCGGACCCATCCCGGCGCGGCCACGGGTTTGTCCGCTACATAGACGGTTTCACCTGAATGCATGGGCCAAACGCTCGCTTCGGCATGAAGCAACTGCGTGCCCATCGCGGGAAGGTCGAGGTGGTGCCGGCCGTCGCGATATTGGGTCGGAATGCGGAGGGTGTATTCGATGGTTTTGTCTTCGCCCGGGGCGCAGGGGAACACTTGGAGCGCCAATCGATCTTGCGAACGCCACGACAAAAGCGCTGGGTCTTTCGGGTAATACCCGCCGATGCCCGTGAGCTCGCGATATTTTGCCGCGGCGGCTTCTGCTTCGAGCAGTTCTCCGGCAAACCAATGCGGTTTGCCTTCGAGCATGCCCAGCGTCCGCAAGCCCACGGCGACGGCACCACTCGGCATGTCAATATAAAATGTGGCCTGATCGTGCCTCGGTCCGCCATTGTGCACCGTGCGCCGCACGCGCAAATCTGCGTAGCCATGACCTAGTTGAATATCGATTTTATGCGACTTTTCGACGAGTTTGTCCGAACGTGTAGCTCGAAATGAGTCTGCAGATGCCAGATGTGGATCGAGCGTCAACGTGGCGAGTGTCGCGAGAGCGATGGCGGGACCAAAAAAAGTTCTCATGCGAAGGCCCATCGACAACCACGGGACCTTTTCGTTCCTGATTTTTTGAATTCCTAGTGGAGTGGATCGTTCCGGCCAGAGCGTACGGATGGCCCCTTTCATCGCGTTGTTCGAGAAGCGCACTTTCGGGTGTAGTGCACCGTTTCATGCTGGTATGCTCGTTGCCTAGACGAACGCCATCCTCATGCCCACGCCTCCGCTTGTTGACGACATCGCGTTTGCGCCGACTGTGCCGGCCACGCTTCCCGGGCTCGTTTCCGAGCGTCGGAGCATTCCTTCATCGCTTGGTGATCGTTACGACGACATCGAGTTTCTTGGCGAAGGCGGTATGGGCACCGTGTATCGAGGACGCGATCGGCGACTCGGGCGAATGGTTGCCATCAAGTTGCTCAAGGGCGTCGATGCCAATCTGGGGCAACGTTTTTTGCAAGAAGCCCGTGCGCAAGCGAAGATTCAGCACGACCACGTGTGCCGCGTCTACGAAGCTGGCGAGGTCAATGGGGAGCCCTTCATTGCCATGCAGTACATCGAGGGCGAGTCGTTCTCGAGAATGGCTCAGCGCCTCACCGTCGAACAGCGCGTGAAGATCATGCGCGAGATTTCCGCGGCGGTGCACGAAGCGCATCGGCTCGGGCTCATTCATCGCGACATCAAGCCTGGCAATATCTTGGTAGAAAAGCAGGCCGATGGTTTGAAGCCGTATATCATGGACTTTGGTCTCGCGAAAGAAGTCGCTGATCAAGGGCAAACCGTCACGGGTGCGGTGCTGGGAACACCCGCATACATGGCGCCGGAACAAGCTCGAGGTGAGCTGCGCCAAATGGATCGGCGATCCGACGTGTATTCGCTGGGCGCGACGCTTTACGAGGTGCTTGCGGGTCAGCCGCCATTCGTTGCGCAACATACGTGGAAGCTATTGATGATGGTGGCGTTCGAGGATCCGCAGCCGTTATCGGCCCTGAAAAAGGGTTTGCCCGCGGATCTCGAAACGATCGTGATGAAGTGTCTCGAGCGGGATCCGGGCCGTCGGTACGATTCGGCGCGGGCGCTTGCGGAGGACTTGCAGCGATTTTTGGATGGCGAGCCCATTATGGCGCGGCGGGCGTCGCTTGGGTATGTCGTATTGAAAAAAGCGCGCAAGCACAAATTCGTCACGGCGCTTGGCAGTATGACCGTGGTTGGCGCATTGGCTTTGGGAGGTTTGTCGGTCAAGGCGCGACAGGATGCGGCGGCCGAAGCGCGCATTGCGCAGGAATTCGGCGAGCGTGTGAAAGAAATGGAGCTTTTTCTGCGCGCGGCGTATGCACTCCCCATTCACGACGTGGAGCTCGAGCGAGATTTGGTGCGGCGAAAGCTTTCGGCCATCGAGCAGCGCATGAACGAGGCGGGCAAACTTGCCGATGGGCCGGGCCATTATGCGCTGGGGCGAGGCTACTTGACGCTCGGCGATGCGAACAAAGCGCGCGAGCACCTCGAAAAGGCAGTTACGGCGGGGTATCGATCGCCGGAGCTCGAAGTGGCTTTGGGACGAACGTTGGGGGAACTCTATCGTCGGGCGCTCGAAGATACGAAACGCATTTCGAATGCAGCGGAGCGCAAGAAGCGGGAAGGGGAGCTTGCCACGACATTGCGTGATCCAGCGCTATTGCATTTGCGGGCAGCGACGGGGGCGGACATCGAATCGCCGGCGTACGTCGAGGGGCTCATTGCGCTCTATGAAGGAAAGAACGACGAAGCGCGAGCGAAAGCGAAGCGAGCCTTCGAGGAGGCGCCTTGGCTGTACGAGGCGAAGAAGCTCGAGGCGGACGCGTTATTTGCGGAGGGCAGCAAGTATCGGCACGATGCGGCGTTCGATTGGGACAAGATGATGCAATCGTTCGGTCCAGCGGCCGAGGCGTACAAGGTTGCGTCGAGAATGGGGGAGAGCGATCCGGCGGTGCATTTGGCGGAGTGCGTGCTGTGGGAAAAGATGGCGCGTGGGAGGGATGCGAATGGAAAGCCTCCGGACAAGGAAATCGATGTGGCGGAGGCGGCGTGCTCGCATGCGGTTGAGGCGAGCTCGCGGGAGGGCGAAGTGCGGGTGCAACGTGCGAACGTACTCCAATATAGATTTTGGAATGCCAACAATCGGGGACTCGACACGAAGGCATTCGAAAAAGCGGCGCTCGATGCAGTGGAGGAAGCGGTTCGTTTTCGGCCGGACGATGTGCTGGCGCATTACGTCCATGCGACGACGCTGTATGTGCAATCCATGCGTCGAAGCGGCCGCGGCGAACGTGTCGATGTTGCGGGGACCGTACGTGCGTATGAACGTGTATTGGAAATCGAGCCGCGGTACGTATGGGCGCTCAACGAGCTTGCGCAAACGTATTTGGTGCAAGCCGAGTACGATCGACTGCATGGGGATGACCCTCGGCCAATGATCGAAAAAGCATCGAAACGGCTCGACGAGGCCATGCAGGCGGACCCTGATTTTACATTGCCGCTTTATGCGAAAATTCGTGCGGCAAATTATCGATTGGCGTACGAGACCGAGCATGGGATCGACGCGACGGAGACGTTACGTTTGCTCGATGATTCATTGTCGCTCGTCGAAAAGCGCAAGCTCGGCGGGTTCTTGCCAGCGTATTATGGTGCGAAGGCTCTTCGATTGCGTGCAGCGTACGAGTTTGCTATGGGGACTGATCCGCGGCCATCGATCAAAGCCGCGTTGAAAGAATTGCATTCGTTTGCGAACCCCGGTTCCGAGACCGGATTCATGTTGATGGAGCTCGCGGAGCTTCGCCTCGTGGAATCTGATTATCTGCTTGCAGCGGAATCGGTGCCCGACGTTGAACATCGGCGGCTGCGGGACACGTTGAAGAAGGCGGCCGATGAAGAGCCGGCGGACATCGATCTGCACGACCTCTTGGTCAGAATCGATCTTTGGGGAGTGCGTGTGAAGATGAGGGAAGGCCGTGCCGACGAGGCCGATTTCGATTTCGCAGCGAAGGAGCTCGCACCTATCATCACCAAGAGCCCCAACGACCCTCGCCCTTATTTGACCTTGGCCGAGGTTTGCGCGCAGAAAGCAATGTGGCTCGATGCGAGCGGAAAATCAGCAGGCGCGGCGGTGGGTGAGGGGCTCGTCCTCATCGAGAAAGTGCTCGGCATTCATCCGCACAGCGCCAGGGCATTCGTGTTGAAGGGCGAGCTGCTGCTATTGCGGGCGAAGGCATCGACGGGAAAAGAGCGGCAGAAGGCGGCGCGGGGAGCTAGCGACGCGTTTGGCGCGGCATTTCGGGAAAACCCGCGCCTAGAAAAAGCTCACGCGGAGCAGATGAAGATGGCGAGGGGGATGCAGTGAAGGAGTGGGCACGCAATTCCAGCGGACGAGTCACGGCATGTACAAGTCGTAAAAATTTCCCCAATCTTCATCCTTCAACCGTGCGCGGACGCTGTACCAGCACGGAGTGCCGAATGCGCAAGACAACTCCGAACAATTGCCCTCGTAAGTAAATCCGCAACTTTCGAAATTGTCGCATTGTCGCCGTAGACCGCTCCAAGGGGCCTGTGCCGACGAGTACTCGCGGCAGATATGCCCCACGAATGGGATGGTGTCCTCCGGTACCTCCGAATTCGTCGTGCTCAATTCGATTGTCGAGTCGAACATGTTACCCCAAGCAACCGACTCGGCGACGGGGTACAGCTCCAAGTCCTCGGTTGAGCGGTTGAGCGGCTGATAGCTGCCGTTTGCAGTCTGGAGCAGAATGTTGATCACTTCCCCGTATGCATTCACACGTTGCATTACGCACGCGGTGACATACCGTTTTTCCGTCGTCGTGAGCGCGCGCCATGTCCATGCGGGTGCGATACCAATTTCACCCGTATATGACTTCTTGACCGGGATTCCCAAGAAGTATCCAATCGTGTGTGCCGGATCGGTCACCGTCTGGCTCGAGCTCAGCGCGCACCCAATCAAAACTTCGAGAAAATCGACTCGCGCGCCCTCGAGGTCGCCCGTCGCATTGTGTGCCGGCATGTAAGGCATCGACGGCAACTGATTGCTCGAATTGACGAGTGCCGCATCGCCCAGCGCGCGGACGGTTTCTTGCACGCCGTGGTTCATCAATACAAGGTCTTCCAAATGGTTCTGCGTCCCCGGATCCCCGCCTGCTCCGAGCTCGACCTGGCTGATGTATTCTTCTTCGGAACCAGGACCCATGTCGCCAGGTTCGACCATGCAACCCATTCCATAAAGGCTCACGGCAAAAAACATGACCGACGAGGTGGAACGAAGAATCGAAGTGCTGATGTTCATGGTCGTCTCCCGGTGAAGGTGGGTTTCTGCATTCAAGCCATTGCAGCCGCCGTGCCAGCTCATCCCGAACGCGAAAAGCGGGGAATGAACGGCACAGACTAAGCGAGACTCCGCGGCTTTTCAACGGGACCATGCGGCGCTTCACAAACGATGACGACGAGACGCCAGTACACCGCGTCCTGCCAAGACGCGACCCGCGTTGCGCAGGAACGCGACGCGCGTATCGCGAATACGCAGCTCGTCCTGCTCGCGGCCGCTCCCCAAAAGTGGTCGGTACGCCAAGAAAAAGTTGGTTAAACCACGTATACAAAGGAGGTCGGCACCTGTTAAGGTGTGCAAGCTTATGTTTTCCAAGTGGCTGGCACCTTTTCTGGTACGTCCGCTCTGGCCGAAGCGCTTGCACTACGCGCCTGAGCAGCGTATCGAGTGGTCCCCATGGAGCCGGCCGTAGCGCCCGATGTGGCCCCTCGAGGCGGATGGAAGGCGCGACGTGTCGTCTCCCTCGCGCTCGTGCTGCTCACGGTGCTCACGTTCGTGGCGGTCACGCTGCGGCTGCGCATCGATCCCAATGTGTCGTCGCTTTTGCCAGATCGAGGCGAAGCGGCGGCTCTGCGGCGCTACGTGCGAGGTTTCGGTGGCGGGGACCTCGCCGTGGTGCTCGTGCAAGGTCCCGATCGCGAGACGAATGCGGCGGTCGCCGGCGAAATTGCGGACGAATTGGGCCAGCGTTCGAGCATTGCGCGGGCGTCGGCTCGCGTGGATTCGTCCCGCGCGCTCGATCCGATGCTCGCCTTTCGGCATGCGGACCCGCGCGCAATGGAGCGGCTGCGCCAGGCGCTCACGCCCGAGGGCATGCGTGCGCGGCTTGCCGAGAGTCGCGCAATGTTGCTCGCGCCGGGAAGTGGCGCGGCGGCCGAGGTGATTGGGCGCGATCCATTGCGACTTGCGCAGCTCGTCTACGAAGGCGCCGATATCGGCGCGGGCGTGCGTACGCAACCCGACGGGGCATTCGCGACCGACGATGGCGCCGCGTATATGGTGTTGGCCGAGCCCAAGGGGCAAGCATTACGCGGTGAAGATGCGCGGCAATTCGTTCGCGATGCCGAAGCGGTGCTCGCACCCAAGCGTGCTGCGCATCCGGAAATGAAATTCGGCCTCACGGGCGGGCACGCCATTGCTGAGGCAACGGAGGCGATGCTCAGGCGGGATTTGACCATTTCGAGCACCGTGGCCATGGTGATGGCGTCGCTCGTGTTTGCCTTGATTTTCCGACGCGTACGGGCGCTTCTGGCCGTGATGCCGCCGCTCGCGCTGGGTACGATATGGACCGCGGGCGTCGCGACGCTCTTTTCGGGCGGTTTGTCTGGGATTGCCATTGCGTTCATGTCGGTCGTCGTGGGCGTCGGCGTGGATACGGGCGTGCACGTTTATGCCGCGCTGCTCGAAGCGCGTCGCGCGGGGCTCGGTCCACGTGAAGCGGCCATCGAAGCGCGTAGAAAGACGGCCAAAAGCGTGCTTTTGGCAGCGGCGACGGCGGCCGCGGCGTTCGGCGCATTGAGCCTTTCGAGCATTACGGCCATGCGGCAGCTCGGCGTGCTTTGTGCGGCCGGTGAATTGCTCACCGCGCTCGCCATCGTGCTCGTGACGCCCGAAATTGGCGCGTGGCTCGAAAGAAAACCCCCGCCCCCGGAAGCTCCCGCAAGGTGGACGCTCGGCATTGCGTGGCTCACGGGAACGCGGCAAAGGGCGGCGCTGATGTCCATGCTGGCCCTCGTGCCCATCGTGGCCATTCTGTTTGGCGCGGCGCCGAGTTTGTCCGAATCGATCGTCGCCGTGCGCCCCAAAGAGCTCGAGCCATTGAAGGTGCAGCAGGCCGTCTTCGATGCATTCGGCGGCAAACGAGGTCAATGGGTGGTGCTCGTGGCCGACGAGGACCTCGACCATGCGCGCGCTCGAGCCGACCATATTGCAGAAACGTTGTCGTCGATGAAGGACGATGTGGACGCGGTCGACGCGCTCACGGCGCTTGCACCGGCCAAGGCGACGCAAGAAGCACGGTTTGCAGCGCGCGAAGCGCTCGATATGGCGGCGAAGGCCGACGAGCTCGAAAAGGCGCTCACGGAAACGGGCTTTGCGCCAGCGCGATTCACGAGCGTGCTCGATGGCATGCGTTCGCCTGCGCGCGACATCGTTGCAATAGACGACGTGCGTCGCGGCGCGGCGGCGATCTTGATGTCGCGGTACTTGGGTAAGGACCAGGGCGAACAGCTCGTGGCGGTCTACGTGCGGCCGCGTGACGTGCCGGGCGCGACGCAGCGAGTGGAGCAGGCGATCAAAAAAGCCGATGCGGCGGCGCTGCTCACGGGCTATTCGCGTCTCGAAGGGGCACTACGCAAAAGCTTGGGGCAGGACCTGCCGAAGATTGGAATCGTGGCGGGCATATTGGTCATCGTGGCCCTGTCGATGTCGCTCCGCCGCGTGCGTGACGTGGCGATTGCGGCATTCGTCGTCGGCGCGGAAATCGCGACGGTGCTCGTCTTGGTGCGGCTTTTTGGCATTCCGCTGCATGCGTACGATGCGCTCGTATTGCCGGTGCTTTTGGGCATTACGGTGGACGAGGGCATGTTTTTGCTGCACCGGGCACGTGAAACGACGGGCGACGTATTGCGCGAAACCTTGCGACTCGAAGGCCCGCCCGTGGCGGCGACGGCCCTCACGACGGCGGCGGGGTTTGCGGCGCTTGGGCTTTGCCGATTCGATGGATTGCGTGACTTGGGCTTGGTGGGCGCGATTGGCAGTGTGGCGGGGCTTGCGGTCGCGCTGATCGTCGTGCCGGCGGGCCTCCGGCTGTGGGGGACGCGGTAGAAAACTCCGCCGAAGTAAAAATCCTCGAAATGCGTGCAAGATTGTGTCTTGTCAACGGCTCGAATGTGATAAGATGGCATCACGTACGGGTTTTTGCTTGGTGTTTTGGCTGCAGCCACGGAGCAGGTTGACCATGAACGATCTCATCACCATCTCGTCGAGCGCGTTGCCGGACGTAGGAACGCGAGTCATTGGTTTTCGCGGGGTCGAGGCCATCTCGAAGCCCTATGAGATCGAAATATTCGTCTCGCTCGAAGGATCGGAGGGCGATGAGGTCGACTTTGCGGATGCGATAGGCGCCAAGGCCAAACTCATCATCGATCGAACGGACGATAAACTGCCTCCGTTCATCTTTGCGGGGGTTCTTGCCGGCATAGACCTTCTTCACGCCGTCGAAGGACGATCGCTGGTCCGCGTGGTCCTCGTGCCCCGTCTTCGTCTGCTTGGGTTGTCGAAGCACAGCCGCATTTTCACGAAGATGTCGGTTCCCGACGTCATCGAGGCCATCCTGAGTGACAACGGCTTCAGCGGAGACGACTACGAATTGCGTCTCGGAAGTTACGAGACGGAGGAGCATATTTGCCAATATCGCGAAAGCGACCTCGACTTCATCTCCCGGTGGATGGAGCGCGAAGGAATTTATTATTATTTTTTGCACAGCGAAGATGGCGAGAAACTCATCCTCGCCGACGACAAGACCTACGAGGAAGACGCGCTTGGAATGCCCATTCGATATTTCCCGCAGCTTGGGCAAGATCAAAGTGCGGGCGCGTCATTCCGGTCGTTCATCGCCCGACATCGGACGCTGCCGTCGGCCATCAAACTCAAGGACTACGACTACGCTCGGCCAAACCTCGCACTGAGCGGCTCGGCGTCCGTCTCTTCGACCGGTGCAGGCGAAGTCAGCCTTTATGGCGAAAGGTTTTTCACTCCATCCGCAGGCGAACGCCTGGCGAAATTGCGTGCAGAGGAACTGCTTGCGCGCGAAGTCGTGTATCATGCGGAAGGCAGTCGGTCACATATTCGTCCCGGTTCCAAGTTCGACCTCGAAGATCACCCGCGCCCCGCGCTCAACACAACCTATCTCGCGATCGCGGTGCACCATTTCGGCAATCAAGCCGCGGGTTTTTCCGCCTTCAAAAAATTCTTGGACTTCGAGCACGACGATGTCTACTTCTGCGAATTGGATGCGATTCCCGCAAAGGTGCAATTCCGTGCCGAAAGCAGCACGCATTGGCCACGCATCTTCGGTTTCGAAAATGGTATCGTCGACGGGTCTGCCGACAGCGAATACGCTCAGATCGACGATCAAGGCCGATATTCGGTCAAGTTCAAGTTCGATGAGACCAACCTCAAAGACGGCCGAGCGAGCACGTTCGTCCGGATGATGCAACCTCACGGCGGCGGCATCGAAGGGTTTCACTTTCCACTACGCAAAGGTACCGAGGTGCTCTTCAGCTTCCTCGGCGGCGACCCCGATCGCCCCGTGATTTCGGGTGTCACTCCGAACGCGCTCACGCCCAGCCCCGTGACGAGCGGCAATCATACGTTGAACGTCATCCAAACCGGCGGACGAAATCGCTTCGAGCTCGACGATCGCAATGGCCAGCAGCGCGTGACGCTCTCGACACCGCACGAAAATAGTTACATACGCATGGGATACCCCAATGCACGCCACCAACTGATCGCTTATACGAATCGCAATACGATCGTCAATGCGGGCGAGGACTTCGATTTGCGGGTTGGTCAAGTCCAGGGTAGCGGCATTTGGGATGCCCTCATCAAGAACCATTGGAAAACGCATGTGGAAGCGGGCGGCGTTGCGCTGGGTGTCGTCACGGCTCCCGGAGATCCCGAGGCGGGTACTTATGCGCTCGTCGCAGAGCAAAATATTTCGCTCACGGCAGACAAAGGCAATTATTCGCTCAATGTCACCAAAGGTGCCTGGGTGACAAACGTCGAACAGGACACGACGTGGACCATCAAGACGGGCAATACGAAAATCGACACGCAAGCGGGAACGACGCAGCTCCTGAGCAAAAAGAAGGTAACGGTCGATTCGACGGACAACGCGATGGATATCCACGCGAAAAACAAAATCTTCATCAATTCGACCACGGGTCAGATCGAAATCAAGACCGATACGGCTGACGTCAAAATCGACGGCAAGTCCAACGTACACATCGAAAGCCACGGGCCCATGACGATCAAGTCCGTCGGTGAGCTCACGCAGGAAAGCAAGCAGAAGTGGTACGCCCGCTCGTGGGGTGACTTCGTCAAACTCAACTTCTCCATGGGCGTTGGATTCACGATCGGGATGACGAGCGACACGAAAATCGGCATCTTCAACGAAAACCTCATCGGCGGAAAAATGGAGCTCACGCTCGCCATGAAGGCGGCCATCTCCATGGCCATCAACATCGAATGCGCGATGGGTCTGACCGTGAAGAACAAGATTGGTCCGGCTGAAATCATCTACCGCAACGCGAGCATCAAGAACTGCAATCTCTGGTTCAAAAACTCCGTCGGTCCCAAGGTCGAAAGCTCCATCATGCGTCTGCAACGCGCTGGCGTGCACATCGCCCTCGCCTGAAGCGACGAACCCGTCCGATTATGAAAGTCCTGAAACCCATGGCGCTCGCGCTCCTCACCGGACCGTACGAGCGCAAAGGTCAAACGCACCTCGCCATCGTCGTGGGAGCCATGACGTCGCTGCAAGGCGACGTGCTCGAACACGAACAAACCCTCTGGAAGTCGCTCGCGACCATACCGGGTTTTACCGGGGCGCTCGACGAGCTGAAGCCCAAGGTCAAACCCGAAGTGCTGGCCGTAGGCTGGGCCTTCGCTCCCGAAGGTCGCAAAGTGCCCGCACGAAGGGTCAAAATCGAAGTCGGCGCGCTGTCGAAAGAACTCTGGGTCGTCGGTGATCGCGTGTGGAATAATGGCGTCGCCAGCGATCCCGTACCTTTCGATCAAATGCCCATTTCGTGGGAACGAGCCTTCGGTGGTGAAGGGTATGCGGCAAACCCGGTCGGCCGAGGGCTCTCCCCAACGAAAACCGAAGACGGCGATACGGTGCACCTGCTCCCAAACATCGAGCTACCCAAAAAGCTGATTGGTTCACCCAGGGATCGCCCACCTCCAGCAGGGTTTGCCCCGATCGATCCATCGTGGCCAAAACGCCTCGCAAAATTGGGAACCTACGACAAACGCTGGCTCGAAACTCGATATCCCGATTATCCCGACGATTTCGATCCGACGTACTTCAACCTCGCTCCCGAAGACCAATGGCTCGATGCGCCGCTCGAAGGCCAGGAGCGTGTCGTCATCGAACACATGCATCCGACGAAGGAGCGAATCGAAGGAAAGATCCCCCGATTTTTGGCGCGCGCCTTCGTGAGTCGCGAAAGCGCCCTTTTGCGCGAAGTGTCGTTGCGGCTCGATACCGTGCTGCTCGTGCCTCACATGGAGCGAATCGTCCTTTTGTACCGAGCGTTTGTCGAAGTGCAAGACGACGAAGCCTCCGACGTGCTCGATCTAATGGTCGCGCTCGAACGGCATGGTGAGCCGAAAGGGCTGAGTCATTACCGCACCGTCCGGGAAAAACGCCTCGATCGCGACAAAGGCTCGCTGTACGCGCTTCGCGACAAAGATTTGATTCCCGACGGGGTACGAAGCGGAACCGCCGTCAACGACGAGGAGCTCGGGAAACTGCTGGCGCGCGAAGGTCTCGTCGAACGGGCTACGAGAAACCGCGCCCGCGCACAGCTCGAAGAAACGCGCGAACAACTGCGCCAAGCCGGCATCGACCCGGACGAACACGTCCCCAAAGACGTGCCCGACGAGGATCAACAAATTCCGGACATGAACGGTATCGCCGAGTTTGTCGAGACGACCGAAAAGCAAGCGCAAGAGGCCATTCAGGAGGCAGAGGCCAAGCAAAAAAAGGCGCTCGAGGACGCTAGAAAGCTCTGCGAAGAAAATGGGCTCGATTTCGACAAGCTCCTCGCCGACGCCAAAAAGGACCAAGGCGGACCGCCGAAGTTCTCGGCGAAAGCAGAGATGGAGCGCCTGCGGGATCTTGCCGAGCTTTCGGCCAATTCAGGCGTCGTCATTCCCGAAATAGCCAAGCTCGCCGACCCTGCCCTCGAAGAAAAACTCATTCAAGCCGAAGCCGTCCTCAAGGACACCTATCGCAAGCACGTGCACTACATGCCTCGTGCGCACGAGGGTGCCGAGGAGCATGTCGCACGCGTACGTTTGGAGGTCGAGGCGCTGCTCATTGGGGGTGAATCGCTCGCCGACCATGATTTCACGGGGGCCGATTTGTCCGGTTTGGACTTCAGCGATCGTGATCTGTCGCGATCCTTCTTCGAGGCAGCTCGGCTGGAGGGGTGCAAGTTCGTCAATGCAAACCTCGAAGGCGCCGTGCTGGCTCGAGCGAACCTGAAAGGTGCCGTATTTACTCGGGCCAAGCTCAAAGGTGCCAACCTGGGCGAAGCGATCTGCACCGAGGTGCTCTTCGATGGTGGCATTGACGCGTCGGAGGCGGTGTTTGTCAGAACGGATCTCCGTGGGGCAAACCTTCGCGGGATGATCTTGCACAAGGCGGACATCAACGAAGCATTGCTCGACGGTGCGGATCTTTCGGGCATCGTGGCGAGCGAGTTGACGGTGTTGCGCAGCGATTTCCGCGGGGTGAAACTTGCGGGCGCGACGATCGAGCGGTCGAACATGCTGGAAATCGACGTGTCGGGCGTGGATTTTCGCAAGTGCAAGCTTCCGGGCACGGTCTTTCTCGACGTCATCGCGGACGGGGCCAATTTCGACGACGCGCAAGTGGAGAGCCTACGTATCGTGGGTGTGGATCGCGGTTGTTCGCTCGTGAAGGCCACGTTTCGCCGTGCCAATTTGCGGAGCGCGTTTTTCCGGGGCGCACGTTTGCAAGAATCCGACTTCAGCGACGCCCTGCTCGATGCAGCAGACTTCTCCAAGTGCGACTTGACCGGGGCCACCTTCGAAGGCGCGCGAATGCGTGAAGCGCGGCTCATGAAAGCCAATCTCACGCAGGCCAATTTGGACTGCACGGACCTCTTTCAAGCATTGCTCGGAGGCGCCATCGTTCGCGGGGCGCGTTTCGAGCGGGCGAGTTTGTTTCGTGCGGATGCCATGGGTGCGGTGGGTGACGACAAAACCAGCTTCCGCGGCGCGAACGTGAACTTCGTACGCAGGGCACCGAGGTGACATGGATAGGGCGACGATCGAGACGCGGCTTGCGCGAAGTGAAGTGTTCGAAGACGAAAACTGGGATGGTTTGGATCTTTCGGGCATCGATTTCGGCGGCAACATTCTATCCAAAATCTCGCTTCGAGGCTGTCGTTTCGATGGGGCGCGTTTGTCCGAGGTGACCCTGTCGCAATGCGATCTCACGGATGCCGTTCTCGCGGGCGCGGCCATGCGGCATGTGAACGTCATTCAATGCAAATTGGATCGTGCCAAGCTCGCAAGGACGAACCTGAACGCGGCGAACCTCATTGAATCGACGTTCAACGACGCAGATCTCGAAGAGACAAACCTCACGATCGCGAACATCAGCGACTGTCGTTTCGACGGCGCATCACTTGCGCGAGCCAATCTCGACCGCGCTGCGTTCGTTGGAGCGAGCTTCGATGGGACGGATCTTGCCGGCGCAAACCTCGTGAAGGCAACGTTTTTCCGGGCCGATCTGCGCAAAGCAAAGCTCGATGGGGCCACGTTTCACACGACGATTTTCACCGAATCGAATTTGGCCGGTCAGAGCTTCGAGAAGCGGGAGCTTCCGCTCGTCCAGCTCATCGACGCAAACCTCGAAGGGTGCAACTTCAACGGCGCCCGTATCGAGCAAACGAACTTCAAAGGGGCAAAGCTCACGAAAGCAACGTTCGTCAAAGCGCGCGCAAAGCTCGCGATCTTTCACAAAGCGACCCTCACGCTCGCCGTGATGACGGGCGCCGACCTCTTTCAAGCCATTTTTCAAGAAGCAAGCGCGGAAGGTGCGGACCTATCCGACTCGAACCTCGAGCAATCCATTTGGATCGACGCCAAGTGTCGCGCGGCGAAGTTCATGCGCTGCGATCTGACCCACGCCGACTTTACCCACGCAGACCTCTCGCTTGCAAACCTCGGTGGTGCGAAGATGTATCGAACGCGCCTGCATCGAGCGCTCCGCGATGGGACGAACATGCCGGCAGGTTCTGCAGCGGCGCTCGGAGACGAACCTTTGCTCGCAGAAGCAGAGGATTGGTGGGAAACGCATAGACCGAACCGATCATGAAAGGGGCTCGATGCGAAGGCAAACCGAAGTCCCGAAGATTCAACCAGGGCAAGAGCGGAGGAAAGCATGGAAGCTGTAGCAAGGAAGCACGAGCCCAAACTGGTGTACGAAGAGTTTGCCGAGGTCGTTTCGGCGGGCGAAGTGCTCACGTTGAAAACGAACACGGGAAAGGTTGTCGCGCGTCGAGCGGCGAGTTGTTTGCTCGTGCCCGAGGTGGGTGATCGGGTTCTGTGCGTGATCGAGACGCGAGGGGATGCGTTTGTCCTAGCGGTACTCGAGCGAGCAGATGGTGCGCAACGTGCGACGGTCGAGCTGCCGGAGAAGACGCTTCTTCGTGCGGCGGAGCGGTTGACGATTGCGGCAAACCAAGGTGTGGATGTGGTCGGAGGCGGTGAAGTGCGCATCAGCTCCGCGCGGGTGGAAGTGACCGCGATGCATACGCGTCTTGCGGGTCGCGTGCTGGATGTCGTCGGCGAGGTCGTGGGCGCAGACTTGGGCCGCGTAAAACTCGTTGCAAAGACTGTGGATGGGATGCTTGAAAGGCTGAGTCAACGGGTGAAACGCAGTTTCAAGGTCGTCGAGGAAACGGACCAGGTCAAAGCGCGGCATCTGGATTATGCAGCCGAAACGGTGGCGCATTTCCGAGGAGAACACACGGTGGTCACGGCGAAGGACCTCGTGAAGGTCAACGGCGAGCAGATTCACGTGGGCTGAGAGGAGGCGATCATGTTTGCGAATACCCAAATGGGCGGAATGAATTTTGGGTTTCCCGATGTGTGTTTGACGCCGGCGCCTCCAGCTCCGGCGCCCGTGCCCATTCCCTACCCGAACGTCGCGCTCGGGCCGATGGGTGTAGGCGCTGCGTACAACGTGTTATGGAGCGCGACGCCAGCGCATACGATGGCCACGACGATTCCGTTGTCGAATGGTGACAACGCCGGAATCGCCACGGGCGTCGCGTCGGGAACCGTGATGGGGCCGTGTCGGCATGTGACCGCGGCATTCACGGTGTTGCTCAATGGCGTGCCGGCAACTCGGCTCACGAGCGTATCGATTCAGAACAACACGAATTGTCCTGGAATGCGTGTTGCCCCGAGTCAAGTGCAGGTGCTTCTCCTCGCGCCGTGAAAGAGCACAATCGAATGAAACTCGCGCTCATCGATGCGCGGTTTGGCAAGAAATCCGCCCTTTCACCGAGCGCTGATTTCGAGGCGGCGTTCGTTCGTTTGCGCGAGCGTATCCTCCGGCCCATCATGCAGGACGTTGCGTCCGAATTGCGGCGGCTCGGGCATGATCCAACCATCGACGAAGACGCCAAGCTGCACGAGAGCGAACGCATTTCGCCTTGCATTACGCTGCACCTCGGGCTTGCCCAGCGAGGTTCCAAATCGGGTTACATTTCGTTTGGCATTGTCGTGGGCAAGGAACCCGGCGAAGTGCTGGCGTGGCTCGTGGCTCCACCGACGCCATTCGATCTGGGCCATTATGCGCAGCCGGATACCATCAGCGAAGCTCATGTCGAGCAACTGCTCGTCGACGCGGTGGAACATCTTTTTGCGCACAGCAGTACGTGATGTTCCTTTGGCGGCGCTTCAATGGCTAGCGAGCTTTCTTCCAGTGCTTGCGTATCTCGGCCGGATCCACGTCGTCGCCTTTCAAATTCGCGAACATTTCCATGTAGCCGCAGCCGAGGCAAACGTACGTATCGAAATACGCGTCTTGTAGTGCACGACCGTTCTTGAACGACAATCGTGCTCCACTCGGGTTGCGATAAACTTCGCTCGATCGGCACTTCGGGCAAGAACCACTGCGCATGATGTCCTCCGCGGGCCACCATAGCAGGTACGAGCCCGTGGAGGGAACCCATTTGTCTTGTGAGCCGCAAGCGATGGAGGGCGTGATGGCTTCGAGGCGCCAGCTCAAACCGAAATCGTCGGCGCGAGCCTATTCTTGAAAAACGAGTTGTACTGTGGATCGTTGTACCGCTCGTATTCGATCACGAATGGCGTCACTTGCAAAACGCCGTCTTCGTACGTGATCGTCAGCGCCATCGGCGTCACTTCGCGGTAATTGCTCTTCGCCGGCAAATCGTTGTTGTTCTTGCCGCCCGCCGAAAACAAGCTCAATAGCTTTGCGTCCGGCTCGTCGTAAATCGTCTTGAAACCTTCCACCACCCGCTCGTGACCCCGAATCATCGTCGTGCAACCAATCCGCTGCATGAACGATCGGAATTGATGCCGCCCGAACGGAAACCTTGCATTCGCCTTCTGCAATGCATCCGGCACGAAGTCCGTATCGCTCGGATCGCTCCACAACATCTGAAATCGTATGTCCGAATCGTTCAGCGACGTCAAATCCTTGTACTTGTCGTCGAGCGTCGCGTCGCGCGGAATGCCCGCGTGCACGAAGAGCATCTGATCGAAGATCAGCATGTTCGGCAGCGATTCGAATAGCCGCATGTACGCCTGAAACATTTCCGTCGGTGCAATGCTTTCGAGCGATTGCATCGCCTCCGCCGGACGCACGGGCGCGAGCACTTTGCCCTTGTGCTCGATGTAATATTCGTGATTGCCACGCAAAACGAAGACATGCCCCGGCACCGTCACGAAGAGCTGCATCACCGTTCGCAAAATGCCATTGTAGCTATATTTGCCCCGATCAATGTAATCGCCGAGGAAAACCGCTATCATGCGAGGATTGTTTTGCGGATCGTCTCGAAACGCCTGGACCTTCGTAAAAAAGTCCGCTTGCAAAAGCGCAGCCTTCAAACACGTGTAGCAACCGTGCAAGTCGCCGAGCACCAAGAGCTCGACCTTTTCTTCCGGCATCGGCTTGTAAACGTATACGTGCCCATCGAGGAAAATGCTGCCCGCAGGAAAGTGACTGAAGTCCGACGCCGCGGAAAGTTTGCCCTTGCCGATTTTGCGTTGCTCCCCGAGCGTCGCCATGAATCGTTCCACGAGCGCCAAGTCGGCTGCCGATTGCTGCGCAAATGTCGCCGCGTCGCTCGCATAATCGTGCTCGAACATCTTGAAAAACGGATGATCCGCCATGCGCGGCGAGACCTGCTTCGCCTTGTCGATCACCACGTCCCCGCGTTCGATAGGCTCCACCTCCAGGTCGTCGAGCTCGATGGGCGCGTCGAGCAGCGCCACGATGTCGTCCCGAAACTGCTGCTCCTCGGGATGCACCACCCCGTCGGCCTGAATCAGCTCCTCGGCCGTCGCGAGCAGCGCCGATCGGTTTTCATCGTCGAAACGCTTGAACAGCTCGAACGTGCGGAGCTTCAGTTTCGCCAAGACAAACTGCTTCGTGTCCTCGGACTCCGCAACGCTCTCCGTGAAGTAGTCCTGGATTTCACCGTCGATCTCGTCCATCACCTCGTGAAAGTGCTCGGTCCATCGAGCGATGATGTCTTCGTGCCCCGTCAAGTCTTCACCGATCGTGCTCACCGCCCGCCCGTGCACGAGCTTGGCGATGTAATCACGGATGAAGCCTCGTTCGGCGCTGTCGAAGTCGCCGTCGATGTAGCCGAAGGCCGTGAGATAGTAGATGATCGCGTGCATCTGCTGTTCTGCGACAGCAGGGTCGGAGCTGAAGGTCATCATCGGCGCGCATTCTTTCGATTCGCCTTCTCGAATGCAAGGGTCCTGCATGGGCCCGAGTCTTCCACTCTTCTCGGCGGCTGACGAGAGGCGTATTCATGTTCTACGAGGAGCATCATGTCGCAGCCGTCCAAAGCCGTTTCGGATCGCATCGCCATCAGTCGCACGGTTGTTCAATCGCTGAACCAACACGCTCCGGAGATCGCCCAGGGTCTCGAGCGAGCACTTTTTCCGCAGGGCGTTCCGCAAAACCTCAAACTCGCGGATGTCGTCGTCGCGCTGGGTGTACTGCTCTCACGCGCAACGGAAAGCATGATCCATGCTGACGCTGCTCATCTGATCGAGCTTGCCGACGACGCCGTCCCTCGCGCGTTGCTCGAACAACGAAGCGAAATGCTCAAGGCGTTTCTCGTTTCGCTGCGCGCAACGCTCGTCAGTACGTACGGTACGACCGTCGCCGCGGCGTACTCAATCCCGCCGCAAATTCCCGACGACCCTGAGCTTTTGCTGCGCATTGCCGCGGGTGTCGAACGCCTTTTGCGCGAAAGAACGCTCGTCGAGACGCCAAAAATCAAGAGTTTGGCCATTGCGCCGCTCGCCGTCGCGGAAGACCTCGGCGCCGCCGTTGCCGATCTGCGCCGAGCGCTCGCGGACGTGACGCGTGAGCAGCGAGAAGCGATCGCATCGGAGACCGTGCGCGAACGAGCGCTCATCGAGTGGTTTGCCACGTACATCGCGACGGCCGAAACGGCGTGCGGCCTGTACGCGCTTGCAGGACAGCCGGAGCTTGCGCAAGGACTTCGGCCAACGTCGCGGCGACTGTCGGGTTTGCCCGAGGACGAGGACACCGCGCCAGCGACCGAACGCCCTGGCGGTGCCGTGTAAGCATCTCTCGATGCACGTGCGGGTGGGTCTTCCTGCGTGACGTTCGCTTCCGTGAACGGTTTGTCGCAACCCACGTCCGTTGCTCCTCCAACGAAAAGCGCCGAGACGAACTCCGCGGACAAACCATCGACCCCTCGTCAAGCTCGAGCGTCCGTCCGCGTGTCGCGGCGTTAGGGATTGGCCGGCGAGCTCAGCACCCGACGATCCGAATGTGCTTGCCTGCGTATTCCGCTTCCCGCACGAAAAGTTTGTCTTGCCACGAGACCGACTCGCGCAAGTCGAATAGAACCAGCCATCCTTCTCCAAGCCCGAGCTTATCGAGGTAACCGGCGAGCTGTTCGAGGGCACGGCTTTCCGTCTCCGAGTCGCGACGAATCTTGACCTCGATCGCATGGCGGTCGCTCTTCCAGCGAATGAGCAAATCGAGCGCTTTGCGACCCAACCCATACTCGCGCTCGATGACCCCGCCGCCATTGATGACCCGTTGCAGAAACGCCATGAGCATCAAATGCGGCCCGGCTTCCCGATACCCGAACCCCTCGGCTGCAAGATGTCCATCTTCACGCCAAAACTTCTGCCAATCCACCATGAGTTTGGCCATGTCGAGCGAACCATCCTTGCGGAGGTAACTGCGTCGCGGCACGATTTGCCCCTGTCGAATGTATGTCAGCGTCCGAGGAATCACCTCGCGATAAATTGGATTGGCGATCACGAACTGTCCCCCGATTCTTCGAGACGGGCCCCAATCCCATCACATAAGCGAAGTCATCATCCGAGACATCCGGCCCGTCTCTCCCGCGAGCATCGGATCGATGATCTTGCCGTACGCGTTCTTCTCGCAACTTCGCAAGCAGCGAATCGATGTGACTACGCCGCTCCAGAATGATCGTCTCTTTTGCAGCATCCACGTGCGCTGCCGTGATCGCTACCGACCGATCCTCGACATCCCAATTCACGATTTGATCCGCCATTGCATTCGTGAGCCACGGATGGCCCTGCCCCAGCTCGTAAATGCGCGCCACTGCCTCCGGCTCGAATCGTTGACCCGTGGCCGCCGTATGCTGGGCCAAAAGCTCCTCGACGTCGGCATCCGTAAATGGCGCAATCGTCGTCGCGTCGGCCGTGATGTTGAACGGCGAGCTCGTTCCGAGCCACGACAGCGGTTTTTGATCTTTGGCGCGCACGGCGTAATCGCGAACCTGGCGCTGCCCGATGAGCACGACGCTCGCAGGAAATGGCGTCTTTGCCCGATCGATGTATCCCTGTCGAAGCTGGGTCAAGAAAGAAACCATTGCCTTGCCCATGAGCGCGTCGGCTTCATCGAAGAGCACGACGAGCGGATGCGGTGCACGCGCCGCAACGTCCTCCAGATAGCGCATGAGAAAAACGCGCGATGGTTTTACTTGACGTACCTGTGGACTTCCCAAGCCCACGTCGGGCAGATCCCGCATCACGGCACGATCGAGATCTTCGCGGATGACTTTGAACGTCAAAAATGGCGAATCCGTATCTCGAGCGTTCTGCACGTCGACGTGCATCGCGCACCATCGACCCGTACCGTTCAGATGCTGCACGAGCCACTGGGCGCTCGTGGTCTTGCCCGTTTGCCGTCCGGCGTGCAGCGTGAAGTATTTGCGGTCTTCGATGAGCCGCATGACCCGCCCAAGACGTCGTTCGGGCGGCAGCATGTAGTGCTCGCCCGGAATGCATGGACCTGCGATGTTGAACGACGGCCGCATGCGGTGACCCTACTGCATCGGGGTGCGTCCGTCCAATTTCAGAGAGCGGGAAAGTATATGGCAAGTCTTTCCCCGGGCAACATAACGGCCGACTGAGCTGCTTTGCAGTCGGAGCTTAGCGCGAGGCGGCGCGCGGCGTTAGAGATTGGCCGGTGCCCTCAGCACCCGACGATCCGAATATGCTTGCCTGCGTATTCCGCTTCCCGCACGAAAAGTTTGTCTTGCCAGGAGACCGATTCGCGCAAGTCGAATAGAACCAGCCACCCTTCTCCAAGCCCGAGCTTATCGAGGTAACCGGCGAGCTGTTCCAGCCCTTCGGCTTCGGTCTCCCTATCGCGTCGAATTTTGATTTCGATGCAATGGCATTCCTTTTTCCAGTGCACGACCAAATCCAGCGCCCCGCGGCCAAGCCCATACTCGCGGTCGATGCGTCCGCCCCCATTGACGATGCGTTGTAAAAAGGCCATCAGCATCAAATGCGGGCCCGATTCGCGATACCCGAATCCCTCGGCCGCAACATGCCCATCCTTACGCCAAAACTTCTGCCAATCCACCATGAGTTTCGCCATGTCGAGCGAACCATCCTTGCGGAGGTAACTGCGTCGCGGCACGATTTGCCCCTGTCGAATGTATGTCAGCGTCCGCGGAATCACTTCGCGGTAAATCGGATTGGCAATCACGAATTGTCCACCCATTCTTCGAACGAGCCCCAATCCCATCACATAAGCGAAGTCGTCGTCGAGAACATCCACGCCCGTCTGATCTCCCGCGAGCATCGGATCGATGATCTTGCGCACGCGTTCTTCGCGCAACTTTGCAATGAGCGAATCGATGTGACTACGCCGCTCCAGAATGATCGTCTCTTTTGCAGCATCCACGTGCGCTGCCGTGATCGCTACCGACCGATCCTCGACATCCCAATTCACGATTTGATCTGCCATTGCATTCGTGAGCCACGGATGGCCTTGCCCCAGCTCGTAAATGCGCGCCACCGCTTCGGGCTCGAATCGTTGACCCGTGGCCGCCGTATGCTGAGCCAAAAGCTCCTCGACGTCGGCATCCGTAAATGGCGCAATCGTCGTCGCATCGGCCGTGATGTTGAACGGCGAGCTCGTTCCGAGCCACGACAGCGGTTTTTGATCTTTGGCGCGCACGGCGTAATCGCGAACTTGGCGCTGCCCGATGAGCACGACGCTCGCGGGAAATGGCGTCTTTGCCCGATCGATGTATCCCTGTCGAAGCTGGGTCAAGAAAGAAACCATTGCCTTGCCCATCAGCGCGTCGGCTTCATCGAAGAGCACGACGAGCGGATGCGGTGCACGCGCTGCCAAGTCCCGCAGATAATGCATGAGAAAAACGCGCGATGGTTTCACTTGACGTACCTGTGGACTTCCCAAGCCCACGTCGGGCAGATCCCGCAGCACGGCATGATCGAGATCTTCGCGGATGACCTTGAAGGTCAAAAACGGCGAATCCGTATCTCGAGCGTTCTGCACGTCGACGTGCATTGCGCACCATCGGCCCGTACCGTTCAAATGCTGCACGAGCCACTGGGCGCTCGTGGTCTTGCCCGTTTGCCGTCCGGCGTGCAGCGTGAAGTATTTGCGGTCTTCGATGAGCCGCATGACCCGCCCAAGACGTCGTTCGGGCGGCAGCATGTAGTGCTCGCCCGGAATGCATGGACCTGCGATGTTGAACGACAGCCGCATGCGGTGACCCTACTGCATCGGGGTGCGTCCGTCCAATTTCGGAGAGCAGTCATTGGGGGCCTTTCGCTGTTGTTCGAGTCGCCGCGCCGGTCACCCAGACTGGTAACTCCTCGGAAAAACCATACCAGATCGGCGCGATGCCCGATCTGGCTGGGAGTTGCCTGATGCGGCGAACGCTGACAGCATTTCCGGTCACCCAGTCACCCATCCGATCGCCCTCGAAGCCGCAACTCGGCGCCCAGTTGCCACCTCATTGTATGATCGACAGCATTCCCGGTCGCCCAGTTGCCCACCCAATCGCCCTCAAAGCCGCAACTCGGTGCCCAGTTGCCACGTCTTTGTGTGATGGACAGCATTCCCGGTCGCCCAGTTGCGCATCCGATCGTGCTCGAAGCCGCAACTCGGCGCCCAGTTGCGCGTCCGATCGCCCTCGAAGGCGCAACTCGGCGCCCAGTTGCCCACCCGATCGCCATACAGTGCATCACCCGTACGCCAAATCTGTATTCACGCCAATGCCGAACGACGATATTGCCGTCCAGTTCCTTGCGACCATTCACGTGAAAGGAACACCCGATGGCCGATGAACATATCGATTCCTTGGAAGTCTTCGAGTATGGCGACCATTTCTTGATCGAAATCGATAAACTCGATGGCCTCACCAATGTCGTCAACATTGCCGCGGCCATTCTCATCAAGCTCGGCCGCAAAGACGAATTGCGCCTCTTCTTCAATGACCTGCAAGTCAATGAATCGTCAAAAAGTGCACCCGCCAATACGACGACCGAAGGCACTTGAACGCTGACGAAAACCCACCCCGCTGCCGAATCGCATGACCCAAGCTGACGACGCGCATCAAGTCGAGCTTCCCGATGACGTCGCTCCGCCCGCATCGCGCGCGACGCGCACCGTACGGGTGGCCTCGAGCATCCGCGTCGCTTATCCTTGCAGGCGTGTTCGCCCCGCCGAACCCCACCCATCACAAAACCTCGCTTTGGCGTAGCCGCGCCCTGCGCTCGACGCTCGCCCACGTTTCGTTTGTCGTCATATCGTTCGTCTCGCCGAACCTCGAGGCGCAACCTGCACCCGTTGCTGCTCCAACGAAAGCCGCCGCGACGAACCCAGCGGACAAACCAGCTCCCCGACAATCCCGAGCTTCCGTCTCGCGTGTCGCGGAATCCATCGCAGCGGACCTCGCGCACGTGCCCGCCAAAGCACTCGTGGTCGCGTCTCCGCTCACGAGCGACGCGCCTGCACCGCGTGGATCCGAGCTTGCGCTGCTGCTCGCCACGCAGCTCGCAGGACGCCGCGGAGCTGGATCGCGCGCCTTCGCAAAACCACTCGCGCTCGCCGAAGCGCGCATCGAAGCGCGTCAATCCGATGCGCTGGTGATGCTCAAAGTCGAGATCGCTGCGGGCAAGCTGCGCGCCGTTGCGGACGTTTTTCCCGTCCCACGTACGGTCTGGGCACGCGTGCGCGATCCCGAGCCTGGCCCGATTGCACACGCGTTCGCCGAAGCGCCCATCGACGCCGAAGTGCGCACGTACCTCGCGCCCGTGCCGATTGCGCAGGTGAACGTCGTTCGAGGTCAACATTTTGAAAGTGACGTCGTGGCGCTCGGATGCGCCGACATCGACGCCGATGGGGCCGCGGAGATCATCAGCGTCAGCCGTCGTCGCGTGACCACGTTGCGGCTTCGCGAGGGCAAAGTCGTGCCGTTGCGATCACGCAATTGGACCGATCTTTCGCCGCTCGCGCCCGTTCCGCTGCGCGAGCCGATTGGTCTTGCGGCCGTCGTCGAGCGCCCTGCGCAGCATGGCGACGCCGCGTTTTTCGTCGAGGTAGGTTTGTCCGATCGGTCCAAGAGCGTGCGCCTCGATGGACAGCTCGACGTCGTCGCGACGCTCGCAGGTTTGCCCTTGGGGGCGGGCGAAACGAGCGCTTGCGTGCGCGTGCATCAGCCGTGGATCTCGGGGCCGCTCGTGCCGTGTGCAGCAGGCGATCGAGCCATTCGCGTGTCCTTGACGGGGTCGTACGATGCAATGGCATCGGCATCGCTCGTAACGCCAACGGGCGACGCATTCGCCGTTTTCGCGGCTCGCACGGATCGCGGCGTGCTCGAGGTTCGTGACGATGCGGGGCATGCGACGACGGTGGACGGAGCCGGAGCGCAGCTCGCGGTGGGAGATCTGGATCAGGACGGCAACCCGGAGATCCTGAGCAGTTTGGATGTGCCCGCGGGGACGACGGATGCGGTCGTCGTGCGGTCGTGGCTCGATCGATCCGCGCCGAAAGCTACGCGGCCGAAAGAAATGTTGCGCGTACCTGCAGCAGCCGGCGTGCATGCGATGGCGGTTTGTCCTCCCGATGGTCCAGGTCGAGCGCCGTTTGTCGTGGCGACCGCGGACGAGATTTGGGTCGTGCGATGAGCAAGCGGGGGGCCGATTGCGATACGCGTTTTTCGCGGCGAACGTTGCTCGCCGGCGCGGTCGCGTCTGTCGCATTGGGCATTGCCAAGGATGGTCTTGCGCTCGGTCGAACGCCGCATGGTGGGCGTTTGTCATTTGTTTTGCCTTGGTCCACGCGCTCGATTGATCCTCACGACGTGCTCGATTCCGGCGCAGCGTTGTTCGGCGCGGCGATGTCCGATCCGCTGTTTGTATTGGATACATCGGGGAATCCGGTTCCGGCATTGGCGGAGGTATATCCGGCGAAAGAAGCGCTCGGCACGGTGGTGCGGCTGCGCGAAGGATTGCGCACGGCGCGCAAAAAGCCGCTCGATGCAAGAGACGTGGTTGCTTCGATCGAGCGAGCGCGCGTGCGCGGTGCAGCGGCCATTTTTACGGACGTGCCGACGCCGAAGACCGTAAAGAACGATCCATTGGCCATCGTGTTTGGTGCGGCCGATCCGCACAAGCTCGCCCGAGCACTGTCGTCGCCCGTGGCTGCGATACTGCCGCGGAATTTCGATCCGGCCGCGCCCGATGGTACGGGCGCATTTCGCGCGGATTGCTCGGACAAACGGCTCGTGCTTTCACGTAATCCATTGGCAGCACGAGGGCCCGCGTTTCTCGAAAAAATTGAAATAACAAAAGCGTCTGACTTGGCGACGTCGCTTCGGCAATTCGAGGCCGAGCGAACCGACATCGGGTGGCTCGGTTTGGGATTGCACAACGATCGAAAGGGGGCTGTACGTTTCGATATGGGGCGAGCGGCATGGATCGTGTTATGGGTTGATCCGCGTATTGGGAGTTTTGGCGCACCGGGGACGGCGCAGCGGCTGCTCGATGCGATTGCGCCCGAACGCCTATCGCATTTGGGCCTTGGACCATTGCCGAAGGCTGGAGCGCATTTGGCTTGGGGTGGGCCTCCGATGGAGCTTTGGGTGGACGAGGCATCGGCATTCATGGTGGAAGTGGCCAAGACGCTCGGGCCGATATTGACGCAACCGGGTCGTGAAATCACGGTGGTGCCCCTTGCGCGCTCCGAAATCGCAAAGCGTCGAGGAAAAGGCCCTGTGGGTATGTCGCTCGAAGTGGTGCATGCGGTCGCTCCAGGGGTGCTTGGTGCTTGGGCGTCGCTCCTTGCGGCGGACGACCCCGTGCGCGCGAAGGAGCTCGGGAAAAAGCCGCCGAGGTTGGCGCAGCATGCTCCGGTGCGGTCATTGACGCATGGTATGCAATTGGGGGTATTGGGTGAAGTGCGCGTGACGGGAGGCATCATGCCGGACGTGACGCTGGTGCGTGCGGGCGAAGGTTGGGATTTGGGATCGAGTTTTCGGAAAAAGAAGTGAGCGCGAGAATCATGGATAACAATCATCCTCATGCAGAAGCGATGCGCGTATTGAGCGCTGCGGACGATCGTCTTGCGGAAGTCATTGCCGAGGTTGGCGCGTGTAGGCTTCGTGTGCACACGAATGGAAATGCCGACGCGCACGAATTTTTCGAGGCGCTCGTGGAATCCATTGTGAGCCAGCAATTATCGACGAAAGCGGCGGATACGATTTACGCGCGCGTGCTCGCGCTTGGGGGAGGGAAATTGCTTCCGCCTTCGGAATTGGGGGCGGTGCCGGAAGAGACGTTGCGCAAGGCGGGGTTGTCGGGGCAAAAAGTGCGATACGTGCAGGATTTGTGCACGAAGGTCGGCGATGGCAGTGTGGTGCTCACCGATTTGGAAAAATTGGGTGATGAAGAGGTGATTCAGCGTTTGCGGCTGGTGAAGGGAATTGGTCGCTGGACGGCGGAGATGTTTTTGATGTTCCGGCTGGGGAGGCCGGATGTATTGCCGGTTCAGGATTTGGGGATTCAGCAGGGGATGCGCAAGTTATACAAGATGCGTACGGATCCGACGCCGGATAGAATGGTGAAGGTAGCGAAGAAATGGCGTCCGTATCGATCGGTCGCGTGCTGGTATTTGTGGCGGGTGCACGAGAAGGTGAAGTAGGTTGCGCTCAACGTTTGCCCTGCTTGGACAAACCCGCCAGCACTTCCGCAATCGGCCGCGGTTTTCCGTACAGCCACCCTTGCGCGTAATGAATCCCCATGTTCGACAGCATGTCCGCCATCGGCTGCGTTTCGACCGATTCCGCCACCGTGTCGATGTTCAGCATCCCGCCAATGCGCTGCACGCTCTCCACGATGGCCCGATGCAGCGGACTGTCCAGCATGCTCCGCACGAAAACCCCGTCGATTTTCACATAATCCACGGGCAAACTCTCCAAATACCCGTACGACGCATGACCGCTGCCGAAATCGTCAATCGCGAAGCGGCAACCCATCGCCCCGAGCTCCTGCATCATCCACAAAACTTCGGATAAATTCGCGAATGCAGCCGTCTCCGTAATCTCGAAACAAACCTTGGTCGGCGGCACTTTGTAATTGCCAAATTGCTCGACGATGTAATCCAATAACCCCTCGCGCAAGAGCGACAAGGCCGAAAGATTGATGGCACACGTGTGCAAATTGCGCATTTGCTCGCGTGACAATGCACCAATCGTTTGCAATGCCTTTTGCACCACGTACCTGTCGATTTCATCCATCATGCGGCTGTCCTCGGCCGCTTGAATGATGCCCACCGGCGATTCGTGCCGCCCTTCGTCGCTGACCACACGCACCAAAATCTCGAAATGCAATCCGTGCTTTTTCGCCGGCACGAGCGCGTGAATCTCTTGCGCGTAAAGCTGCAATCGCCCCTCGGACAAGTGCCGCTGAATGCTCGCAACCCATTGCATGGCCCTTCGGCTGCGCACCATTTCTTGATCTTCGGCCAAATAAATCTGAAGCCTGCTGCGGCCACTGTCTTTGGCCATGCGACAAGCTTGATCCGCTGCCCCGAGCACATCGGATGCGCGATGATATTCCGCCCCGAAGGGGACCAATCCCATGCTCGCTTCGACCGTGAACGTCTTGTTGTTCCATGCGAAACGAAATTCGTGCAGCGTCCGCTGAAGCTTGCGCACCACTTGCTCGGCATCCAGCAAGTCACGCCCGTGTAACAAAAGGACGAACTCGTCTGCACCAATCCGCCCGGCCGCATCGTTTGGTCCGACAATTTCGTAGAGACGCGTCGCGACCCACTGCAAGAGATCATCGCCCGCGTCGTGTCCACACGTCATGTTGACCAAGCGGAATCGATCGAGATCGAAGTAGACGAGCGAGTGCCGCACGCCCTTGTCTCGGCTCGATGCGAGCGCGAGCTCGACGCGTTCGCTAAAAGCTTGGCGGTTCAAAAGGCCCGTGAGCGTGTCGTATCGCGCTTGCCTTGCGATCTGCAAAGACAAGAGCTGTTCGACATTCGCGTCGCGGAAAACCACGAGTTTGCCCTTGGGATCGCCGTCTGCTTTCGTCCCGATCGCATGACGGATCGCGAGCACTTGGCCATCTCGCCGGTCGAGAAGTGCGGTATGACCAACCGTCGTGGTCGGTATATCGACGACGCCTGCAGCGGTCGTTGGAATGCCAAAAGGTGTGACCGCGACGGGACGAATACGAAAAACCTCGGCCAGAGGTTTACCGCGTTTTTCCTCGAACGATTCGCCACACAGCCGCTCGGCCGTCGAGTTCATGCGCGTCACGCGCCCCGCAGCGTCGGTTTCGATGATGCCTACGCCCAGTTCGGACAAACACGGGCCGATCCCTTCGAGCGGTCCCGTAGGCACGGCAGGCACCCACGATCGAGCGCGGACGTCGCGTGATTCGCGACGATCGTCCGCTTCGAATTCGAGCGTATCCTTGGGATCTGTCGTGAGGTTGTCGTTCTGCACTGGGCCTTACTCGATTGCGTATGCGTCGCCAAACGTACCTATATCGTTCCCACGGCCTTTCGTCATGGATGAAATCGCACGCCGTGGGCGGAGTCATTGCTTGACGTCGAACTCGATCTTCGTCAGTCGGTATTCTGGAACGCGAAGCTCCTTCGAACGCGTCGCGCCCGTGGACATTCGGCAAAAGACCCGCGCTTTGCCCGCATCCACCATCACGTCGAGCGGCGTCACGCCATAATACGTGGAATTGATGGTGATTTTGCAAACGCCGCCTCGGGCGCTTACCAAGAGCCTTCCTTGGCCTTTGCCGATGGGCTTCCAGTTCGACTTGGGCGCCTGCGTGGCCGAAGGCGTGGGCGCGGGTGGTTCGTCCGGAACAACTTCGACGGGGGTTTCATCGGGAACCGCAGCCGCGATCTCGTCTGGAGTGACGGCGCTACCCGAGGCGGCTGCGGGTACGACCGGATGGGTCGTGGCTTGGGCCGATGGCGGCGATGTAATGGGTGGAGATGCCGAGTTTTCGGCTCCGGACGATGGTTTGTCCGCGGAATCGGACGACCCGCCGAACGCGAGGAGGACGATGGTGACGAGCACGAGCAGCCCGGCGACTGTGGCGATCGCGATGTTTCGCACGCGACGTGGATCGGCGCCTTGGACAGGGTTCGTCGGCGCGTTCGTTGGTGCGTTCGTCGGCGCGGTCGTTGGCGGAAGGGCTGGAAGCGGCTGCGTTGAAAACTCGGTTTCGGGCGGGCCGGGTAGTGAAACGATTGGCGCCGGATTGTCTTGCCACGCGCCGGGCGAATGGGCGCCTTGGTTCGGTTCTCCAAACCCGACGAGCGTTCCCGCAGGCATCGGTTGTTCTGGGTGAGCCGACAAACTCGGGTTGGACGCCCGTGGGGGAGGTGGTTGCGGTGCAGGTGGAGCCGCGGTTGTTGCTGCGGCTGCATCACGCTCGGCCGCGGACAAACTCGCCGTCGCGACGTCGGGCGATGCCGGGAGCGCCACGATGGGTGGTGCCGCTCGAACCGCGTTCGGCACGGCTGGTGCAGCGCCAACTTGCGTGGGGCTCACCATGACGCCGGGCCAGGACGGCGATGATGTGGCAAACGGGGTCGGAGCTGCCGATGGATTCGGGATGGGCGTGGCCGACGGGCTCGCGGGAGGAGCAGCCGTCGGGGCTGGCAAGGGTTTGCCTGCAACGACGGCGACGAACGCGTTGTGCAGGTCGGCAATCGCCTGGTATCGCTCGTCGGGCTTGCGAGCGAACGCGCGCTGGAAAAACGCGTCGACCGTCGGCGGAAGGCCCTGCACGAGCGTCGATGGCGGTGGGTACTTGCCGCTGAAGACCTGCACCATGACTTCGGCCAACGTGTCGCCGGGGAAGGGCACGACGCCCGTCAGGCCGCGATAGATGATGACGGCAAACGACCAAAGATCGCTGCGAAAATCGCTCTTTTTCGAACTTCGTAGCTGCTCGGGGCTCATGTAATGGGGTGAACCCATGAGCTCCGTGGTTTTCGTGTGTTGTCCGAGCGTCGCGTCGATTTCCTTCGCGATCCCGAAATCCAGGATCTTGACGACTTCCCGCCCGTCGCTCTCGTCGCGCGCCAAAAACACGTTACTCGGCTTCAGGTCGCGGTGAACGATCCCCGCTTCGTGCGCTTTGCGCAGCCCGCGCGAGATCTGCGAGACGATCGGTTCGAGCTCGTCGAGCGTAAGGCGCTTCTTGCGCAGGATGAAGTCGTCGAGGTTTTCCCCGTGCAGAAGCTCCATCGCCATGTACGGGGTTTGTCCCTCGATACCGTAGTCCTGCACGGTGACCACGTTGGGATGTCGGATGAGCGACGCGGTGCGAGCTTCACGCTCGAACCGCGTACGCGCAACAGGGGTCGGCGAATCGTCGTGCAAAAACTTGATGGCGATGTCGCTTCCAAGCGTCAGGTGGCGGGCGACCCATACGGCGCCCATTCCGCCAGATGCGAGGAGGCGCTCGAGTCGGTAACGACCGGCAATGACGGTGCCCGGCACTAGCTCCATCGACGTTCCTGGACTTCCCTCGCCTCGACCTCGCCACCGTATCACATGTTGTGCCGGCCGTGCATCACCTGTCGAGAATTGCTTGGATCTTCTGCCACACAGCAGGTTCGACGCCGACATCCAAGTGCCCGTAGGGCACCCCCTCCTGTTTGGACTTGCTGATCTTTTCGTCTGCGGTGAACCCTTGGGTCAGTTGGTCCAGGGCGGCGATGCTGACGTCGAAGAGGACGCCGTCACCTTTGGGATCGCAGGTGGGGCATTCCATTCCGTCGATTTCGAAGATTGCATCGGGTTTGCCCGTGCCCTCGCCGTGCACCACGTAGAGGTAATCCAGGTCGCGGCTCACGCCGTGGTGGCGAAGTCGTTCGATGAAGTTGCCGCCCATTTCCATGGCCGATTGGATACCAATGCCATCCATGAGGGTATAGGTCGTGTAGCCGGCAAACGTCTCTTCGGCGTGTCTTACGTCGTAATGCAAGTGTTTCGCTTTGCAGGGGCTTTTGGTGGGCTCGAACGACGTCGTGCGGCACGTCAGATGCGCGGCGTCGTCATCGATCCAGCCGCCGGTACCCGGAAGGCCGGCGGGGTTGTAGCCGAGTTTGTAGATGCTGACCCAATCGCGCCATTTGTATTCGTCGGTATCGAGCTGTGACCAATCATAGTTGACGGGGTCGTCTTCTCGATTGGGGAGCGGGTGGTGGCTGCGCAAATCGTAAGCGGCCTGCAATTGCCCGATGTAAGGCGAAATGTGATTGCCCGCATCGTCGACGGCGCCCCACAACGAATGGTTGTACATGTCGAAGTCGAACGTACTTCCATCGACGCCTTCGGCCACGTTGAGCGTTTTCAGGCTTTCGGATTGCACGATTTTGCCTTGCAGATCGAGGCCCGTGATGTTCGACGTATAGATGCGGCCAAAGAAGTCGAGCCACGTGCCGCCTCGGTTTTCGCATGCCGAATAAGCGTAAGGATTGGGGAAGGGTGAATTGGGACCGGAAGCATATCCCCACGTCACGCATTGCACGGCGCTCATCCAGCCCCACGTCACGGGGCCTTGGCCAATGGGAGCCGAATCGGCGGTGCTGTAAATGACGAGGTTATGGAAGGGATGGCGGAAGTTCAGGTCGATTCCAAGGTGCGGTCCGGACAGCGCCACGTACGTACGGATGTCTTTGCGAAAAAGCGGAACATTTTTTGCGGTATCCGCGGCGACGCGTTCGAAATGCTTCGTCCCCCAATCGTTCCAATTGGCGACATCGGAGAGGTACAGGTCGAGGGGCAATACGCCTTTGCTCCAAGCGACCACGTCGACGCTTGGCATGCCCGTGAGTTTTTTGATGTAACGAACGGCATTGGCGACGTGAATGGCGTGATTGAAATTGTCCCCATGGAACGTGCCGAACGTCACGGCGTACGTGCAATGGCCTTTTTCTTCGAGGTGCTGTACGTAGCCCGTTTTTTGTACGACGCCCGGGTAAACATTGCCATTTCCGTCGTTGCCGCCGGGAAACATCCACACGTTGCCGTTTTGCATGGCTCCGTGGACGAGCAGGACGGGTGTTTTTTTCGTATCGCACGCGAGGCTCGACGTTTTGGGGCCGTGATGCAGGAGCACGAATCGAGCTTCGGCGCGTGTGGGTCCTTTTTTCTTGTCGCACGCGGCGGCATCCATTTTCCCGACCGACCCTGCACAGGCGCTATTGTAATGGATGTTGAATCCATCGACGATTTGTTGATTGAGCGCGCCGAAGTACGTGCGCAAGTCGTAATCGGCATTTTTGAAGGTGTCTTGCCAGCGGAGTTTTTGGGTGCGCAGATTGTACCCTTCCGAGCGAAAACGCTGCAGTCCCTCGAGCAATTCGATTTTTCCCCACGACCACGCTTCGGGCGCAATTTCTCCGACGACGCGATAATCGTCCTTGTACGTGCCGTTGGCCGGCGCATCGAAATAATCATCGTAGGCCGGATCGAATGCTTCTGCTGGCGGGTATGCTGCCAATTCGCCACCGCCCGAACCACCTTGTCCGCCTTGTCCGCCTTGTCCGCCGCTGCTCGAAGTGTTTTGCGTGGTCGAGCCCGGGGGCTCGTCGGGTGGCGTGCACGCCGTACCGAGCGACAAACTGGCGATGACCGTAATGGTTGGTGGAAGAAAGCGGGCAGGTATGCTGCGTGCTGACATGAAGCCTCCGGGGGAATGGCGCAGGGTAGCTGGGGGTACGGGTGGTCGCAAGGTTCGTGGAATTGCAACCCCGGACTCAGCCCGATTTTTCGCGCACACGCGGCACCCCAAACTCGCCGCCAAAGGCGGCTCGAACAATGGGGCCCCCGCCGCATGCGCGCGAAAAATCGGACTTCGTCCTCAATTCTCAATGTTGACCATCAGGTCCTTCTCACTTCGCGCTGCCGAGACGCATACGCACGAGGCCCGGGATTCCTCCACTATTGAATGTCGTACGCGCCGAATTCACGATGTAGAGGTATCGATCCGTCCCCAGGATCGCAATCGCAATCGCGCTCGGCTCATATAGGTTTTTCCCGTCCGCAATGACGTCCACGCCGCCCGTGTACCGTATCTTCGTGATTTTGTTGACTTTGCGAGCCGCGACGATCGCGGAGACGTCGAAGGGCGTCGACCCTGGGTCGAATGTGTCGATGACGATGCTCTCGGCACCCCCGAGCGTATCGCAATCGGGCCCGACGATCAGCGGCTCCATTCCGAGCACGGCGAACATGTTTCCACTGTCCTCGGCAAGTCCACCCTCCAAAATGGTCGCGCGATCGGCGTTTGCAGCCAAGAATGTATCGCCATCGAAAGCCACGCTGGAGACGCCGTAAGGAATGCCTTCACCGAATGCGCACGCCGAAGCTTGATCGCCGGACAGATCTTGGCCGACGCCCGCGTCGTTGACCGTGCCGTTCGGATTCACGACCATCATGCGGCCGGCCGGGGGAGCCGTCACGACCATCAGTCCCGAGCTATGAAACGCGATGTGCCGCGGATAGCTCATGTTGATATGTTCGGCAAATAGCTCGGCCGTTCCACCTCCCGGCGGAAACTTGTAAATGCCCGGCTTGAATTGCACCGGATTGGCGCTCGAAACGGCAACGTACACGTTTTTTTGCCCATCGATCGCAATGCCTTGCGGTGTGCCGACACCAATGGGAGCCGCCACGCTGCCATAATCCGCTCGCGTACCCGTCTCCAAATCGACCGTGATTACCTTCGTCGACCCGAACGTGATGTACGCCGTCTTGTCGTCGATCGCGATCCCTTCGGGTAACTCGCCCTGTGTCCAATCAAACTTGACGACCTCTTCGACCTCCCCCGGCATTTCCATGCCGCCCGCTCCGCCCGTGCCGCCTTCGCCTCCAGCACCTCCCGTCGAGCTGCTCGAACCACCGCTGCCACCTTGTCCACTCGATGTCGTGGTCTGTTTGTCCGGACCACCGCACGCCATCGTCAGCGACGCAAGCGCCAAGGTGAATGTAGCGAATACGAAGTTTGTCCACGTACGCCTGCGGGCCGGCTGCGCGTGGTCCGACGACATCAGCAATTGCATGTAAGACCTCCAGTCGGCACAGGCTACCCCACTTCCACGCGTGCTGGGCGGAACAAGGCTTCGCGCAGGGCAGCCGCAACTTCGCGACGCGCCATTTGTTGATCTTTTTTCGCCAATGATCGCATCGCGGTGTACACCACGCCTGCGGCGTTCGCGCCGCTCTGCGAAGCGAGGCATCGGATGTGCGGTATCGTGGGATATGTCGGGACCCGAAGCGCGGCCCCCATCATCGTCGATGGGCTCCGGAAACTCGAGTACCGCGGTTATGACTCCGCTGGAATTGCCATTCACGACGGCCGGTCCATCGAGATCATTCGCACCCTGGGCAAACTCGTACGTTTGTCCGAGGCCCTCGAAAAACGCCCCCTCCAAGGGTCCACGGGCATCGGACACACCCGCTGGGCAACGCATGGACGACCCAGCGAACAGAACGCTCACCCGCACTCGGCTGGCCCCGTCGCCGTCGTGCACAACGGCATCATCGAAAACCACGTCGCCATCCGTCAGCAGCTCGAAGCCGAAGGCGTGAAGTTTCTGTCCGACACGGACACGGAGATCGTCGCGCACTTGGTTCATCGCGAGCTTGGCAAGGGCAAGGCGTCGCTCTTCGAAGCGGTGCAGCGAGCCTTGCGGCACGTCGTCGGCGCATACGCCATCGCGGTGGTTTCTCGGGACGAACCCGAGGCGATCGTCGTTGCGCGCCATGGCTCGCCGCTCGTCGTGGGCATCGGGGAAGGCGAAATGCTGTGCGGGAGCGACATTCCCGCGCTGCTTTCGCACACGCGCGACATGGTGTTCCTCGATGATGGCGACGTCGCCGAGCTTCGTGCGAGCGGGTTTCGTTGCGAGACCGTGGCGGGCGAAGCTGTCAAACGCAGCCCGAAGCGCATCGATTGGAGCCCGGTGCAGGCCGAGCGCGGCGGCTACAAACACTTCATGCGCAAGGAAATCCACGAGCAGCCGGATGTCGTGGAGGCGACGTTGCGAGGGCGCATCGACCTCACTGCAGGGGACGTGTACGCAGCCGAGATGGGCGTGCCGCCCGAGGTAGCGCAGCGGATTCGTCGCGTGTACTTCGTCGCGTGCGGGACGAGCCATCATGCAGCGATCGCTGGGCGCTACTGGATGGAGCAGCTTGCGAAAGTGCCGTCGGTCGTCGAGCTTGCCAGCGAGGTTCGGTATCGCGAACCGTTGTTCTACCCGGACGATCTCGTCGTGGCGGTGAGTCAGTCGGGCGAAACCGCGGACACGCTCGCTGCCGTGAAGGCCGCGAAAGCAGGCGGCGCGCGCGTGCTTGCCGTCGCAAACGTGCTCGACAGCGCGATCCCGCGAGCGTCCGATGGAGCGCTCTACACGCACGCAGGTCCCGAAATCGGTGTCGCATCGACGAAGTGCTTCACGACGCAGCTCGCTGCGCTGCTCTTGCTCGCGGTGTACATCGGGCGCCGACGCTCGACGCTGCCCGACGAACGAGCGCGCAAGGTGCTGCAGGCGCTCTGGGAGACGCCGAGTCATCAGCGCGAGATCCTGGGCGACGCCGACTACGTGCACGCCATCGCCAAGAAGCTCACGCATGCCAAGGACGTGCTTTTCCTCGGCCGAGGGCTCGGTTTTCCGATCGCGCTCGAAGGTGCTTTGAAGCTGAAGGAAATTTCATACGCGCACGCCGAAGGTTACGCGGCGGGCGAAATGAAACACGGGCCCATCGCGCTCATCGACGAGACGATGCCGGTCGTGGCGGTTTGCCCGATGGACGCTCAGTACGACAAGATGCTGTCGAACGTGCAAGAGGTTCGAGCGCGTGAAGGTCAAGTCATCGCCATCGCGACCAAAGGCGACGAAGCGATGCTCGAGGTTGCGGCCCATGCGGTTTGGATTCCGAAAGTGCCCGACGAGGTGCTGCCGCTGCTGACGGTCTTGCCCTTGCAGCTCATCGCGTACTTCGTGGCCAACATCAAAGGCAACGACGTCGATCAGCCGCGCAACTTGGCCAAAACCGTCACGGTGGAGTGACGAGCGGCGAAGGTTTCAGCGAACAGCGAAGGGTTGCACCCTGGCGGCGTCACCGCGCTGGTGATGATGGGCGCATGTACATGCTTGCGTGGTCACCAAGGTGGTGACGATGGGCGCACTTGCATGCTTGCGATGTTACCAAGCTGGTGACGACGGTCGGACGTTCACCCTTCCGTGTTGACCATGCTGGTGACGGGCATCGATGGTCGACCCTTTCGGCGCGACGAATGTCGTGATGTTCGTCGATCCTGCAACCTGGACTTGTCACGAAGGTCGTCTTTCGATGTAATGCGCATCATGTCCAATCCCACTCCCGAGGTTGTGGGCTCGCAAAAAGCCTACGAGCAATTCCTTCTTGAAGCAGAAGCGTTGGCCGATGCCGACGTGCGGCCATTTCGTGCTGACGGATCGCTGGCGCTTCACAATGTCGAGATGGGTCTCGACGCCATTTCGCCCCACGTTGATCGGCTCAAAGCAGAATTGCCGACAGTGGACGTTGTCGCGCTGCAACAGCTCCCCGACTTGGCACTTGCGGTCATTTATGCGGCGGCGCAGGTGGATCGTACGAGTGACGGGTCGACGGGGGCGCTCATCGAGAAGGCCCGAGTATCGCGCACCTTGTTGCTTACATCGGCCGAAGCATTGGCTGTAGCCGGAGTTTTGCCGGCGCATGACGTCGAGCGCATTCGCGTGGGCACGGGGTCGATCGACTTGGCGCAAGACAACATTGATTTGGCTGCGCTCATGACGAAGCACGCCGCGGCCATTGCGGGAAAAACGGCGGTCACGCCGGAGCAGATCACGGAGGCTGCAAATGGGGGAACGGAGCTACTCAAACGGCTCAAGCCCAAGGGTACGCGGAGCAAGGACCCGGCAACCGAGGCTGTCGCTTTGCGTGATCGATTTTGGACGCTGCTCGCGACGCGGCACAAGGAGCTGCGCCGCGTGGGCATGTGGTTATGGATGGACGAGGTGGATCGATTCGTTCCAGCCTTGCAATCGCGGTCGGTGCGTCGGAAGAAGACGGAAAACGGTTGAGGACGCTGGGGCGGGGATACAGGCGCGTACTTCTCCTCCCAGCGCTTCTTTCACGCTTGATCGTCGGGCGACCCCTCGCCCCGCGACACTGTCCCGCCACGCCAAACTTACTGGGTGCGTCGAACCCCATGTCCGATTTCTCCGAATCTTGGAGACCAGTGACACGGTGTCACCGGCACCAACATCGAGATTTTCACGAGAAACGGAGCCGTCCTGCGCGCCATTCCCGAAGTACCATCTTCGCTGCGAATTCTTCAAGTGACGACGGCCCGATGGCAATGCTTTCAAGTATCCGGATCGCGCGTTCTGGATCCAATTCAAGCGCGTGTGCAGCCACCCATCCGCGAACCCTCATGTCGTCGTCCTCGAGCAACTGCATGAATCGACGTTGGTCATCCGCATCGCGGTCCCGAATTTGTCGAAAAATTGCGTGAATGCGCGCATATGCCTGGTTTGCAATTCGGTGGTTTCCCTCGTAGCTCGCGACACGATGTTTGATCGCTGCTTCGCGGTACGCGTTCAGCATTTCATTCATATCTTCCGCGGCATTTACGGATTTCCTCTTCATGGGTGCCACCCGAACGTGCGCAATAGGTCTATGCCAAATGCGTGTTGGTCCTCAAACGATTGTGGACTTAGCCATTTGCGAACTATGTTTCCCCCCGCAAAATCTTGCTTGCTCGAATAATAGCCGCTGACTTTTTCGTGAAGTACTTTTTCAACAGCCACGATGTTCTCCACGTTATGTATCCTCTTCGCTCCAAATCTGAGCACGTTCCACCACGTTTGTTCTACAACGTGGTGCCACTGCATTCCTTCGCCAGCCGGACCCATCGCACGTTTGAATGCACGGAACGAGCTGTATCCACCCGGAACATTCGTACCAGCAAGCTTGCCAGCGGCAACTCCAACCACCGCCGCTGCCACCGGCAGCGTCGCCGCGCCAATTTCCTCCGGATTCTCCTTGTCTATCGCGTGATATAGCCGCGCGCCCATCACGCCGATCTGATTCAGCGGATTGCCCACGTTGTAGGCGTCGCCCGCTGCAGCAAGAATACCGCCGTTCGGGTGCCCATCATAAGCTGCTTTCGCGCGCAGACCCATTTGTATGGCGAGCTCGGACGTGCCCATCGTCGAGATGGCGAGATTCACGCGCATGGCCGTGACCGCCATGCCCGTCACGCTCTCGATCGCCATCCCCTTCGCAAATCGGAACCCCCACGAATCCGTCACCGCATTGCCGCTCGGGCAGCCACTTTGCGACGCCCCCGCGCACGGACGCGGCGTGATGCCCGTGCCAGTCGGACATCCCGACGAATTGACCGCATCGCTCCCCGCCGGAAACGGCATTCCCGCAATGCCAACCGCGACGTCATGGAGCAAGCCCGGTTCCAGGTTCCCACCGATGTTCGGCGGTGCCAAGTTGATATCGGGCGCATTGACCGATGCAAACCATTCGCCGTAAGCACGCCGCGATTCCGGATTGAACCCCGTGGGGTCGACCCAATTCAGTGGGCTTTGTTCAACGTACGCAAATCGGTTCAGCGACGGTGAAAACGTTGGATCCGCAATGAACGGATCCGGCGTGGGAAAGCGCGACGTTTTCGTGTCGAATACGCGGCCGCGCATGTCGATGAGGCCAATCTCGTCGTCATGCCTATGCCCGGTAAAACCATCGCGCACGTCGGACGGCGGCCCCGTCGGCGGATTTCCATCGATGTCCACGCGAGCACCGAATGGCGCGTAATACAAGCGTTCGCGCGGCTTCCCATCGGAATCCGTGACGAGCGACGTCGAGCCGAGCGCATCGCCGTGCAAATACACCGTTTCCCGTGGAATCATCGCGCCGGGCTTGTAGATGATGTCCGCAATGCCTCCGACGTGGAAAACGTGGACCATGCCTTGCGCAGATTCGCGCCTCTCGTAGACGCCGCCAATGTAAATGGTTTGCTCGTCGACGCTCGTCTTCGATACACGCTGGTTGTGGGCGTCGTATTGAAAGAGCGTCATTCCGGAATTCGTCGTCACGCTCGAGGGCAAATCGAAGTCGGTGTACACGATCGATCGCCCGCCGCCATTGAGCACGCGGCCTCGGTTGTCGTACGCGTACAATCCGAGCGGCTGGCTATCATTCAAAATCGCGCGCGGCCGTCCTCCATTGCCGTGCGTGTACTGCTGCTGCACGGATCCATTGTGCACGACCTTTTCCAGGCTGCTCAGCCGGTCGTACCCATACCTCGTGGCATGCGTTGCGTTCGGCGTGAGCAATTTCCATTGCGTGAGCCGCGACAAGTCGTCGTGCGTGAACACCTCCTCACGCTGCATCACGTAATCCACGCGCGACGTCATTCGACCCGCGTCGTCGTACAGCATGCCCACGTGATGTAAATCGGCACCGTTTTCAGGATGCACGCGAATGCTTTCGAGCTGCCCGCTAAGCGCGTTGTACGCATTCGTCGTGGTGAGAGCGTTGCCCGTCACGCTCGTGACCAGCTCTCCCTCGCGATTGCGTTCTTTCACGTGCCACAAGGTTGCCTTTGGTTGTCCGGGTGAAATATCATCGATGCGCTCGACATAGCCGAATGCATTATATGTTTGCTGAATGGTCGTGCGCCCGAGGCCCGCGACGTCGGGGTATGCCATCGTGTCGATGCGATCGAATGCATCGTACGAAGTCGTCACCTTGAAGACCTCGCCATGGACGGTCCACGCGGTGTCCGTCAGCCTGCTGAGGTCGTCATAGTTGTATTCCGTTTGCACGCCGAAAGCACTCGTTGCGAGGGACAGCTTGCCCGCCTTCTTCGTGTCGTAGACCCATTGGCTCATCCCATCGACCGATTGCAACGTTTCCACGCGACCGATGACGTCGCGCTGGTAGATGCGCTCGTCCCCGGCAATCGTTTCGCGCATCAATTCGCGATGGCCATTGTATTGCGCGGTGCGCATGCCTGCGTCCGGATCGATGATCGATGTCCGGTTTCCTCGCACATCGTAGAGCATCGATGTGACGTTGCCATTCGGATCGGTCAGGCTTTTCAAAAGATCAAAAGGCCCGTATTGGTAGCGGGTATGCAGCTCATCGTAGGTCCAATTCCACGGCGGCGTATTCGGAGGTGACGTGACGACTCGTTCCACCATTTCAATAATGCGCCCGTCCTTGTCGCGCACTTCTTGACGCTGCCGTCCAAGCGAATCCTCGGTCGTCGTCGTGAACATCGAATGCGTCGCTTCCACGGCGTACGTATTGGCATGCGCCGTAAGGATTGGCCGATCAAGGCTATCGTATTGCGTGCTCGTCGACGGTATCTTATTGAGGTCCACCCCAATCTCGGCCGGACGATTGATACGCCAAACGCGCCCCAACACGTCGAACTCGCGTGTCACTTGGCTCCACGTGCCATCAAATCCACGGCCGCGCGTTTCAATGTTGCGCCCGCGGTCGTCGACAAATGCGAGCGTTTGCCGATTGTCACTCGATTGCGACGATGATTCTGTACCACGAATAAAACCGTTTTCCATCCACGGCGCGTGGGTCAGTGCTACCGCGCTGCCGCCGTCACGTGAAGCCTGAAGTATTCTTCCAAGGTCGTCGTGCACCCATTGTGTCAAAATACCATTTTCATCGGTCGCCGCCAAGGGCACACCGAGTGACGGATGCGTGATGATCCACTGCTCATGATTCAGCGCGTTTCGCCTCTTCGTAACAAAAGCGCCTTCGTCGTCGTATTCGATGAACGTCGTCCGCGGGCAACCGTCTGCCTGCGGGCAAAGCAACGTATTCGGCGTGATCGTTCGGTGCTCTTCAATGACCAAGCCGTTGGCACGCGCATAATGGATACGCTGGTATGCCGCCGGATCGCCGGGCTCGATTTCGACGGTTTCGAGCAGCCCATTCGCGTCGTGTGCGAATTGCGTGTGGCGGGTCGTCGACATGCCGGAGATATCGATGGACGTTACCGTGCGCGATTCCGCTAAACCAACGAGCCAATCATTTTCGCGAATGTCGTACGTCCATTCGACCGCTTCATACGTGCCGCCAAGCGTATGGCGCGTCGACGAGCGCAAATTGCCCATCCAATCAAAGTGAAGCGTTCCCGACGCGCGCAGCGGCGCAAACCAATTGATGGGCGGTTCGACGATAAACGGCGTGCTTCCGCTATTGACTTGCACCGACGTCTCCCACTCGGCCGAATCCCACGCTGTCGGGTGCACGAAATACGTTTTGCCGTCGTGGAGCCAATCGACGACCACGTTTTGTTGCTGCACGCGCACTCGCGCAGGAACGACGCCAGCCACAGGAGACGCTCCCGCACCAAGAGCGTGTTCAACAACGGGCGTGATTTCGACGACGCGTTTCGCTCGAAATGCACCGGGCGCAAAACGCTTGTTCGTGTTCGGGCTCGTTTGAATGATCGTGTGGTCGTAGTACGTCGTCGTTTGCCGCGGCCTGTCAGGCTCCCATTCCCGCACGACGCCGTAACCGAGGAACCCGCGTCCTTGGCGATCGAAAACCGGCTCGCCGAACGAATAATGCCGATCACGTGGCGTGCCGGTGCGCGATTCGATGCGGGCGACGACGCTGGCCCCGCGCCGCACACACGCGAGCGGATATGCCTGCATACATGATTGCGGATCCACGTCGGGCGCATAACTACGCGTGTATGTAATGCGCTCGCGCCAATCGGACCCGTCGTCGCCAACTTCGATGAGCCGATCCGGGTCGCCACCGCGCATGGTGATCGCTTGGAAATGCGTCCGTTTTGCAGAATCGACCCACACGCGCAACAAGTCGTCGCGACCATTGCCGTCGAAGTCGCCACGAAAAACGCCGGCATCATAGATGCTGTCGGATTCATCCAGGAATGCGGCGTCATCAATCACATCGTCGTTGCCATCGCCATCGAGATCGCCGACTGTGATGGTATCGGGGGCGTTGGTCGACGCAATGTCGAGCAAGCCATCACCATCGACGTCGCCGAGCGTATCGTTGCCGGCATGGAATTCCGATTTGCCATCGCCGTCGAGGTCGGCCAAATACACGGGGCCGTCACCAATGAATGAAATGTGTGCCAATAGATTGAATGATCCGAACGTGCCATCACCGATGTTTTGGGCGCACCACCAGACGGCGCTCACCATGGGATCGGGCGACGGCAGCGTATACGACGGTCGTTCACGACAAAGATCCAGCAAACCGTCACCATTGACATCACCAAATCGAACGCCAAAAATCTCCGTGTAAAGCGCATTGTAGCCGGTGACGTACGGGTCCTGATGCCACAATTCATCCGTATTCGGCAGCTTTTTCCACGGTGCAAACTTGCCAGTTGGATCAGCTCGATAAATCCACTTTTCCCATTTGAGCGGCTTTTCTGAAAGCGTCCGCGTTCCAACGAGCTCGATGCGACCATCCCCGTCGATATCGACGGCCACCGCGTCCGGCCCCGGGATCGTCGTACTTGCAACGGCCTGCGCTGAATTAGCCGATACGTACGTCACGCTATCATGAAGCCCCAACGCAATGTGTACATCGTCTTTGCCGTCGCCATTTGCATCGAGTACGCGGATCTGCTCGCGCGGAATCGCGCCATGGCGGACGTGCTCCCATATCGTGGAAAACGTGTCCTTGGTGCCCGGCGGCCTTTTGCTGTATTGAAACGTTCGCGCTTGCAAACATCCGCCCAATGCGCCACACCGCTCAATCGATGATAGCAGCGGCCGATCGGTATCGGCGCTCTTCTCATACGTCAATGCGTATGACCACGCAAGCGCGGTCGTGCCGTGCTCATTGGGACCATGCATTTCGATCGACGTGAGCAATTGCGACACGTCACGCTCGTGATATGCATGAGCGCTCGCATCCCACACCCGCACGAACGCAGGCATGCCGTTCGGTTCGTAATGACATTCGACTTTACGCCGCGGAGTTTCGGTATTCGAAGCTGTGTATTCGATTTTCTCGATGTCGAAAATGAATTGTTGATAGGGGGCCTTTTCTTCGTGACGATAAAAATAATCAATCCGGTTGCCAATTCGGTCTCGTTCGGACGACAGCGCCCAGAAACGCGTCTTCGATCCGTCGTATTGAACGGCTTTGTATGTACGAATGCGCCCGTCTTTCGTCCATACCTCCCAACCATTGGGTATGTCTCCGCCGGACAATGCCACAATCTTCGCAAACGATTCATTTTCAGTACGCCATTCACCACCGTCGATAGAAACGAGAAATTGTCCATCCAAGCAAAATGCACTCGGAAACCCGGCATGACCATGGCTCGCAAAGGTCGGCGCGCAATATCGAATGAATGACGTCGCTCCTCGTAAGGACCATCCCAATCCCACACTGTCACGTCCCGCGCCGCTCGAATACGATAGCGATAACATTGGGGCCATGCCCGCACGTGCAGGCGGCACATCCAATGGAATGTCAATTTGGTATTCCCCTGTCGGAGAAACGCCGGATGATTGCAACAACGTTCCCAGGGTGAATGCAGCGGGGAGAATAGGATCGGCAGACAGTTTCGGCGCTATCGCGTTCTGATGCGTTGCTACCGCATTTTTGCCGCCCGAACCACGTGATGAATCGCCACATGCAGCCATGACGAACATGACGAGCATGGCGAAAAGAAGGCGGTAAAGCATGACAGAACCCCCGACGTGGCACGATGTGTCGACGAGGGTACAACAAGCGGCGAAACGGAGTCAACGGACCCTCTGTCGCAATGGCCTCACCAATGGCGTGAAGTTTCTGTCCGACACGGACACGGAGATCGTCGCGCACTTGGTTCATCGCGAGCTTGGCAAGGGCAAGGCGTCGCTCTTCGAAGCGGTGCAGCGAGCCTTGCGGCACGTCGTCGGCGCATTCGTCATCGCGGTGGTTTCGCGAGACCAACCCGAGGCGATCGTCGTGGGCCGGGGGCGGGGCGCGGGGGGGGGGGGGGGGGGGGGGGGGGGGGGGGGGGGGGGGGGGGGGGGGGGGGGTCGATGATGGCGACGCGCCGGCCGGGGCGGGGGGGGGGGGGGGGGGGGGGCGGGGGGGGGGGGGGGGGGGGGGGGCTCGTGGGCGGGGCCGGCGGGCTACAAACACTTCATGGGACCACGAGCAGCCGGATGTCGTGGAGGCGACGCTGCGCGGTCGCATCGACCTCACTGCAGGGGACGTGTACGCAGCCGAGATGGGCGTGCCGCCCGAGGTAGCGCAGCGGATTCGTCGCGTGTACTTCGTCGCGTGCGGGACGAGCCATCACGCAGCGATCGCTGGGCGCTACTGGATGGAGCAGCTTGCGAAAGTGCCGTCGGTCGTCGAGCTTGCCAGCGAGGTTCGGTATCGCGAACCGTTGTTCTACCCGGACGATCTCGTCGTGGCGGTGAGTCAGTCGGGCGAAACCGCGGACACGCTCGCTGCCGTGAAGGCCGCGAAAGCAGGCGGCGCGCGCGTGCTTGCCGTCGCAAACGTGCTCGACAGCGCGATCCCGCGAGCGTCCGACGGAGCGCTCTACACGCACGCAGGTCCCGAAATCGGTGTCGCATCGACGAAGTGCTTCACGACGCAGCTCGCTGCGCTGCTCTTGCTCGCGGTGTACATCGGGCGCCGCCGCTCGACGCTGCCCGACGAACGAGCGCGCAAGGTGCTGCAGGCGCTCTGGGAGACGCCGAGTCATCAGCGCGAAATCCTGGGCGACGCCGACTACGTGCATGCCATCGCCAAGAAGCTCACGCATGCCAAGGACGTGCTTTTCCTCGGCCGAGGGCTCGGTTATCCGATCGCGCTCGAAGGTGCTTTGAAGCTGAAGGAAATTTCATACGCGCACGCCGAAGGCTACGCGGCGGGCGAAATGAAACACGGGCCCATCGCGCTCATCGACGAGTCGATGCCGGTCGTGGCGGTTTGCCCGATGGACGCTCAGTACGACAAGATGCTGTCGAACGTGCAAGAGGTTCGAGCGCGTGAAGGTCAAGTCATCGCCATCGCGACCAAAGGCGATGAAGCGATGCTCGAGGTTGCGGCCCACGCGGTATGGATTCCGAAAGTGCCCGACGAGGTGCTGCCGCTGCTGACGGTCTTGCCCTTGCAGCTCATCGCGTACTTCGTGGCCAACATCAAAGGCAACGACGTCGATCAGCCGCGCAACTTGGCCAAAACCGTCACGGTGGAGTGACGAGCGGCGAAGGTTTCAGCGAACAGCGAAGGGTTGCACCCTGGCGGCGTCACCGCGCTGGTGATGATGGGCGCATGTACATGCTTGCGTGGTCACCAAGGTGGTGACGATGGGCGCACTTGCATGCTTGCGATGTTACCAAGCTGGTGACGACGGTCGGACGTTCACCCTTCCGTGTTGACCATGCTGGTGACGGGCATCGATGGTCGACCCTTTCGGCGCGACGAATGTCGTGATGTTCGTCGATCCTGCAACCTGGACTTGTCACGACGATCGTATGAGAAAGGTGCCAACCCCCTTCACGCAGCCTTTTCCTTGCCGCTTTCTCCGGTGAGGCCCTCTTCTTCGAGCGCCTCGTGCATGGCTTGAACGACGTTGGCCATCGAAGGAAATTCCTCTTCTTCTAGGTCATCGACGAGCTGCTTCAGTGAAACGGGTTGCCCTTTGCGGTACTCGATTTGCTGGTTTCCTGCGCGCTTCAGCAGCTCTTGCTTGGTCGTCGGAAACTCCATGCCGGAGAGCGCTTGAGTGATCGCGGCGATACCGAACGCTGTGCCTTTGGGCGGACCAGGTTTGTCGTACGCTTCGCCGCGAACTTCTTTGCGGTCACGCAAGTCGCGCTGGTGCTGAACTTCTTTACCGCCCAGTCGCCCTGCTTCCTCGACCGTCATCGAGCCTTGTTTTTTGTTTTTCTCGGCCATGATGAATCTCCCGTGAATTTGGCCGGCCGAGCTCACGGCGCGGCTCCGTCCACGCTTTCCTTTGGGCGTTTTGGGCAGGTGTCGATGGCCGTCGATGAGATTGTCCAAACGAACCCGGGCCGAACGAGATGAGCAACGACGATGTGTAGATGGGTGCTTGCGGCGCAAGAGCTTCGCGGCATGTGCAGTTCGCGAGGTGCGCGAGATGAGATCTGGAGAGCGAAACGAACCGCCGGGACGTGGAGCCAACGACGCTTTGGTTGCGTGTAGCTCATGTTTCAGGCTTGGTATGCGGCCGAGTGGTTGTGCACCGGAGGATGAACCCGAGCATGGCCGGCCGCCCATCGTGATGGAGGAAGTTTCCGACGACCGCGTGCTCGGGCCGAAAAACGAGCTGGACGAAGCTGTGGACGAGGCATCGGAGGAATCATTTCCGGCCAGCGATCCTCCGTCTTGGCCCGTGACCGAGCGCATTCGCGGCAGGTGAGCAGAGCCGCAAGCTCGACCGCACAAATTGGACAAGTGACTTGTCGAAGGCTGCTGGGGCGTGTGAAACTGCCGCGGTCATCCGGTTGGCGATGCTTGCAGTGCATGAGAACGTCGCTTAAATGGCGACGCTCACGCGTCCGCGATGGCGCGACTCGGTTCGTTTGCTGCTCCAACCTTGCTCTGCTGCAGAGACCACGAAGTACCGACCATGGTTCACGCTCCGATCACAGTCGACCGTCGTCGAGTCCTGCTCGGACTCGGTGCAATGTTCTTGGCCCCATCTTGTGCTTCCACTTCGCAGACGAATGGCGGCGAGGTCGCCACATCTGGCTGGAATGTGAGTGATGATGCAGGACGTTTGGTCCTGGCAAAACCGGAAAGTGTTGGAATGAGCGCCGAGCGAATTGCCGAGGTATTCGCTCGCATGGATGGTCGCGTGAACGCGGGGCGTTATCCTGGAGCGACTGCAATCATTGGCCGGCGCGGCAAAATAGTCGGCGAGCATGCGGTGGGCAAACGCGTGCGTGGTGGCAATGATGAAATGACCATGGATACGCTGTTCGACATGATGTCGGTCACGAAGGTGATGTCGACGGCGATAGCGGCCATGGTGCTCGTGGATCAAGGCAAATTGAAGCTCGACGATCCCGTCGTGAAGCACATGCCGATGTTCACGGGCAAAGGCAAAGAGCGTGTCACGGTGAAACAAATGCTCTCGTATTCCGCCGGTTTGCCGCTCGATAACCACATTTTCGGTGGCCGCCCCGAAGAGATTTGGCGGCAAATGGCCGAAACGAAATTGGAATACGAACCGGGCACGCAGGTCGAATACAGTGACTTGACCTATCGGCTGCTCGGAAAACTCATTGAAAATGTCGCGGGAAAACGGCTCGACGAGTTTGCTCGAGAATCCGTCTGGGCGCCGCTTGGAATGCACGACACGATGTACGCGCCGCATCCGCAATCCGAGCGTCATGTGCGCGTGGCTGCTACGGGTCCCACCGAGCGACGCAAAGGCATGCTGCGTGGCGTCGTACAAGACGACCAGGATTTCGCGCTCGGAGGCGTCGTCGGTTGCGATGGGCTCTTTTCGACCGCAAGGGATGCCGCCGTATTTTGCCAAATGATGCTGAATCGCGGCACGTATGGCGGCAAGCGTATCATTTCGACCGAGCTTGCGACCGCCATGGTGTCCAATCAGACGCCATTCGCGGACGTCGGAAAAAACGACACTTCCCCGATCATGAATCTCTTGGCCACTCCGAAAGGATATGGCTGGGAGCTGTCGACGCCGCGTTTCTGCAATGGTGGTACGAAGCTGTCGCCTGGGTCTTATGGCAAAGTGGGCGGCACGGGAACGTTCTTGTGGATCGACCCCGTGCGCGAGGTATTCGCCGTGCTGCTCACCAATCATGGTTTGCCCGTCCCATTCGACGAACCTGGTTGGAATCGGCTTCTCGACAACGTGGGCAGCGGCGAATTCTTCGACGGTGTGATGGGCGCTGTCGTCGGCTAACGCCCAAAGCCGATATATCCATGATTAAAAAATGACTTTCCTTCGGGCTCGGGCCGGACTAAGGGGGCCTTTGGGAGAGCCGGATGGATCTATCGTTCAGCGCCGAGGAGATTGAGTTTCGGGATGGTGTTCGCGCGTGGATTGCGGAGGCGATGCCGCCGCACATTCGCGACAAAGCCAAGGTCGATGCTCATTTCGAGCACGACGAAATCATGGAGTGGCACCGAATCTTGTATCAAAAAGGTTGGGTAGCTCCGCATTGGCCCAAAGAATATGGCGGAGCGGGTCTCGACGTGACCCGTCGGTTCATTTTGACGGAGGAGCTCGAATTGGCGGGGACTCCGGCGCTTTCGCCATTCGGATTGATGATGGTCGGGCCGCTCTTGATCCAGTTTGGCTCGGACGCTCAACGAAATCGGTATTTGCCCAAAATCGCCGCGGGTGAAGAATGTTGGTGCCAGGGGTATTCCGAACCGAATGCCGGCAGTGACCTTGCGTCGTTGAAGCTGCGGGCCGAGAGCGACGGCAAAGGCAATTACATTTTGAACGGGCAAAAAACCTGGACCACGTATGCGCAGTATGCGGACTGGATTTTCGTCCTCACGCGGACGGATCCGAACGCGAAAAAGCAAGCAGGGATCAGCTTTTTCTTGGTCAACATGAAGACGCCTGGCATCACGGTACGCCCGACGCTGACGATTGCCGGCACGCCGGCTTTTTGCGATACGTTTTTCGAGAACGTGGTCGTGCCCGCGGAGAACCTCGTGGGGCCCTTGCACGGGGGCTGGACATTGGCCAAAGCGCTGCTCGGGCACGAAAGGACGTACATTGCCGCCGTTGGTATGTCGACGCGGGCGCTTCGGCGTGTGAAACGCATTGCGGCGGAGACGCGCGAGCGAGGCGTACCGCTGCTCGAGCACCCGCATTTCCGTGCGAAAATTGCGCGGCTCGAAATCGAGCTGTGGGCGCTTCGCATGACCAACTACCGCGCGATAGCGTCGGCGCAGATGGGGCATGCTCCGGGGCCCGAATCGAGCATTCTGAAGATTCGCGGTTCGGAAATTCACCAGCAATGCTACGAGCTCGCGATGGAAATCATGGGGCACGATTCTTTGTCGTGGTGGAACGAGCCTGGAATCATTCCCGAAATCGAGCAATCGGTGACCGGCGGGTTCCATTATTCGCGGGCCGCGACCATTTACGGCGGCAGCAACGAGATTCAGAAAAACGTGATTGCCAAGCTCATCCTTGGCTTGCCGAGCACCTGAGAGGTTTTGCCATGAACTTCGACCTCACTCCGGAACAAAAGCTGCTCGAAAGCACGGCGGCGTCGTTCGTCAAAAAAGAATCTCCCATTTCGCGTTTGCGGACGCTTCGCGAGGATTCCGTCGGCTGGAGCAAAGACGTGTGGCGGAAAATGGCCGAGCTCGGATGGCTTGGTTTGCCATTTCCCGAATCCGTGGGCGGGTTTGGCGGATCGTTCGTCGACGTCGCCATCATCCTCGAACAACTCGGCACGATGCTCGTCCCCGAACCGTACACGGCATCGGTGCTTTGCGCTGGGATGGCCATTTCACGCGGCGGAACTGCGGAGCAACACGAACGATTCCTCGCGCCGCTGATTGCGGGTGATACGAGCTTGGCATTTGCGCATGCCGAACGGGGCAGCAGATTCGATGCAAATTGGGTCGAGACCGCGGCCGTTCGCAATGGTGACGACTACGTGCTTCGTGGCGAAAAGGTATTCGTCGTGAATGGTCACGCGGCCGACGTGATCGTGGTTTCCGCGCGAACGCAGGGAAATGCGGGCGACGCGGAGGGGATTTCGCTGTTCGCCATTTCGCAGGATGCGCCTGGTTTGTCAGTGACGCCCATCAAGACGATCGACGGCCAGAAGGCGGCGATGATTTCATTGGGTGGCGTACGCGTGTCCGAACGCGATCGAATTGGCGCCGAAGGAGAAGCCGGCGCGCTGGTCGACGAAGTGCTCGACATCGGAGCGGCGGCGGCGTGTGCCGAGGGATTGGGTGTCATGCGAACGGCGCTGGGCATGACGGTCGATTACATGAAAACGCGCGAACAATTTGGCGTGAAAATCGGCACGTTCCAGGCATTGCAGCATCGAGCGGTGGACATGTTCATCCGAACGGAGCTTGCTCGAGGCACGTCGATTCTGGCAACGTTATCGGTTTCCGATGCGGATCCGGCGCAGCGTCGGAGCGCGGTGAGTGCGGCGAAGGTCGAGCTTGCGTTGTGCGGGCGGTTCGTGACGCAACAAGCCATCCAATTGCATGGCGGAATTGGCATCACGGACGAGCACGACATTGGGCTGTACTTCAAGCGCATGCACGCGCTCAATACGGTGTTCGGCGACGAGGAGTATCATGTGGGGCGCTACGCGGCGGCTCCGACGTTTGCCACGCGAATCGGCGGCGCGAGTAGCTGAATCCGGGCGCCTCACCCCCTAACCCCATAAGCGCTAACATAACGCAATTGTCGCCCCGCCCCGGGTTAAAACCCGGGGCTACACATCAAGAAGTCCTCGCGCTACCGCGCTCGGACTGACGTCATGCTGACATGAGAGAAATGCCCTCTGCTGCAAAATCGATAGCACTTCTCGATGTTGTGGTAGCAATTGAGGATGGTCAGTCCCCGAACGGCAGTGAGGGGACTTTTGAATGTGTAGCGCGGGGTTTCAACCCCGCGCGGGGGTGCAAAAGGGGTTATGTTAGCGCTCATGCCCCCCAAAATCTCCTTTCAGCGAAAGGTTCGCTGTTCTAGGATGGCGCCCATGCTCGGCACGTTCGTCGGCGGAACCGGAGGTCTCGATCCCGAAACCCTCCAGCCCATCTTCTCCTTCGATGTCGTCGACCTCGACGCCGATCGGGTCGCCCGCATCGACGTCGACTTTCTCCCCCACGGCTTCACGACCAAGCCAGGAAGTCCGCACATTGCAGCGGTTTTCGAAAAACGCGGTCCCGGCGCCGCACTGCTCGACCTCGCCGAAAAACGCCGCTTGGGCATGATCCGCGCCAAACCCGGGCGCCATTATTACGGCCACGGCGTGTATTCGCAGGATGGCGAAAAGCTCTTCGTCGTCGAAATCGACCTCGAAACGCACGCAGGGCTGCTCAGCGTACGCGAAACCAAAACATACCGCGAAATCGAGGCATTTCCCACCTACGGCGATCGCCCGCACGATTGCGTGCCCATCGACGACGGCAAGGTACTCGTCATCACCAACGGCGGCGGAGCGCTCGGCAGCAAAAGCGAACCGTGCGTCACGTACGTCGACGTCGCGTCGCGCAAACTCATTGAAAAAATTCAGTTTTCCGATCCCAAAATCAACGCGGGCCATGTCGCCATCGCACCCGACGGGTCGCTCGCGGTCGTTTCGGCACCGCGCGATGGCCTTCCGGCGGAGACATCTGCGGGCGGGATCACACTCCGCGCGCCAAAACGTAAGCCCGAACGCATGCGCGGGCCCGAGCGCGTCATGTCCAAGGTCATTGGCGAATCGCTCAGCGTGGTCATTCACGAAGATATCGTCGGCGTCACGAATCCTTTCGGCGGAATCGTCACGTTTTGGAGCCTCAAATCGAAAAAACTGGTGGGCTTTTACGAATGCCAAAACCCGCGCGGCATCGAGCTTTCGCGCGATCGCGCTGCATTCATCGTGAGCTATGGAAAACACGCGTCCGTCGTGCTGCTCGACGTGTGCACGCTAAAGCCCATCGAGCGCAGTTTTGGCGACAAACGCCTCGGTGGTTCGCATATTTTCCCATGGGAGCCGACTGCCTGATGGAAAAGCAAGAGCGCTGGTACGTGGAGAACTTGCCCCTTCGTGGCGAAAAAATCGTCGATGTGGGAGCGAACGTCGGCAAATTCTCGCAATTGTTTTGGGATCAGGGCGCGCGCAAAAACGAGGTCATTTCGGTCGAGCCCATTGCGGAAAACATCAAGGCCATTGAAGCGCGTATTCGAGCGTCCAAAGCCGGCAACAAATGGACCGTAAAAAAATGCGCCGTATCCGCGCACAACGGCCAATTGGCGCTTCGACCGCTGCGAGCTGCATGGGGGCTCAATTCGATGGTGCCGCTCAATGACGAGGGCGAGCGGATTCAGGTTGCTTGTCGCAAGCTGGAATCGATTGCGCCCGACGCGACGGTGGTCAAGGTCGATGTCGAGGGCCACGAATACGCGTTTTTACCGCAGGCGCTTGCAGCCATGCCCAACGTCAAGGCATGGGCGCTCGAATTGCACCAGGTCGACGACCAGCCGCTCGAGCGCACGCTGCAAATGTTGGTTGATTACGGTTATCGTCTCGTGGGAGCGGGAGCGAAGCGCACGGACCCGGACGGGCCGTGGGTGAACGTCGATGTGACGCCCGCGTGGACATGGGCGGACATTCCGGGCGTCGCGACCCTTCGGGATGGGCTGCCATCGACGTTCAAGATGCTGCATGTGCTGGCGTTGCGGTGATAGCTCAGAACCCGCAATACCCATACGGCTGCGACGGCACCGGCAATGCCACCGAAGCGACCGGATCGAGCGGCTCGTTCACGTTGCTCGCCGTCACGCCACCGTACGAAATGGCGTACACGTAGTCGTCGATGAATACGCCGCGGCGCACGTCGACTCCATAATACCCATTGCAGTAGCCGTACGGATCCGCATTGAAGAACGTCGAATGATCGATCGACGCGCGTTTCTTGATGCCTTCTTCCAGCGTCACGTTGAATAGCTCGAGCGAGCTACGCATCGTCCCGTCCTGCGAATTGTATCCGCTGAACGGGAATGCAAGCAGGTGCAGCGGCCCATACCAGTTGAATGCCTTGTGGTTGTATTGCGCCTCGGAATGGCCGTATTCACTGCCCGAGAATGCATACTTGTGCATCAGCAGCGGGTTTTGCGGATCCGATACGTTGAAGACTTGCAGGGCCAAACCGAGCACCTGGCCATCCGGCGTCGCATCTTGACCAATGGTCAACAGGTGATTGTCGTCCATCGGGTGCATGTATTCGCTGAAGCCTGGAATCTTCAGCTCGGCCATGACCGTGGGTTTCGTTTGATCCGACAGATCGATGACGAAGAGCGGATCGACTTGCCGGAATGTGACCATGTATGCGCGCTGTCCGACGAAACGCGTCGAATAAATCGTTTCTCCCAGCGCGAGATCCGTAACGCTGCCGATCGTGCCGAGGTTCGTGCCTTGTTGCGAAAGCACGTAAAGCCCGTTGGACGTCGTCCAATCGGTTTGCGAAACGAGCTCGCGGGTCGTGGTGATACGCAATTTCCCGTCCCGTTCATCCATCGAGAATTGGTTTTTCACGCGTCCGGGTACTTTGCCCGTGGCCACATAGGCAGGTTCGGCCGGATTCGTTGCCAAATCGAATTTGTGGACGAACGTTTCCGTCGTATCGACCGCCTGCACGGGGGGCAGCGCCGTCATGTACGGATCCTTGTACGCACGTGCCGCAAGATAAAGCCCATCGCCGCTCGAATACACCGTATCCACACCCGCGACGATGTTCGTTTCCGCCATGGGCGCGCCAAGGTTTGTCAAGGGAAACGATTCGACGGAAACCAGGCCGTATGCCGTCGAACCTTGCGACGGGACGTAATACGATTCGCAGCTCGGAGGCACGACCGTGACGTTTCCATTCGCCTTTTCGAAGCGATACGGGAGCCAATCGTTCAGCGTCGAGCCGAAAATGGCGAGCGTATTTTCGAAGCGAAGGTTTTCGAACGCTTGGGTCCATTCCGAAACGGTTTGCGGATAGCCGTTTTCGAAGGAGGGGTAATAATTCAGGTTTGGGCCGTGTTGTCCGCCGCTGAGGATCGAGTGCACGTTTTCGTTGATGCGGCGTGACGACGCGTAACTGCCCTCGAAGTAGACCTCCTTGAGCACGCCGGTCGGTTGTCCCGCATTGAGTCCGAGCACGGTGATTTTCGTGAGCGGCGCGTAGTAGGGATTGTAGTATCCATCCCAAGCCGGACCTTCGTAATACCCGTCATAATAAGGAGCGCGCGGCTGCACATTGGCGGCATTGTAGATGTCCGACCCATCGACTTGCGAATAAATGACGAGGTGTTCTTCGGTTGCGAACATTTCGATCGGATTGCCCTCGACCTGCGTCGTGTTCGCAATCGCGAGGCTCGAGACGGGCCAACTTTGCAGTGTTTGCAAGGTTTGTCCGTGAAGCAGATAGATGTAGTTTCCGTCGGTCTTGAGGATGTCGGCTTCATCGACGCCCGCGACCTGCGTATTCGTGTTGGAATGGTCGGGGTTTGCACCGGGCCCTGAACCTCCAGCACCACCCGAACCGCTCGATCCGCCGCCCGAGCCGCCGCTTCCGACCGGTCCGCCACTGCTCGAGCCGGACGACGACACGCCCGATGATGTCGCGCCGCCGGGGACGCCGCCATCTTCCCAGCCCCAGCCATAATAGCCGCCATTGGCTTCGATGCTGGCAATGATCGCATCGATTTGCGCATTCATTTTTGCCGCAGCATCTTGCTTCAGCAGCGTTTCGAGGTCCGCGCAGCTTTGTGCTTGTTGCAGACTGCCGCGCGCTTCGGCCGTATTGTTTTGCTTGTCGATCGTTCCGCTACAGCCATTGCCGAGCGCGACGAGAGAAAGGAGCGAAGTGCAAATACCAAGTGTGGATCGAGTGCGCTTGTTCATGTCCTGGCTGGAGAGCAAACAATGGGCCAAGTTGTGCTGTGTGTGCAACGGATGAAAAGGCAGCCGAAGTCCAGCTTGCAATTGTGTCAACATGTGCCGTGTTCGGGCGACTGTGCCAGACGCCTCGGGGACTGTCGGATGCGCTCTTTTTGAAAGACCCGGTTGAGTCGTCGCTCGATTCCGCGTATCTTGCGCGCCATGCGAGTTTTTCCCGTTGCATGTTTGAGCGACAATTACGCCTACCTCGTCGTTGCCGAGGGGAGTCGAGAAGCCGTCGTCGTGGATCCTTCGGAGGCCGAGCCGGTCATCGCGGCGCTCGAGCGTGAAGGCCTGAAGCTCGTGGGCATTCTGGCCACGCACCACCATTTTGATCATGTGGGTGGCAACGAAGCGCTCGTCGCCAAGTACGGCGCGTTGCCGGTGTACGGGTCGCAAAGCGATTTCGATCAAAAGCGCATTCCGGCGCAAACCGTGGGCGTCTCGGACGGCTCGACGTTCGATGTTGCCGGTTTGTCATTCCGTTGCCTCTTCGTTCCGGGCCACACGCTCGGCGCCATTGCGTACGTCGTCGAGGATGCCGTATTTACGGGCGACACGATGTTCGTTGCGGGTTGTGGGCGGCTTTTCGAGGGGACGCCGGAGATGATGGTGGTTTCCTTGTGCGACAAGATTGCGCGGCTGCCGCAAAATACGCGCGTGTATTGCGGACATGAATACACGGTGAGCAATTTGCGATTTGCCGCTGCGGCGGAACCCGAGAACGAAGACGTCAAGCGGAAACTCGAAATGGCGCAGGAGAAGCGTTCTCGCAATGAGCCTACGGTGCCTTCGACGATAGCTGAAGAGCTTGCGACGAATCCGTTTTTGCGGGTGGACGAGCCGACGATCAAGGCGCATTACCACGGCGAAAACCGCGCGGAAGTGTTGGGCAAGGTGCGCGCTGCGAAGGATGTGTTTCGCTAGTTCAAGTCGCTCGAAGACCGCGTCGCATTTCGCTCGCGCTTCAGTTGCACCTTCTTCGGTGGTTCCGGTTTCTTGCCGAACTGCCGCTTCAGCCCGATCAGCATCGACAACACGCCACACGCCGCGACAATGAGCGCGCCGAGGAGCTTCGCCCATTCCGGTGCTGCTTTGATTCCGTACACCATAGCCGCGACCTGAAAAAGCATCAGGCCGCCCATGAACAAAATCCACGGATTGGGTTGTTGCATGAAGGCGTCGTCCTACAAGTTTGGGGGCCGGAATCTAATACCACAACCGGCTTCGTCTAGACCTCGACCACCCGAAACACGACAGTTTCTGCCTCCGGTGACACATCCCCGCGCGGCGCTTCCGCAAGAATGCGTGCTCCTTCGGACGTTCTCTCCAGAATGTGCGATCGGCCATCGAAGCGATTGTCGAATACTTCCCCGAGCAATTGCGCCGTCACCGCATACTTCAAAGATTGCAGCGGTACCTGATCCATCTGCGACAAAAGCCCTTCGTTCAGCCATTGTTCGTGACGTTTCATCGAACCTTGGACGCCTTGAAACGTCCACGTGTCGTCCCACGGCCAAAAATTCGCAGATGGTTGCGCCACGATGCGGCAACCATGATCGTCGTAATGCGTCAAGAGCGGGCAAAAGCGCGGTTCGTTCGGCGTGTGCGCAACGCGAAATCCATCGTAACAAATGAGCGTTCCAATCTGACCAAAAGGCGTCGTCACGGGCCATAAATCACCCTTGTGCCCCGGCGACAAACCCACGCTGTCTTCGACCGTCGGCACGAGATTCACTTTGCGAACAACACCGACGTGACGGCCCTTGGGATTGAAAATGTACGAAGTATTGTATATTCGGCCATCGGTGGGCGAAAAGTCGTCGGCGAGATCCCCATATGCGTTCCGCGGCAAAAATGCACTGCCCGCCACCGTCCACACGTTGTACCGCTGAGCAAACCGTGAAAACGCATTTCGATAAATGCGGCGTACCTCGGGGGCAACCGAAAGCAAAAATGCCACCGTCGGATGCAGGGTTTTTCCGCGAACCATGGCACGCGCAATACCCAAAGCCGATTTTCGTGCAATGCGCCCAAGCGCATCGTCCGTGGTTTTGGCATCACGCACGCCATCCAATCGATCCACGAGCGGCAAGAATGTTCCAATCGTTTCCGGAAAAACCGCAAGACACGGATATGCGTATTCGTGGCCGCGCGCCGTTCGCGCTTCTTCGAGCTTGCCGCCGATTCGATTGAGCATCGCATCGAAGCTCGTCTCCGATGCATACGTTTCCGGCGTGACGTGAACCTGGCACGCCGCAAGCTCCACCTTCGTAGACATGGCGCCGAGGGTATCGCGAGCGCTTTCGACGCGCAATCACACGTCAAGCTTTCACGATGCGTATCGCAGGCACGTTCTGCGGCACCAAGATCACGCTCGCTCCACGATAACCAGCCGCGACGTTGGGATCCGCCTCGCGATCGAAGTCGCCAAAGAGACGCACGCGATCACCAGGCTTCACGACGACCTCGTCCGCGACGTCGTACGGAAATGGATCGAGCCCTTCGTCTTCGGGATCGTCGAGCGGTGCGAGCGTCTGGACAAACTGCTCGAGATTCGTCGCATCACCGCGATCCACGCGCTTGTGTGGTCCTTCGAGACGAATGCGACCCGCGGGGATCCGCGCTGTGGTCCCGTCGTCGAGCTTCACGTCGAAGCCACACGTCTCTGCGTCTCGAAGCATCAAGTCTGTCCCGAGAAACCTCGAGCTGCGCAAGTCGAGCGCCCACGCGACGCATGACGAACCCGTTGCTGGTGCAAGCGTTTTCGCTTTGCCAACGATGACGCCGTAAGGACCCGGCTTGCGCCCGATGGATGCTGGACGCACGACGCCTCCATTCGGCTTCGGCCGATTGCGATACGCACGCACCCATTCGATGATCTTCATCATGAGCCACACGAGCAGCACGCCCGCGACTGCAACGAAGAGGATCACGCCAATGACGGCGAGCGCTTCTGCATCGAGAGCAACGCTTCCGCATCCGTCGCAGCCGCCGCTTCCGCATCCTTCGAAAAGCGATCCGATTCCAGCGCCTCCACCGCCTGCTTTCGCCAGTTGTTTGGCGCGGCGTCGGACCGACGGAGGTCCCCACACCTCGTTCAAGAGTTTGCTTCGACCGGCAGAATTGCCGAGCGCCGCGACGCGATGCTTGGGCCCTCCGTCGCACGCTTCTTTGGGGCCGAGCAGCGTGCGGCAGTCGATGCACACGTTCTCGCGTGGGAATGCAGCATGCGACGCGAGGTTCGAGTCGCTCGAGGAGACTTTTTGGATAGACGACACATGCGCATGATACGTGCGCAAACGTGCTCGGGAAACGCTTCGGCACATCCTGTGCGCCGCGCCGCTTGACAGCGCTGCGCCTTGTCTCTGAGATGCTGCGGACAAGCTCAGCTCAGAAAGAATTCCCGATGCATCAAAGGCGCGCTCATCTCCAATACCTCGCCGCGATCTTCGCCTCCACGATGATGTTTGGCTGCGATCGCAAGGGATCCGGAACGACTGCATCCGCGGACAAACCTCGCGTCGCCGTGTCGATCTTCCCGCTCTGGGACATCGCTCGTCGCGTCGCGGGCGATCGCCTCGACGTGGTGCTCGTGCTTCCGCCTGGGCGTTCCGAGCACAGCTACGATCCGACGCCGAAGGAAATGGCGCAGGTTGCGAAGAGCAAGCTGGGTTTGTCCGTGGGTTTGTCCATGGACGGGTGGCTCGAGAAAATCGTTCGCGGCGCTGCTGGAAACGACGTGCCCATCGTGCAGCTCGGTCCCAAGGCAAACCCGCGCAAGATGACCGCGGAAGAGGTCGGCGAAGCGGCGGTCGAGGAGGCCGAGGAGCACGAGGACAAACCCGCCAAGGATGACGATCACGATCACGACCACGGGAAAAAGGGCGACCATCACGACGAGAAGGCGCACGATGGTCGTGAGCACGACGATGGAGATCACGCGCCGAAGCCGGAACCGAAGGGCGCGGCGAAGGGCGGGCACGATCATCACGGGCATCATCACCATCACGGCGCCGAAGATCCGCATTTCTGGCTCGATCCGGTGCGCATGAAGGCGGTTGTCCCGACAATCGTGGAGGCCTTCGAAAAACTCGATGCAGCGGGTGCCGAAGGGTACAAGGCGCGAGGGAAAACCGTCGAGGGTGAGCTCGACAAACTGCACGCGGCCATTGAAGCGAAGTCGAAAGCGTGGACGAAAAAGACGATCGTCACGTTCCACGGATCGATGGGGTATTATGCCGAGCGATATGGTTTGCGCATTTCGGCCGTCATCGAGCCATTCCCGGGCAAGGAACCCACGGCCAGATACGTAAAGGACGTGCTCACGGCCATTGAAAAGAGCAAAGCGGCAGCGCTCTTCTCCGAACCGCAGCTCGATCGTCGTCCGGCGCAAGTGATCGCCGATCAAGCGAAATTGCCGCTCTTCGAATTGGATCCGATTGGCGGTAGCACCGGCGTCGAAACGTACGAAAAGCTTCTCGAGAAAAACACCGAAGTGCTCGACAAGGCGTTGAAATGACCGCAGCACCGCAAGAATTGCCCCATGGGCATTTTTCGCTTCCGGATCCGTCGCTTCCCAAGGTGCTCGAAATCGACAAGCTCGTGGTCGAAGTGCCCGGGCGGCGGCTCCTCGACGAAATCTCCTTTTGGGTGCCCAAAGGTGAATTCGTTTGTCTTTGCGGACCGAATGGCGCGGGAAAGAGCACCTTTTTGAAGGCAGTGCTGGGCCTCATGCCGCTCACGAGCGGCACCATTCGTATCATGGGCAAACCAGCGCAAAAGGCATTGCGCGAAGTGGGATACGTTCCGCAGCGAAAAACGAGCGACATGACGTTTCCGGCGCGATCGATCGATTTGATCGTGGCGGCGATGCGAGGAAGTTGGCCTTTGCGCATCACGGAAGCCGAAAGGGCGCGGGCCGTGGAAGTGTTGAAACACGTCGGCGGGGAAAAACTGCTCGAGAAACAATTGGCGCGTCTTTCGGGTGGAGAAACGCAGCGCGTATTTTTGGCGCGAGCGCTCGTGAACAAGCCGTCGCTCGTCATTTTGGACGAACCCACGGCGGGCGTCGACGTCAAGGGGCGCGCTGAGTTTTTGGATCTTTTGGCGGAAATATCGGCCAGCGACGAGCTTGCGGCCATTTTGGTGACGCACAACCTCGCGGCAATGGCGCGTTGTGCGGAGCGCGTGGTGTACATCGACGCGGGGAAGGTGGCGGCGTGGGGGCTGCCGAGCGAGCTGCTCGGGCAATCGTCATTTTCTGCAATATCGTCGGTTGCCGCGGGAGATCATCCTGCGCATTCGCATAAACACTTGCCGGACGAGGAGTAAATCGCTGTGGACGCGCTGCTCGAACCTTTGATGGTGCCATTCATGCAGCGGGCGATGATCGCCGGCGCGGTGGTGGGTGGTTTGTGTGCGATGATTGGCGTATTCGTGGTGCAGCGAGGCCTTTCGTTCATTGGTGACGGATTGGCTCACGCAGCATTCGGCGGCATTGCATTGGGCCTGCTCCTCGGCGTGACGCTCGAACGAATGACCTGGGTCGCTTTGCCATTCACGGTCATCGTGGCGGTGGGCATCGGGTACGTGCTTCGTCGAGGGAGTTTACGCGGCGATGTGGCGACGGGCGTGTTTTCGGCGGTATCGTTTGCGCTCGGTGTCCTGTTTTTGGGGCTGAGAACGGCCGAGGGACCGCAGGTGAACGTCGAAACGGTCTTGTTCGGGAGCATTTTGGCGATATCCGTCGAGGACCTCATTACGGTGGGCGTCGTTGCAGCGATTACGATCGTGCTCATGGCGTTTACATGGACGAAGCTCGCGTATGCCACGTTCGATGCGGAGCTTGCGGCGCTATCGGGCGTGCCCGTCGCGGCGCTCGATTACATGCTATTGGCACTCACCGCGGTGGTCATCGTCGTGGCGGTGAAGACGGTGGGCATTGCGCTCGTGAGCTCGTTCGTGGTGATTCCGGCGGCGACGGCGAAAATGCTGGGAAAAACCATTGGCCGCGTCGCGTGGATTTCCATTGCAATGGGCATGTTGGGGTCGGTCGTGGGGCTGCTTTTGTCGTATCACGCGAACGTGGCGAGCGGCGCGACGATCATATTGACGCTGGGGGCGATCTTCGGCGTGGTGCTTTTGACGAAGAGGAAGTGAGCGAGACTCACTCCCCCACGAACCACACCCGCGCAAAACAACGCGGCCGCGCAGCTTCTATCGCCCCAGCAGCGTCCTTGTCCGATACCAGCAAAAGCGACGCGCCCACGCGCTCGGCGCACGTGAATGCACGCAGCGCAACGTGCACTCGCTCGCCCGCAAAACTCGGCTTTCGGTACGCAATCTCCAATGCATTCGCGCGTAGTGGCGCGCGTTTGCCGAGGTCCCATAATCTTCGTAGCGCCGCATCGATGAAGAGCCGCAGATACACCAATGAGTTGACGTGATAGTTCGAATCCGTTCGATCGCTGCCGAAGACGATCGGTGCCGCATCGAATGCAAACGAATCATCCAGCCAAGACGCCCCTTCGGGCAATTGCATGAGCGTCTCGGGCGGCTGCCAATCGTGACGATCCGGCGGAATGCGCGGAAGACCTGGCATGTCGAGCTCGACGACTCGGCGCGACTCCGGCGGATCGAATGGTCGCGTCATCACATGCTCGGCAAAAACGCGCCCTGCCAATAGCAATGTGCCCGCGTTCGGCGGCCGAGGCCCGTGCGTTCGTCCAGCTTCGCCGACGATATTGCACCACATGTTCAGCACGAGCCTTTCGACCTGACCGTCCGGCCCGAGCGTATGCGCAAGCTGAATGGCTGATTCACTTTCGATGCGGGACGATACCGATAACGGTGCCGAACCTGCTTCGATGACGAAGCGACTCAAAATGGGCAAAATACGCGTTCGTCGAAACGTGTCGTCGGAGATGTACTTCGAGACGATCTTCCAGCCGCTGTCACTGAGCGCGACGGGGATCGCCGTCACGAGCATGTGGCCGGTTTGAGCGATGTCGTCATAACGCAGGGGAAACGGTGCGCGGGCTCGCTGTTGGTCGGGAACGACAGGTTCGGGCGGCAGGAGCGACATGGGGCGAGGGTGTAGCAATTTTTAACGAACCTGTCCGTCAAAATGAAAAACTCGGTGGTTCCAAAGCTCGCAAGATCGGTGTAAGATGCATGCAAGAGGGCTCTCCATGCGTGCACGCACTCGTCGTTCCTCCGTTTTGGGTCGCGTCGTTCGAGGTCTCGGTTTGGCTGCGGTCGTTATCACTGCGGCGTCTTGCCACGAAGGAATCGATACGACACGCATCGCGCCGCCAAAAGCAACGCTCGGTGACGACATGTTCGGCGTGCTTTGCGATCGCATCGGAGCCGGAGCGCTCACGGAAGACATCACCGGCGCGTCGTACCATTCGGTTTGCCACTACTCGAACACGGGCGTGTACGCGGACGAGGTGGACATAAGTTATCTGCCTCCGGTAAGTGGTGAAGAGCAGACGAAAGCGCGGGAGCTCGGGATTGCGAAGATCGAGGCGATGGCGCGGCGTCGCGGAGACTTGGTGCGTGCATTCAATGCCATTTTTCCCGACGCTGAAATCGAGGACGTGACGACCGAAGCATCGGGCGACACGGTGCGAATGCACGATGCATTATTGACGTTCAGTCAGCAGTTGTCCAAATTATACGAAACAAACCCTTACGAACCCCAAGGTGCTCCTGCGGCGCCCGCATCCACGCGTGCAATGGGTGGTATTTTTGCGTCGCTTTTGGAAAGTGAAAAGGCGCGGAATGCCATGTCGTCGATATGGGGACGCCAGGGGTATCGGCCGGTTCCCGTGGGGCTGGGCGTCACGCGTCCACTTTTGAGTTATCCTCGGCTCCGCCCGCTTTTGACATCGCTGCTCGATGTGCTCGCGCCCGATGGCCAAATTGCCCCGGAGCTCGTGCAGATTCTCCGTGTCGTCAGTCGTGATTTGGCGACGTTCAAATCGACGATTTCCCAGCTTTCGCCCATTGTCGTGGACGCGGCGAAGGCGCAACCGAGCCGCCCCATGGAGACGGGCGAATTCTTGGTGCGTGTTTTGCTCGATCAGCATCCGAGTTTTGCAAAAGATTCTGCGGCCGCGCCGACGTGGATTGGCAAACGAGACCGGCGCGGATTCGTGACGCCCTTCGGAAACGTTCCCGGACAAACAGGGACGGTGTCGGATCCATTTACGGATAGCAATGGCGACGGGTATGCCGATGTCGATGAATTCGGGCAATTCATTACGACGAACAACGTGCCCGTCCCGGTGCTCGCTCCGTTCGCCGTACAGGGAACGCCGGGCACCGATGGTTGGGGGCGCCCGGAGCCATTCGCGTATGAATACATCGACACGTCACGGACGCTGATTGGAGCGGTGGCGCAAGACTTGGGCAACCTCGTGGATGCCACGCAATATGCGCCCAATGCAGGGGATGACGCGTGGAAAGCAGAGCGCGAAACGTTGATGTATGCAGTGGCGGGCGCGAATCTTTTGCTCGGCGATCGCGAAGATGCCGTGTACGACCTCGAAACGGAAAAGGTTAGGCCCGCGGGTGATACGTGCGCGTCGTGTTTGCCGTACAAGCGGTTCCGAGGTGAAGATTCGCCGCTGCCGGACTTGGCGCATGCGCTCGGGCAGATTCTTGCGGACGAGGATTCGGATGCGCTCGTGCAGGGGCTCATCGATTTGGTGGAGAATCACGAAGACAAAGTGGCGCGGCTCTTGGGAGCGACGCTACGCATTCGCGAAATTGCGCTCGAACACGATAAGCTCGCTGCCGCGGGTAAAGAGAGGGTTGCACAAATCCCGTACAAGACGCCCATCTGGGACGAGGTTGCGCAAATCATGGCGCGCATTACGGCGCGGCCGGGTCTCACGGCAAAATTGATCGAATCGTTTGCGGATCCGGCGATGACGACACCTACAGGCGGCGTTGCGCACGTGGGCGAAGCGTTCGCGAAGCTCATGACGCATACGGATGAAATGACGTATTACGTCGAGGATATCAATGCACCCGCATGGAACGTCACGACGAACAATCCGCTCGATCCGTCGACACCCGTCGATCGAACGAAGCCGGTGACCGGTAACAATCGCTCGTGCTGGGAGCGGGCGATCGATATCATTCATTTGGCGAACAAAGTCAAAGCGTGCAACAAGCAGGGGGCCAAAGTCAAAGCATCGGTCGGAGGCCTCGACCTGACCTGGCCGATTTTCGGCAGCGGGTACGACGAATGCGAGCTATTGTCATTCGAGAACTTGGCTGTATTTTATCTCGATTCGGTTCTGCCGCTGAATCATCAAAAGCGCGCCGAATTCAAGATCAAGGCGGGTGAGCTCGAAGCGCTTCTGAACTTCCTCGGCATTTTCACGAGCAAGGATAAACTGTTCGAGGATTCGTCGGGCATCAATGGTTTGACGCTGAAGCCCGAACCGGCGGCGCTCAACCGTTTGGTATTTTTCGGAGCATCGTCCACGCAATTCCCGGTCATGCCGGACCTCGATCCCTATGTGAATGGGAAAAACCAGAAGACCAACGACTTCGTTTCGGCCTTGATCGAGCCGGTCGGAACTGCCGTGTGTACGATCACGCCCGTCGGCACGCGCAAATGCGACGTGAAAGAAGACGTGCTTCGCTTGCGCGGAAAGAACACACTGTTCTTGCTCGAACGATTCGGCTTCTACGATTACCTCCGTCCGCTCGTCGTGGCATTTGCGAATGCGACGTGCACGCCGAATTGCGAGGAGTACGCGCCGGGCAATTTCAAAGCCGATGGCGAAGAGATGTTGCTCGACTTGATCGACGTCTTGAAAAAGCATTGGCCAGGACCCGATCATGGGCCAGAATGCTCCGAAACGGGGGATGCGACGACGAATCCAGCGTATTGTTCGGGCGCGGGCCTGAATACGTACGAGCCGATCCTTGGGGAAGCATTCGTGACGGACGTCGTGCCGGCGCTCGCGGAGTTCGCCAAAGCGGCGCGCGACGTATCAAAAGTGACGATCGTTCGAGGTCCCAAGGCGGGGCAAGTTCTCACCGGTTCGCAGGTGCTCGAAAAGGCAGCGCGTATTCTTTTCGATCCAGCGTATGCATCGAGCGTTGGAATGGTCGATCGCAATGGCAATTCGTCGACCACGTGGACCGATGGAACGCCGCAAGCCCAGGTGACGGGATTTACGCTTTTCGCCGATGGTTTCCACGCGATGGACCTGCGGTTCGACAATGCGTGCGGATGCGATGGCAAGACGGGTCAAGAATTGGCTGATTGCCAAACGGCGTACGATGCTTGTCGCTTGGATGCGGAGCGGCGCAAAGGACAATGGAAACGAGCGCGTTCGCAGCTCGTGGATCAATTCTTGGGCATCGAAGGAACGGGGACGAGTGCAAAATTCTCCAATCCGGGGATTCCTCGAACGCTTTCGACGACGCTTCGTGCATTCCGCGAGCAAGTGAATGCGCATTGTCCGAATCGCGAGAATGGCGTCAAGTGCGAGTGGGCAAGGTCCGAAATGGGCCAAAACATGGCCGATGGTCTCAGCGGCCCGATGGTCGCTGCCACCATGGATTTGCTCGAAAAGATTCGCCAGCACGAACCAGCGCGGCGCGAACTCGAACGACTGCTCGAATACATGCTTTCGTCGAGCTCCCCAGGCCAAGCGCTCGAAGCGACGTTGTCGTCGATTGCGGATTCGCTGCAAGTGCTGCTTGCTGACAAGGAAATCGAATCCATTCTGAATGCGGTGAGCGCAGCGGCGGAGCCTGAAAACGCGGATGGCACGAAAGGGACGTTGCCGGCAACCTTGCAGCTATTGAAAGCGCTCACGACCGACGAATACGACAAGTATCACGTGATGGATCACGTGCTGCCGAATTTGGTGGAGCCCATGAATGGGGGCAAGGGACCGGCGCCACTCGAAGTCATCATGGACACCGTGGCGGAGGTGAGCCGCATTGACGCGACGGTGCCGACGGCGCCGCTGCTCCCGGCCGATTACGAAACGATTTTCCGCGCGACGCGGGACTTTTTGACGAGCGATACGCGCGGGCTCGAACAAATCTACACCATCGTACAGAAACGACCTCGCGAATGATTTGCTCTCGAACCGTTTTGGCACGCGCCACCGTGGGCGCGATGGCAGCATTCACCATTGCGTCGTTCGGCGCCCGAGCCGACGCCGCGGGGCTTTATCTATCCGAACGTGGCGTGCGGCCGCTCGGACGTGGAGGCGCATTCGTCGCCGGCGCAGATGACCTCGGCGCCATCGTCTACAATCCCGCGGGATTGGCAGATGTGGGCAAGTCGCTCTTGCTCGACGCGACGTACGTGCACTTTTCGAGCGATTACACGCGCAGAACGCTGGTGCGACAAACCGATCCGAATACGGGTGAAACGATATCCGAGCAAATCCAAACGCTCGACCCAGTGCAAGGAAGCGCGCCGTTCATTCCCATTCCGACGCTTGCTTTTTCCTTCGTTCCTGCGGACAAATGGACGGTGGCCTTCGGTTTGTGGGCGCCTTATGCGGGCATTGCGACGTACCCCGACACCGTAAACGGAAGGCCAGCGCCGCAACGATATTCGCTCCTGTCGCTCGAAGGCTCGATCCTTGGCGTGGGCGGGGCATATGCGTCGTACGAAGTGTCGCCGACGTTGCGTATTGGTGCGGGGCTTGAAATATTGGCCGGATCGTTCAACACCACGGTCGTCTTTTCCGGGTGCGTTCCGGACAAGTTTTTCTGTGCGCCGGAGCAACCGGAATGGGACGTTTTGGCAGAAATGTCGGTCGGCCCGATTGTCGCTCCATCGGGCAATGCGGGGGTGATTTGGCTCCCTCATCCGAAAGTGCGGGTGGGTTTGTCCGGGCATTTGCCATTTTGGGTTCGTTCGGGTGGAACGATTCGCACGAGGCTTCCATCGGCGGCGCCCTTTGCGACGGCGAAACAGGAAGGGGAAGATGCGAGCGTTGCATTCGAATTGCCGTGGAACTTGCGGGCGGGCGTGGAGGCTCGGCCCGTGGACAAACTGCGCCTGGAAGCAGCGCTTGCATACGATGGCTGGGGCGTGCACGACAGCATTCGCGTTGATCCCGAGGGGGTTGCGCTGAAAAACGTCGTGGGTTTCCCTGAAACCTATTACATCCCGCCGGTGAATCTCCAGCGGCAATTTCAAGGTGCGTTTTCAGTGCGCCTCGGTGGAGAATATCGGATTCCCGTGGGCAAAGCGCAAATTGACGTGCGAGCGGGTTTTGGCTTCGAAACGAGCGCGGTGCCGAACGAATACGTGTCGGTCTTGACGATCGATTCCAATAAAATCACGCCGTCGATAGGAGCGGGCTTGACGCTTGGAGCTCTTCGGCTCGACATGGTCGTTGCGCACGCGGTGATTTTTTCGCAGGACGTCGACCCTCGGCAAGCGAAGATTTCGCAGGTGAGCCCCGTCATTGCGAATCCTGCGCCGAATCCGAACATCATCAATGGCGGCACGTATTCGGCAAGTGCCACGATGATTGGGCTTGGAGCAATGTACAAGTTTGGCCAGCCAGAACCGAAGCCTGCGAAATGAAACCCCGGTAGAAGTCCTCATTTTCTGGCGTTCGTGGTTCCCCCAAACTCGCGCGCTTCGCGCGCTCGAACAGTGGGACCCACCACGAACGCCAGAAAATGAGGACTTCCACCTATGACAAGAATGGTCGACGTTCGTGCGGGCGTATTGGACGTAGCCGTTGGTTCGTGTTTTTTCCGGCGCTTGCGGGGGGGCCCTCTGTTCGAGCCCGCGAAGCGGGCGAGTTAGGGGGGAACCGCAAGTGCCGGAAAAAACACGAGCCGACGGCGGGCTCGCCATTACGATTGATCAAGCCGGTCGCTTTTCGAGCTGCCCCAAAATCGCCTCGAGTTTCGCCAAGATTGCCTTTTGAAGCTCGATCGATTCCGCTTGGGCCCGTGCCGCCGCTTCCGCTTCCGCCTTTTGCTCCGCGAGCGGTGGGTCGAATGCGCGTTCTGCTGCGCCCGGTCCAAATGTCATGATGAACGCTGCGAGCGATTTACCGGCGTTCGTTACGGCGAACTTTTCGTCGTATCCGAGGGATAAGCTCGATGCAACGAAGAGGATGGCGTCCACGAGCGTGCGGCATTGTGGATTGGCGTCTTTTTCCGCGAGCCAAAATAGATATCCGCCGCCAAGGACCGTCGCGAGCAGCGTGTCGATTGGATCACGCTGCACCAGCTCGCGAAAACCCGATCTCCAAGTATCATATCCGAGATCCCCGCCGCGCGCGCTCAAGAGACCCTCGGCAATCTGCGCCAGGGCCGTGAGCGCCGCGCGATCGGGATCGGTACGGGGCGTCGTCATCGAGCCTGCGCGCCCGGCGGAAGGGTCACCGGCTCGGCGTCACGCACCTCGATACCCTTTGCTCCGTCGCCGTTTGTCGTGTGCACACCGAGATCCTCGAGCTTTTTCGCGAATGTCGGGTCCTTTTCGAGCGTTTGGCGCAACTCTGCCGGCAATGTTCCAAGGAACGCGCGCGCCTTGTCCGCGAGAGCTTGCCCATCCACCTGCGAAAATGCCATCATTTCACGCAGCAACGGATATGCTGCACCCGCTTCGAGGATTGTTTTTAGAATCGGCGACGCGACATTGCCGAGCGGCGTTGCGCCATTTTCGCCATTCCCGCCTGCAGAACCGGGCCCGCCCTGGAGTTGCAGCACCTTGATTTCGCTGATCGCTCGCGCGGGCGTCATGAGCTCGCGCGTGACCGCAGGCAATACATCGAGCGCCTTGACGGCGACATCTCGCAAAAGGAATTTCGTCGAAACTGCATTTTCTGCCTCGATGAGCTTCCGTTTCGCTTCGGCTTCGGCATCACCACGCTTTTTCGTGGCTTCGGCGAGCGAAATCAATGCCTGCGCTTCTTGCGCTGCTGCCGTTGCTTTCGCTTCGGCGCCGAGTCTCAATACGTTCGCATTTGCCTGCGCATCGAGCTCACGGGCTTGCGCCAAACCTTGCGCCTTGGCAATTTCACCTTCCGCCGCTGCTCGTTTCGCCGCCGCTTCACCTTCCGCTTGCGCTTTCAATGTCGCCGCCCGCGCTTCCGCCTCGAGCTTCAACTTGAATGCTTCACGCTCGGCCGCAATTCGTGATTGCTGCGCTTCCTCTTCGGACTTGATGACCGCAATGGCCTTTTCGCGGTTTGCCTTTGCCGTTTCTTCGACCGTGATGATCGCTTGCATGGCCTGCTGCTGCTCGGCCTCGGCTTGCGCTTTCAATGCTGCTGCGCGAGCGGCCTGTTCTTCGCTTTGCGTCACCGCGATTTGTTTTGCAATACGCGCCGTTTCGACCGCTTGCTGCTTGACGATCTCGGCACTCTCGACGGCCTTCTGCTTGTCGATGGATGCCGTTTCGAGCGCCTTTTGGCGATCGACCTCGGCCGCTTGCACGGCTTTGTCTTTTTCGATCATTGCCGCTTCGATTTCGCGCTGCTTTGCGATTTCTGCGGCCTGCTGCGCCTTCTCCGCGGCAATCTGCGCTTCGCGTTGCCCTCGTTGCCGAGCTGCTTCGGCCACCGCAATGGCCTGCTCTTGCTGAATGCGCCCCGTCTCCGTTGCCTTGCGCTTTTCGAGTGCCGCGAGCTCTTGCGCTTGCTCCTGAATATAGACGGCCTTCGCCGTTTCCGCTTTTTGCGTTGCAGCGTATTCGGACACTTTACGCGCCTGATCCGCCTCCGCTTGCTTCTGATCCTGCTCGATCATCAATGCGCGCTTACGTGCATCTGCGTTCGTGAGCTGAATGGCCAGCTCCTTTTCGCGCTGGATCTTGTTCGTCTGATCCGCATTCGACTGCACGCTCTCGGTAATCGCCCGCAAACCCTCGGCATCGAATACGTCGTGCGGATCGAGCTCCTTCACTGGGACCATCGCCAGCGCCGTAATCGACACGTTTTCCAGCGTGAGCCCGTTCTTCTTCAGCTCGTCGGAAAGCACGCTTTGAATATGCTCGGCGAATTGTTTTCGCTGCCCGTGCAGCTCCATGAACGTCTGATTAGCCGACACGCTGCGCAACGCGTCCGTCAATTTACCTTCGATGAGGTCACCGATCGCTTGTTCGTCGAAGTTTCTTTCGCCAAACGACCGCGCGGCGGCGAGCACGTCATCGGAAATCGGCTCGACCTTGATGTAAAGCTCGGTCGTGACGTTGGCCTTGATCTTGTCCTTCGTCACGAGCGCGTTTTTGCCGCTGCGTTCGACGGAGAGTTTCATCGAGTGCAGCGAGACGCGCAGGAGTTGATGCAGGATCGGATAGACGAAGATGCCGCCCCCAATGACGACCTTGTTGCCGCCCGATCCTGTACGTACGAGCGCCTCATCGGCCCCACAGCGGCGATAGAATTTCGCCAGCGTGACGAAGAACGCAATGAGCAAGACGAGTGCGCCCACCGTAGCGAGCGCGAACAACTGAAACTCTGGTTTCTGCAGCAGTGTAGGCATGGCTGGATGCTCCGATCGGCGCGTCGTTGCACCGCGAGGGCAAGTCGAATGAGACATCCAGATCGACGTTAAAGCAAGAGAGAACAGACGAGCAGGCGCTGGATCTTTGCTGCGCTGCTCCTCACTTGGCTTCGGATTCGGCTGCGTTCACATTGCGCGCTCCGCTTCGCGGCACCATCCAAAGCGTCGTTCCGATTCCCAAGAGAAGGAAGAGCACTCCGGCAGCAAGAACCCATCGGTTTCGCAACGCGCGCTTGAGGCTGGATTTTTCTGTTTTGAAAGGCAATACTGGACGCGCAATGCGTTGAAATGCGATCGGCAACGTCGACACGCCCATTTCATTTCGTGCAGCCGTCTTTGGCGGAGCTGCTGCCTCTGCCGCCGCGCTGGCCGAAGATCCGCCGGCAAGCGATAACGGTGCAGCGGCGACCACTTGCACATTGTGAACCGGCGCCATCAGTGTCGTTCCTCGAGGTCCAGCGGGCCGCTTCAATGTCGGTGGGAACGATGGCGCGGGCATTCTCTCAGCGGACACCGAATGCACGACACTCGATTGGGCTTCGGTATCCGCATGGCGGTCCATTTCGCCTTCGCCATCCAATATTCGTGCAATGAGCGCCGATTGCGGGGCGTGTGCTAGATCCAAAATGGGTACGATGTTCGTCTTGTCATTCGCTGTATCGAAATGTTGCGCTGTCCGCTGGCCGGCTTGCGGCATCGTTGGCGTCGTGGACATTGCTGTCGTTTCAGTATGGGGCACTTTTTCGTGCGTACCACTCTTGCTCAATGCCGATCGGCGCAATTCCTCGAGCCTTCCGAGGTCTTCACGCGCCGTTTCACGCACGTAACGACTCACCTCTGCGACCGGCGCAATCATGTTTGCTGGTGCCGCAATCGCTTCGAGCGCTGCGCCGAGCGCCTGAGCTGTGCAAAAACGCGTCTCCGGTGCTTTCGAAAGCGCCATTTCCAGCACCGCATCGAGCTCGTCTCCGAGCTCCGGAACCATATGCCCAATGCGCGGAACCTCCACGCTCGTCACCCGCGAAAGCGTCTCGCCGTCGTTGCTTCCTCGAAATAGCCTTCGCCCTGCGAGTGCTTCCCATAACACGACGCCCAGCGCAAAGACATCCAAGCGCCGATCAGGCCGCTTTCCATTGATGTATTCCGGGGACATGTAGGCGAATTTGCCCTTGAGTAGCCCTGTGCTCGTGCGCAAACGATTGCTGCTTTCGTCACGAGCAACGCCGAAATCGGTAATGCGGGCAATACCGTCGACTCCGACGAGCACGTTCTGCGGCGATATGTCTCGGTGCACGAGCCCCAGCGGTTTTCCTGCGGCATCCTTCAGCTCGTGCGCCGCGTGCAGCCCCGCGCAAGCATCGAGCATGATCCGGATCACCACACTCGGCGGTATCTTGCTCTTGCGCTGCGTCGCCGTGACAATGAGGCTACCGAGCGACGCGCCCTCGATGTACGGCATGATGAGCTGCACGGTTTCGTCAATGATTTCAATGTCGCGCACGTCCACGACGTTGGCATGACGAATGCGCGCCGCCATACGCGCCTCCATCAGAAACGATTCTCGTGACGAAGGTTCGTCGAGCAAGTGCGGATGAAGCCGCTTGATTGCGACGAGTTGCTCGAAACCGTACGGCCCCTTCAGGACACCCAGATACACCGTCGCCATCCCCCCAGATGCGATTTTGGCGACGATTTCATATCGAGATTGCGTGAGTGGCTTGGGCAACATGGCGGCTACTTTCGTCTTACCCTCGAGGTGATGGCTGTGCGCGTCTAAAACCTGCCGTTCGCCGATTCATCCATTCAACCATGCAAACACCGGACAACCCCTTCGCCTACGAATCGAGTCTTCGTCGGTGACAAAGAGTCCACGTAAAACCATTGTAGACACATGGATCGCGCGACTTCAATACTGAAATGATGAAAAATCGTGCGCCTTGGTCCGCACGATATCGACGCGGCCGGGAAAAAGCGCCAAGCCTTTTCGTGAACGCAACGCACATCACCGGAAACGGTGCCAGCCGTGCGTGTCCTACTTCGGCGGGTCGACTGGCAACAAGCAAAAATTGCTCGTCTCGAATCGGTAATTCGAGCCCGAAAAATTACGCTCTGCGTGAAACACTTGCAGGTCGTAAACCTGACCAATGACCAAGCCTAGTTCGGCGGCACGCTGGTCGAGATCGACGCTGCCTTGCTCGGGCCCGTGAAGCCCGCCGAGGTCGATTGCGAGTTTGTGATTGATGAAGATCCAGATGTCGTCGTCCCCCCGGAACGTGAATACCTCGCCGCCCTGGTAGCGGAACGAGGCAATGGCTTCCGAGGTGAAGTGCCAATTGTTCGGCATGCCATTCAGCTCGAATCCTTCATTGCCAAAGCCGAACGTCGCGTCGATCGGGTGAAAATTCGCATCGTCGTACACGAGCGAAGTGCCGTCCGTGATGAGCGGCAGCTCGACGTTGGTGGCGAAATTGACGCCTGGCGTGTCGCGATACCACGTATCGAAATTGGCAGCTCCCGTAAATGGTGCATACGTCGGGCCATTGGGGCCGACTTCACCGCCGGCGACGTACACGGGCTTGTACGTGCCGTCCGGTTGCTGTGCCAAATCCTTGGCCACGATACCCGGCCGAACTCCCACGATTTGACCGAAATTGGGATGTCCACTCCACTGAAAGTCCGGATGCGCTTCGGAAAAATCCCGCACGCGCATCGTGAGTTTGTCCGAGCACGTCACCGCGCCGCCGCCCGCGCCGCCCGTGCCGCTCGACGACGTGAAGCTGACTCCTCCTTCGCCGCCATTGCCCCCAGCACCATTGGATGCCCCACCGGATCCGCCACCTCCGGATCCAGAGCTCGAACCAGAGGACGAGCCCGACGAGCTGGCCAAGCCAGTATTGTCATTGCTGGAGGAACAACCAAGGACGGCGATCAAGCTGAGGAGAGGTACGAGTCGAGTGCGCATTGGCGCATCATAACGCGCAACGCTCGAGCATGGAAGATGGTAAAGCGAGTGAATCTCACCCCGACGCGCAGCTCCTCGATGCCCTCTCAGCCGCCTGCTCCTTGGTCTTCCACGTGCGGTGCCAAGACAAACCGTTTTTCCTCGCAACCATACGCATTGGGCGTGAGTTGAATCACCGTGTGCAGCGGCATGCTGATGTTGGGGCATTTGCTCGGGGCAAGGTCCATCAAGTACGCGTAAATGGCCCGCAGGACCGCTTGATGCGCAATCACGAGCACGGGAGAGCGCTGCCGTTCGAGCTGGATGATGATCGGATCGAGCCTTTGGATGACGTCTTCATAAGATTCGCCGCGTGGATATCGATACCGAAATTTATCCGTCCCGCGCGCGGCCCAGACGTCGGGCAATTCGAGGCGAATTTGATCGTACGTCATGCCGTCGCAAACCCCGGCGTCGATTTCGTCGAGCCCGCGCCAAGACCTTGGCGTCCGCGTGATTGCCTGGGCCGTTTGAATCGTGCGCCGGAGCGTGCTCGTCCAAATGCTGACTTCCTGGTCGCGCGGAGCATGTTGTTTTACGAATTCTGCCAAGTGTTTCGCATATTCTTCGCCGGCCGGAGAAAGCTCCGGATCGCCGCCAATCTTTCCGAGCACGTTGTACATGCTCTGCCCGTGCCTCGTCAGCCAAATGGGACGCGGCGAAACGTGCATGTCGATGAGCAAAGGGGCGAGGCGCGCCGGCAAATACCCGTGAATGCGATTGAGGATGACTTGACGGCCGACATCGATGATTTTGATGTAGCTCTGCGAAGGGTCGTCGAGCGTTTCGTACATGCCTTCGTAATGGGCAATGCGCCGAAGGAAATCGTGCGCCGCGGCTTCGGGATCCATGCCCGCGTAATCGAGCGATTTCAGTTTCGTGTCGCGCACGTTCGCTTCGATGACGGCGGGATCATTGCAAAATGATTCGATGAAGACGAGCGGCACGCCGGCTTTGCGACATCGCGCTTCGACGATGCGCCGCCTGTCATTGGTGCTGTTCGTGGCATCGAATATGCCCACTTCTCCGCCCTCTTGCAGCCAATCGAGCATGTCTTCGAGCGCTTGCATGGCCAGATCGTTCAAGACCTTCCTGCCCGCTGCATTGGCGGGAGCAAAAAAGTCCGCCGGTTGACTCGCTCCCAAAATCTTGCGTCGATAATTGCCAACGTTGAAGACTCGCGTCGGATGCCCGAGCCAATTCAAATATCGGGCGACTCGCCGGGCAATGTAGGTTTTCCCTCGGGCGGGCAAACCCACCATGGATAACACCGTCGTGGTATCGTCTGGTTCGCCAAAAATTCGAGGGGTCCACGCGGAGGTTGCTTGCTCGTTCATACGGATTCGGTCAGTTTCCTGTGTTCTTCGGGTTCGGCGGAAAAAACGATGGGCGTCGGTTCGCTCGTACCATGCAATTCAGCATAACTTCGACGCAACCCAAAACAACGCGTCGATAGATCACATCGTCCGCATGCCTCGGTTCGGACGAATTCGCCACCATCGTGGCCATCGGGGATTTCGGCGAGCTCCAATTGAGCTCGCTTGTCCACGGGCGCCAAACACAGCGGCATTCCACACATGGATTCGAAGCCGATCACGGGCACGTTCGCTTCCCGCGCGATCTTCAATCCTTCTTCCAAGAGCGGCAAAACATCCACGTATCTTGGAATCAAGTCGGGCGTGCGAGGCACCAATCCGTAAATGCGGAAGCAATGGATACATTGATCTCCGCGCGCGGCCAGCGTGAAGCCACGAGACGCACGAAGTCCGGAAATTCTCGGCGGTTTGGCTCGCAAAACACGAAATTCAAGCGCACGTGCACCTTCGTCCGCGATAAAGCATCGATGCCGCGCAGCGTCTTGTCGAACGTGCCCGGCGCGCGGGTAATCCCATCGGAAACGGCCGCCCGTGCTCCGTGAAGCGACACGAACGCTACGTCGAGCCCCGCTTCTTCGAGCGACCTCGTCAATCGTTCGTCCGCGAGCCCTCACGGCATTCGTTTGCAATTCGACCGCCGCGGCTCCTCCGCTTTGCCCAGCTTCACGTATTCACTCACGCGCGGATTGAGTGTCGGTTCGCCCCCGGAGAGTTGCAACACGCCCCCTTGGCGCGAAATTTCCAAAATGGCGTTTCGCACGTCGGCATCGTCGGGGGCGGGAAGGTGCGTCGACACAAAACAAAAGTCGCACGCTTGATTGCAATGAAAATGAATGCGGACGATGTGCGACGGAATGCGCTCGCCCGTCGGGGACCGGTAGACGTCCCGCGTCACGAGCTCGCGCCGAATTTGTTCTTTCGTCGACGAAATCACCGTGAGCTTGCGCCGAATGCGATCTTCGGTAATCGGTTTTGCATCGAGGTTTGGCGAATGCAACCAAAGCGCCGAAGGCACGCCAGGACAACGATCCGCCGCCAAACATTCTTGGCATACAGCGACTCGGGAAAACCCAGCTCGAGCTCCCCCGCCCGGCGTCAGCGCATACAGATGCGCGACGCGATGAGGTTTGTCGAAAACGCACGGCGGCAATAGGCCGCCGGGGTCGAATTGTAGCGGAATGCCGTTTGTCCGGGCTGCTTCGTCGAGCCGCTCGATGGCGCGTGCGGCATCCGCCACGTTCGCGATGCCGCTTCGATCCGGTCCATCGACCACCGCCGTCACGACGATGCGCAAGACGTCGATGTTTGCAGCTCGAAGTCCGGGCGGGATGTTTGCGACGAGATGCAGGTTCGTCGAAACAATCGGCGTGGCGATTTCAGGGGCACGCCTGCATTGGCGAGCGCGCGTATGCCCGCGAGCGTGGCGACAAACCCTCCTTCGTCTCGCGTGATCGCATCCGCTTCGGGACCGAACGCGGGCAAGTGCACCCGCGCCATGTCGAGGCCCTCGCGAGCAAGTGCGCGTGCGGAATCGCCCGTCACGAGCGCCGCGTTGGTTTCGAGCACCACGCGCGCTGCGCCGCGCGATCGAGCGTATCGCACCAGATCCGCGAGGTCTCGACGCATCGTCGGTTCGCCGCCCGTCAAGATGATTTCGCGAGCGCCCGCGGAAAGGGCCGCGTCGATGCGTCGCACGACCGCCGGCGCAACGACGAAATCGCGGCGTTCCGCGGGCCTTCGTGCCGAGCAGAAGCCGCAAGCCTGGTTGCACGTCTCGTTGGTGAGCACTCGCGCCACGCGCATCGCAGGCATCTTATCGCAAAGCGGATGGCAAAGCGCCAGAGCATACGTTCATTCTTCTGAACGCGTGAACTTTCGCACGAGTACGATGGGATACGGGTCCGCTCCTTTGGCTCGATAGCCATTTCGAGTGGTTCGTGCGGGATGCGGGACGAAAAGAAGCCCAGCTTGCGCATTCACTCGAAAGGCATCGAATTCCGACAACTTTTTGCATGGTGTCCATACTTTACAAGCTCTTGGTATGATATGCTCGGTGCATGTCGACTTCACCGAAGGTTCGAGTTGCAGTGCTCGGTGGCGGAATGGGCGCGCTGACCGCTGCGTATGCGTTGACTTCGCCCGAAAATCCGCATGCCCAGGCGTATGAATTGACCGTTTATCAGCTTGGTTTCCGTCTGGGGGGCAAGGGTGCCAGCGGACGCAGTCTCGATCCGCATTGTTTTGGCCGTATTGAAGAGCACGGATTGCATAACCTGTTCGGTTTTTATGAAAACACGTTTCAGATGATGCGCAGCGTATACCGCGAGCTGCGCGATCGTCATGGGATTGAACGCGGGGATTTCATGGATGCGGTGAGTCCGGAGAATGCCGCCGTCTTCGTGGAAGAAGTCAATGGCAAACCGAGGCCTTGGCACATTTACAATCCGAGCAACGACCGAATGCCTGGTGATGGGGCCGAAGGGCTTTCCCTGGCGGAAACGGTTGAATTGATGATCGAATTTCTGGAGCTGAACGTTCGTTATCACGACCGCAGTGTGGCTCCGCCCATGGTCGGCACGAAACGCACCATGTCTGTGGGACGAAAGGCGGCGGTGCACATCGTCGTCAAAGCCATCGAAGGCTTGTTATCGTTCGCCCCTCGAGATTTGAAAGACAAACCATTTTGGGTGCGCTTGTCGGCCGTCGTTGGCCGCTTGCCGAGCGACGTCGTCGTCAACGCCTTGAAGGCGGCCCGTCGAGCTGCATTCGTTGCGCTCGGCCCCACGTTGCACGACGATGGGACGCGACGGCTGTGGATCGCAATTCATTTCGCCACTTCGATCGTGATTGGGCTCGCGACGGAAAACATCTTCGTCAAAGGGCTCGACGCGTTGAATTACATCGATTTTTCGGCACTGGCTACGGCGCTACGCCATGGACGATGGTGGAATTTTGGAGCGATCCGTGCTTTTGCGGGTGATGTACGACTCGTCGTTTGCTTATCGTGGTGGCAATACGTCACGCGAAGAGCAAAGTGGGTTTGCCGCGGGAGCCGATTACGAAGCGGGCACTTTGCTTGCCGGTCTCTTTCGCGCAGCGTTCACGTACAAAGGTGCGTTCGGCTGGAAGATGCGAGGAGGCACCGGTGACGTGCTCATTGCGCCGCTGTACGAGCTCTTGCGCGCACGTGGCGTGCATTTTCGATTTTTCCATCGCGTCGATGAAATCATTCCCGCTCAGGGTGATTTGCTCATCGGGCGCATTTCGATGACGGAGCAAGCGCGTACGAAGACGGGCGCGCCTTACGAACCTTTGTATCCATTCGACGACAAACCGTGCTGGCCGAACCGCCCGCTCTGGGAGCAACTCGAACATGGCGCCGAAATGGAACGGCTTGGATTGGATCTCGAGGATCCGCATGTAGATCCACCTCATGCCCGACGAATCTCGCTGGAGCATGGGCGCGATTTCGACAAGGTGATTTTGGGTATTTCGTTTGGCGCTTTGCCGGCGATTTGCCAGCAATTGGTCGCGCAATATGCAATGGCAGCGTGCCACCGAACATGTTGCGACGACCCGCACGCAATCGCTCCAGGTTTGGCTACGGTCGGGGGCACCGATTCCAGGTCACGGTCGAGATGCCGGGCAGCCCATTACAGGGTTTTGGTACGATGACGAAAGTCCGCTCAATGTGTGGGCCGACATGAGCCATCTTCTGCGGTACGAGGGTTGGTCCGGGACCCAGGCGCCGGGCCACGTTTCTTATTATGTCAGCCCCATGTCCGACGCTCCGGCAAGGCACACCGACGCTCGAGCCTCCGTGCGACGCCATGCCGAACGGGTGCTCGTGGGAGAAGGCGCAAAGCATCTGCGTGCGGCTCATGCAGGGCCCTTCGATTGGTCACACCTGGTCGATCATCGACCGGACGCGCCTCAGGGTATGGAGCGCCTCGATGCACAATACTGGCGCGCGAATACGTATCCATCCGAGCGTTACGTCTTGTCCGTCGCGGGAAGTACCGAGCATCGGCTATTGCCTCACGATCGCAATGGATATCGAAACTTGTACCTGGCAGGCGATTGGACGCGCAATGGAATGAATTGCGGTGCAATGGAATCCGCGGTCATGGGCGGGTTGCTTTGCGCGCGAGCGTTCGACGGGTTCCCCCGGAAAATCGTGGGGGCGAGCGAGTGACGCCCGCAGAGCGGCAATTGTTCGCGCGACTGGAACCTCACCCTCGTAGCGTGGAGCATCTGCGAGAACAGTTCATGCTCATTCACACGTGGGCAGGGCGCACGCACGACCTTCGAGGCACATTTGCCGCGGCTTACGTGATCGTCACACGCGCCATTGAATGGGGGATTCGAGCGAAAGCATTTGCAGAGCCCACATGGGTCACACAGGTGATGCTCGACTTTGGAAAGCGTTATCTCGAGGCATTGCAGAATCATCTCGGTGGTGCGAACGTGATAGCCGCATGGAATCACGCTTTCGAGCTACGCCGTGGGGGATCGGTCCAAGCCCTGGGTGCTCTGCTTTCCTCGATGGTGGCGCATATCCATTATGATCTGCCGCAGTCTTTGCACGCGGCTCGCCCGCTTTTGCCGCAGCGCATCGTTGATTATGGCCGAATTGGTGAGCTCATCGAAGGCTCGACCGGAGAAATTCAGGAGCTCGTCATTGACGCGTATGCCTGGGATCTCGCGCCGCTTCACCGACGAATGAATGGGCTGGACTTGCGACTGACGAATTCGGTCCTTCGAGCTTGGCGCAGGCGGGCGCTCACGGTGGCCAGCGAAATGGCGCGGCACCCCTCGGATGCCATTCGGTGGACCACACGTTTGGACGCCGAAAGTGCAGCGCTCGCGCGATGCTGCAGCCGCGCAGCACATTGGCTGCAAGAGATCCAGAAGCAGAACGACGGCACGGATGCTATCGAGGAGCCACGAGCTGACGAGTTGCTGTACGATACCTAGTTCAACGTGGCGACGAACCCGTCCCTCCCGCCTTCAGTTCATCCATCAGCTCTTCGATCGCCGAAAGCTCGGCGCTGCCCGGCGCGATGATCCAATCGCGGGACGCATCGCCGCATCTTATCGAAATCACGCCCGAAAGCATCGTCCGGTTCTGGATATGCGTTGCCTTCGCATCGATGGCAGCATTCATCGCATTCGCAATCTTGGCGTACGTCGGCGCGTCGATGGCGCGTTTGAACGGCTCCCCGCCGCTATACCTCCCACTCGAGCTTTCCTCCCGCTTCACGGGCCGATATTCCACGTTGCCCACGCTGAAGACATAGCCGTTGGCGCTCCCGTCAAAGAACGAGACGGTCATGTTGGGATTGTTCAATTCGTCGGGCCAGCGAGTCATATCGCACTTCGTGGCACAACCGTAGACGAAAGGAGCGGCAGCGAGCAACCATGAAGCGAAGCGACGCATCGCCGCAGGATACCATCGAAGCGCGCGGCGGTGCAATCTCGCCGAGGCGCCTGCGCAAATCCTGCTCCCGGGGACGTTGATCGCACGAATTCTTGACGTTTGCCGCCCTGGTCGTCCATACTCCAACAATGCGACTCCTATTCATGTCCTCCATCGTTGCTGTGCTTCCACTCCTCGTCGGCTGCGCCGGTCAGGAAAGCGCAGGCTCCTCATCGACGACGCCCGCGGCCGCAGGTGCCGACAACGCGTTCGCATTCGGCTCCGGTTCGCCTCTTTATCGGCGACAAGGCAAAGCCACCGGAACCGTCCAAGCTGGCGCCTGCAAGCTTTGGATCGCAGACAAGCCCGACTACATCATGACCTTGAACGATCAGCCCATGGGAGGTTTGCGTATCCGCGTCACCTCCGAAGGCGGCGCAAAGCCCATGGTGCGTTATCCGCGCGGAACCTTCTGTGCAAAGGAAATTGGCGGCGCGCCGCCCACCGTCACGCGTGGCGCCTGGTCCAAAGACAGCTACGAGCTCTACATCGGCGTACCCGAACAAGGCCAAACCATCGAATACACGCTCGAAGTCTTCGAAGAACCGTCCTGAAAACATCGCCCCGTCATTTCACCGCGCTTGCACCAAGCGAAAGCGATTCGAGCAATGCCATGAGCGCCTCCGGCTCGACGGGCTTCGTGAGATGATAAGCAAACCCCGCCTCTTTCGAACGCCGCCGGTCCTCCTCCTGCCCGTAACCGCTCAGCGCAATCAGCGGCGTTTGCTCGAATCCCGGCTGCGCATGCAACTTCGCTGCGACCTCGAAGCCGTTCATGACCGGCAAACCGATGTCGCACACCACCACCTGCGGCTTGAACGCATCGGCCACTGCGAGCCCCGACGCGCCATCATGTGCAATCCGAACTTCGTGCCCACCGAGCTCCAGCATGAACGACAGCGTCTCTGCCGCATCCACGTTGTCCTCGATGATCAGCACGCGCAAAGCGCCAGCTTCGATCCGCGCACGTTCCCATCGCGATTTCCCCACGTCCGACGCCTCTTTGGGCCCGACCTCTGGCAGCCGCACGATGAATTCGCTACCGAGGCCCGGCCCTTCACTCCTCGCTTCCACTTTCCCACCGTGCATTTCGACGAGCCTCCGGACCAGCGTCAATCCAATGCCCAAACCGCCCTGTGAGCGGTCGAGCGACCGATTCGATTGAGCAAAAAGATCGAATACATGCGGCAACATGTCCGCGCTCAATCCGATCCCGTCGTCTCGCACCCGAATGACCGCTTCGCCATTTTCATCGGCAGCCTCGAGCCATAAATGGCCCCCCTCGTCCGTGTATTTGGCGGCATTGTTGAGCAAGTTGCCAATGATTTGGACGAGACGAGTCAAATCACCGTCGACTCTCACCGAATGAGGCGGCCATGTGACGGTCAATTGGTGCCTGCGTGCATCGATCAGCGGCCGACTCGATTCCACCGCGCGGCTCACGATCGTCGCAAGCTCGAGCGTCTCGCGCTGCAGAGCAATCTTGCCGCGCGTAATGCGTGAAACGTCGAGCAAGTCGTCCACGAGTCGCGCCATGTACTGTATTTGCCGCTCGATCACCTCCAGCATGCGCTGCTGTTTGGCGTCGGAGCGCCCGATGAGCTTCAGTGCCTGCGTGGCATTGCGGATCGGCGCGAGCGGATTGCGAAGCTCGTGCGCGAGCATCGCCAAGAATTCGTCTTTCCGTCGGTCCGCTTCTCTGAGCGTCTCCTCGGCTCGTTTGATTTCGGTGATGTCCACGAGCGACACGAGCACGTGTTCGAGCGTTTCCTCATGGCCGGGAAGAGCAACGAAGTCGAATATGACATGGCACGTTTCTCCCGTGAAGCCTTTGAGGACCGATTCCCCGCGAAAATGGGTTTGCCCGGTGGCGATGGCCACTAGCAAATCGGCAATGACATGCCACGATTCTGGTGCGATTTGGCGATCGAGCTGCTTCAAAACGGCGTCCTTGTCGGGCGCATGAAGGAGCTCGACGCCTGCCTGATTGGTTTTCAAAAGACGCACGCGGCTCAGGCAAGTGCCGATGGCTCGCGGGTCCTCTTGTAGGTAATGGCGCAAGTCCGTGATCCCCGAGCGAGACCATTCGGCAAGCTGCGCTTTGACTTCGCTCCAGTCGTCCTCCCACAAGGGCAACGTCGAATTCTCGAAGAATGCTCGAAACCGCCCCTCGCTCTCGCGCAATTCTTCATCGGCGCGTTTGCGCGCAATGGCGAAAGCCAATTGACGGGCAATGGTCAAACTGAGCTCGATTTCCTCGTCGGTGAAAACATGAGGCGCATTGAAGTACGCCATGAACTTACCAATGAGCTTCCCATCGGAGATGACGGGGACGAACACGAGCGCGCCGATCCCTTCGCCCTTGATCGTCGATTTGAGCGAATCGCTCAAATCGGCGCGAGCCACGTCGTCGATGTGAATCGGTACCGCATTTTTCTCCGTGACCGACCATGGTGAATGGCCTTCGACGGCACGACGGTAGGCATCGGACAACCCACGCCAACCGACGAAACGCATCACGACGGCGTCGTCGATGAGCAAAATAGAAGCGCGATTGCATTGCAACGCATCGAGAATCGCATCGAGCGCTGCATTGTAGATGTCTGCAAAGGATCGAGCGCGATGCAATTGATCCGCCAATCGATAAAGCGCTTGCTGCTGACGCGCGCTTTCGGCCAAAGATTGTTCGATCAGCTTGCGTTTCGTGACGTCATTAAAAAGCACGGCGACCTGCCCGTCTCGAGGGTCTCCGTGCCTCCAGGCATACACGTCATACCAGCGACCCAATTGCGCAGCACGATGTTCGAAGCGGGTCGCTTGGCCCGTCCGCGCGACGCGGCCGTAGATCTCGAACCAATACGTTTCATGCGCCGGCAGCATTTCTCGAATGGTTTTTTCTCGAAAATCGCTCAAGCCGGTTTGCCGCTCGAATGCAGGGTTCACCTCGAGCCACCGGTAATCGACAGGATTGTCCTTTTCGTCGAAAATCACTTCGATGATGCAGAACCCTTCATCGATCGACTCGAGAAGAGAACGGTACTTCTGCTCGCTCGCGCGCAGCGCCGCTTCGTTTTGGTTGCGTTCGATGGCTGCGGCAATGAGGTTTCCGACGGACTGCAAAAACTGAGCGTCCGTCTGGCTGAATTCGCGTAGTCGCGTCGAGTGGCAGCCCAGCACGCCGAACGGATTGTGAGGATTGCCGATGATGACACTCATGCCGCTCACGACCCCATGCTCGCGCAAAAGCGGCGCCACCCCAAAACGCTTCTCGCTGTGCAGATCCGTAATGATGAGCGGCTCCTTGGCCCCATGCGGAGCGTGTAACCGGCTTGCGAATCGAGATCGGTGCTGATCGTGGCAACACCCACGACGCCCTCGCGCCAACCGACGCCAGCTCGCAGCAGCAATGCACGTCCGTCAGGCAGCAGTTCCAGGACTTTGGCATACTCCACGTCGAGCGTCCCGGCGACTCGGGTGACGGCTTCCCGCAGCACGGCATCGACATCGTGTTCGAGCAGCGCGAATTGACCGAGCTCGGCGATGGCCGCTTGTTGCCGCGCGCGGAGTTGGTCTCGCTCATGACGCCAGGATCTCACGAAGCGTCGAAAATGGCAGGCCGCACGAGCAGGGAGGTTGTGCATGGGCCCGGCCGTGCTCGTCTTTCAATGGGACGAGAAAGCTCATGGCCCCGGGCTGAGTTTGGCGTGTAGGCTCAATGAGCGCTTGGCCGTTCGGGGCTCGTGAGCGACCCTAACAAAGCGACGAGATCGTTCGTTCGGACATTGCTACCTACACGCTCGAGCAATGAGTCGGGCTTTCCCAATCGAGGCTCATGCGCCAGCGTGCGATAATGGTCGACGACGTCCTTTAGCGTTGCGAGCTGGCCAGCGTGCGGTTCATGAAAGGTGTCCGGCTACTTTGCGCTCTTCTTGCGCGTGTTCGACAAGAACTCTGCAAAGGGACGCACGGCAGCCTGCACTTCGGGGATACGGCTGCCCATGCTCTGCGCAATGCCATAAAACACATACGCGCCCTCGTTGGCTTCGCTGCTCGCTCGAGCAGAGGTGTCGTCGACGAGCTCGTTTGCCAACGTAAGTCGGTGCCGAATGGGATCCAATCGCTGCGTCAGCCGCAAATCGTTCAATACCTGATCGGGCGTCAAATCAGGCGCCTTCCAATCATATTTTTTCGCCGTTTCGGCGACCTGCGCAAGATACGGCTCCGCCCCGCGCCGACCGCGCGTCAAGCTCGCCCGCTCCTCGGGGGTCAAGTGTATGCAAAACTTCCTCAACCACTCCAATATGTCGTCGAGCTGCGCGACGCGCGCCGCAAACTCGTCATCATTCGGCAGATTGTCTCCGACCTTGTTGTCCATGATGGGACCCTCCTGTCGGCTCGCACGCTACCATGGCTCATCACGGCATCGCAACAAATTCCGTCGTCGATGCGGCACGACGCCAGCCTACCCTTGGCCCGAGCGATGCCGACGCTTGGCTTGCACGTCGACGGCTTTTGGCCTGGCGCACGGCGAACCTTGGCCAACCGCGAGCCCATGGTCGGCGTGCCCCATGGCCTACGGTTGGCATTGCGCAGGCCGAGCATCGGCATGGGGCCGTGCCAAGGTCTTGCTTGAACGAGGCCAAGGGTTGGCATGGGCGAGGCCAAGGGTTGGCCGAACGTGAGGCCAAGGGTTGGCATGCGCGAGGCCAAGGGTTGGCATGGGCGAGGCCGCCGAAGGTGCCGCTTGACACTCCGTTTCGGGCCTGATGGGCTCGATGGGTGAGCGCTTTCCTTTCGTTTGTCACGCGACATCTTCGCATCGTCGTGACTGTCCTGACGACCTTGGGGCTGGCAGGGACGATTCTTGGCTGTGGTCCCGGTGAAGTCCGCGTGGTGGCATCGAATGCGACTGCATTTCAGGCCATGTTGAGCGCGGAAATGGCGGCCGACGCGCGGCGTCCTGCGCATTGGATGCGCGACTATGTGAGCGGCGAGGCACCGGGGAAACCGCGCGTTTTGGAGCCGGAGCACCTTCCGGAAGCGTACACGCCAAACGGCGAGCCTGGGATCCGCCCATCCGAGTTCCATCTCGCTTACGCGGCTTTGAGATTGATTTGCGCACATTACGCAGCGACTCATCCGGGGTATCGCGGGCTCGAACGTGACGTCCTTGTGGAGGTGGTCGACGAAGCGGGTGGCAACACGCACATGGTCAATGAATTCGATCGTGAAAGGCGCCTCGATCTCGTGGACGTGGAGGATCGGTTTCTTTTCGAGGTCGTTCCGCCCGGACAAATGCATCAGGAAGCGGGCAAGAAAAAGGTTGATTGGCAGCTATTGCTCCTGAACAAAGCAATGCTCGGTGTGCCGGAGTTCAAGCTCGGGACGGGCTACGAGGGCGAGATTGGCGTGCGTTTCGCCGAGGGAGCTCCGGGGTGGAAATTGACGTTTGCGACGACGACGCCGGGGATCGTCCAGTACGAATGGCACGTGTTGAGCGTGGACGAGGCAACGGAGGAGGCGTATCGCGAAGCGTATTTGGACAATCGCTGGCACGCGCCGACGCCGGACGAAACGATGCGTTTTGCGCGTGCATTGCACGAAGTGGTGGAGAGGTTGGTGCAGGCGCGGGAGGCGCTGGGACGAACGCGTGCTGTGGCGGAAATGCCGATCTTGCCTGGCAACACGGTGGCCGACGACGAGCGGTCGGTGGCCTTGTGGAGCGCCCATGACGATCGGATTGCGCGCCTGTTGCCGATTGTTCGTCCCGGCGCACGTGGAGGCATGCGTGTCCCCGAGCCCGTGGCGAAGCGGCTCGGGAGCTGCCCGCGTCGTAGCGCCGCTCGGCTGAAGCCTGCGCGCTACAGCATGAGCATCAACGTGTACGTGACGGACGAAGGCCGGGCGGTTTCGGCGTTCGTGAAGCGGTCGACGCTGGGCGATGGTGCCACCGAGGCGTGTATGCTGGGCGTGCTTCGAGAGACGCAGTGGCCCGTGGAGGTGGGCCCCGAGGCCGCTGCGCCCACTTCGAGGGCGTTTGTCGCGCAGGCCGCTGAGCGGATCACGCCTTTGCCGGATCGGCCGTCGGGCATCTATCCGAAGCAGCCATCTCCGGGCACGCCGCCACAAGGGTTTCCCAATCCGTACTACGTCACCATTCCGCTCGGCCCCGTCATCGTGGGTGTCGGTGTGGGCGTCACGATATTCCTTCTGCCGCGCGCAACGGCGCCGGCCTGGGCGTCCGAGCTGAACCCCATCACGCGGCTCCCTTATACGAGCGCACAAGAATACGAAGAAGTGCGGCGCTTGTCTCCCGACGAGATCAAGCGACGACGGGCGCGAATCACGGGCTCGAAGCCGAACGGGCCGCCTGCGTCAACGCCGACGCCGAGCACACAAGCGGCGCGGGAGCAAGAGAAAAAGACTCAGCGATGCGCGAAGATCGCAAAGGACATCCATGACATCATCTACGCTGAGCGGAAGGCGACGCCCAAGGGCGGCTTCCCTCAAGGCAGGAAGGGCCTCGCAACGCGCTGGCGTGAGATTGCAGAGAACGAGGGGAACTGGGGAAGGAAGCCGGACGGTACGCTGATCAAGAAAGCGGAGAACCACTTGAAAGAATATGAAAAAGGTCAAAGGGAGGTCAAGCAAGAGCTGGAAAAGTGGAAGGGGTGTGATGACAAGGATCTGCCGCGCCTGGCTCGCGAATACGCCGAACAGAAGCCGGAGTTCGGCCCGGGAAAACCCCTAGAGCCCAAACCGCAGCCACTCTCGCCAAAGCCGGGAGTTTCCGTCGTCGTTCCCAAAGACAAGAAGCGCTCCGATTGACAGGTTGGCTTCAGCTTGGCTCACTTGATGCGACGGAGAGACAACCCATGATCGATTTCCCGCTGAATCTACGCGACGACAAAGAAAACTGGACATGGTTCAAAGGTAGTCTGTGGCTAAGCCTCGACCGGTTCGAGCGCTTCTGGCCAGATGTTGGGCTCACTCTTTCGAACGGCGAAGCGGTCAAATCCGCGGTACGCGGTGTACTCCGCGTCCAATACGCCATTGACGCTGCGAACCGTGCAAGATGGGCCGCCGACCCCGACGCGCCCGACGAACTCGATGAGACGGTCTCCATCGAAGAGCTCGCCAAGACCTGTTTTCGCACGCTCGCCGAGACGGCCGGGACGCAAGACACGGAATGCGTGGCGAGATGGCTTACGGGGCCTGTGCTCACGGCCTACAAGGAGGCCCCGTGGCACAATACATGGCGCAGCCTGCTTTATTGCATGGCGGAGGAAGATCCGAGCACACTCACGTCGGTCTATGGAATCCCCGGCGACACCGCTCGAAAGCTCGTCGAGATCGCCATGCGTTTCAAGAGCGAAGTCGATGGGAGCGAAGAGCGGGTTGAAGCGGCAGAGCAAGAGCCCTTGTCGGGTTGGGATGCGGTCGCCTACGCAGACTACCGGAACGATGATCCCGGGGTGAACCCCCTCACCGATCTCTGGTCGCTTCTCCAGTACCTCTGTTTTGATCGGGCCTTGGCGGAGGTCGTGCACTGCACGCGTCCGGCCGACATCAATGCTCTGATCCAGTGGGGCAACGCGTTTCTCAGAGCGCGCAATCGGCCTTATGATGCCATCATCCCCGACGACGTGCGCCGCGCATGGTGATGCGCCGCAGCGCGAAGCGGGACCGGATGGGGGCCGGGGGGGGGCGGACTGGTTTAGGACCCCAGCAAAACTCTGATGCTGTGCCGCTCACGGTTTGGTCTCGGGCTCGGCAACTCCACGAAGCAAGTGAGCGTCAGAACGGCTCGGTCCCGGGCACCCCACTACGAGCAGCCTCGGCACCGCAAGGTTTCCCCAATCCGTACTACGTCACCATTCCGCTCGGACCCCTCGATGTTGCTCCTGAACAAAGGCCAGGACTTCATTCTCGCGTGGGATTCGGACCCGCCCCCCGAAGCGCAGCCGAACGCGTGGACGTCCAAGCCCGCGTGACGGGCCACCCCTTCATTACACCGGACCCTCCTCATCCGAATCCTCCGCATCCGCCTTTTCAACCTGCGCCTCGAATATCTCGCGCACGTGGACGAACTCCGACGGCTCGGCGAGCACTTCCAGCCTATCGCCCGCTTCGAGAATGGTTTGCCCTCGAGGTACGATCGCCCCACCGTGACGGTGAATGACGCGGATGAGCACCCCCGGCGGCAAACCAAGCTCGACGATACGCTTGCCAAGGACGACTGCCCGCGGCGATAGCTCGAACGTGCGCGTCCGCGGCTCGGGCCCCGCGAGCGTATGCGTCGTCGGATCGTAATGCCCCGCGAGCTCGTTTACCACGGTCTCCGGCGAGAGGGGCACGTTGGTCGTGTATCCGGCGCGCGCCAGCAAATGCGTCGCGACAGGTATCGTCAGCACCACGAATGCAATGATGATGACGGCTCGCGCGGTGACGGCCGGCGCATCGAAATGAAGCGCCGCCGCGGAAAGAATGCACGTCATGCCGAAGACCGATGCCTTCGATGTGACTTGAAGACGCGTAAAAAGATCCGGCATGCGCAAAATGCCCACCGCCGCGAGCAAAATGAAAATGCTGCCAATGACCAGAAGCGCGCCCTCGATGATATCGCTGATCATGGCGTCTCCCCAAGCCTCTCGAGATAAAAAGCAAATGCAATCGTGCCGAGGAAAAAAATGAGCGACAGGACCATCACCGCATCCAAAAGAACGCTATGATCGGTCACCATCGCGTACAGAGCAATGCCCCCGCTGCCGACCGTCGCCATGAGGTCCATGGCAACCACGCGGTCGGGCAGACTCGGTCCAATCAACAAGCGAATGAGCGCAACGACGAATGCGAGCGTCACGGTGGCAATCGCAACCAACAAAAGCGGGGTCATCGGTATAGCTCCCTCACGCGGCGTTCGAATTCGTTCTTGATGGTCGCTCGAAGCGCGTCGGCGCTCTCCACGAACATCGCATGAATGAAGAGAATTCGACGGTCGCTCGAAATGTCGAGGCCAAAAGTACCAGGCGTCAGCGCAAGGAGAATCACGAGCGTCGTGATTTCTAGATCGGTCGCCAAATCCAAGGGGACCGCGATGATGCCCGGACGGCTCTGTCGCCTCTTCGACAATACATCCCGGGCAACCCTGAGGTTTGCCCGAAGCATTTCTTTTGCATAAAAGACCACGAACGACAGGACCGTGGGCACCTTCTCGAAATACGTCGTCGGGCCAATCAGGCGCCGGAGCCAGAGGAGCAGGAAATACCCGAGAACAAAGCCGACGGCAGCGGCACTCGCGGTCGCTCGACCCGTCAGCGTGACCCAGACGAACGCGAGGAATAGATTGAGGACGAAAGCTCTCATCGAGGGGTACCTTCCCCCAGCACGGTGTGCACGTATTCGGTCGGATCGGCAAGCTGCGCGGCAGCCCGCTGGACGACGCTGAGGAGCGGCTCGGGCACCATTCCAATCGCAAACCCGAGCGCTGTCATGAGGACGACCGGCACGTACAAAAGCGCGCGAGGTCGTTCGGGATTCGCATTCGGAGCCGTATTTTCAGCGGTAGGCGCGGGCTTCCAGAATGCCTCGTTCCAGATTTTGGTCATGGAAATGAGCGTGATCAGACCGACCGCAAGGCTCGTGGCGACGACGATTGCGGCGCCCGTCGAGCCGACTTCGAGGCCGGCGCGGACCAAACCGAGTTTGGCCCAGAATCCCGATAAGGGGGGCAAGCCGGCGAGGGACAAAGCGGTGAGAATGAAGCATACGGCGAGGGCAGGTTTGCGCGCGAGCAGGCCGCCTTGAAGGTCGAGCCGAACGTCTTTGCCATGGGGGGTCATGAGGCCGCTGATGAGAAAGAGGTTCGATTTGATGATGGCGTGGTGCAATACGAAGAAAATGGCGCCCGCAAGGGAGGACATCGTGAAGAGGCCGAGGCCCATGACCATGTAGCCGACCTGGCTGACGCTGTGAAACGCGAGGATCCGGCGGACTTCGCGATGGGAGACGGCGCCGAGGACGCCGACCATCATGGTGAATGCCGCAATGCCGAGGATGAGTGCGTAGGTCGATGTGCCGTCGCCTCGGAAAATGAGGGTGAAAACGCGGATGAGGGCGTAGACGCCGACCTTGGTCAAGAGGCCCGCGAAGAGCGCCGTGACCGTGACGGGAGGCGTGTGATACGAATCCGGGAGCCAGAAAAAGAGGGGGAAAACGGCAGCTTTGATGCCGAACGCGACGAGGAAGATCATCGCGAGGGTCATGCGTATGGGCGCATCGAGGCTCGGGAGCTTCAACGAAATGTCGGCCATGTTGAGGGCGTGGACGGAGCCATAAAGAATGCCAATGCCGGTGAGGAAAAAGGCACTCGAAATGAGATTCATCGCGACGTATTTGATGGCGCCCTGCATTTGCGGCCGTTCATTGCCGAGCACCAAGAGCACGAAGGACGCAATGAGCGTGACTTCGAACCAGACGTACATATTGAAAATGTCGCCGGTGATGAATACGCCGTTGGTCCCCATGAGGAGGACGTGCATGAGCGGGTAAAACCCGTGCGCTTGCCGGTCGCGGTCGATGTTCCCGAATGAATAAATGGATGTGACGAACGCAATGGTCCCCGATAACAAGACCATGAGGGCCGAGAAAAGGTCGACGACGAAGGTGATTCCGTACGGCGCGGGCCAAGCGCCGAGCTGGGTCGATTGAATGCCGAATCGGTGCACGGCTCGGAGCAAGAAGACGCCAACGACGAGCTGCACGATGCTGCCGACGAGGCCGAGCGCGCGCTGCGTCCGCTCGCGCCGGTAGGCAAGGAGCGAGAGGGCCGCGGTGGCCATGGGGACGAGGACGGGCAGGACGAGGAGCACCCTCATGCGTCGGCCGATTCCGATTCGAGAGAGTCGATATCGTCGCTGCCCATGGTGCGATGCACGCGATGAAGGAGGACGATGGTGAATGCGATGACCGCAAAGCTGATGACGATCGCCGTGAGGATCAGCGCTTGAGCGACCGGATCGGCTGGCGGTGCATCGAGGGCCGCTCCGCCTTTGGGAATGAGCGGCGGACGGCCGCGGACGACGCCGGCGACCGTGAGAAGGAGTAGGTTGGTCCCGTGACCGAGAAGCACCAAGCCAAACGCGAGCTTCACGATGCTGCGGCGAAGCATCATAAAGAGCCCCGAGGCATAAAGGCTGCCTACGATGATGGCGAGAAGCAGCGTCATGGATTCATCTCCGCGGTCAAAAAAATGATCATGAGCACCATGCCCATGACGCCGATATACACGCCGAGGTCGAAGAGCACGGGAGTGCCCAGTTCGACGGTGCCGAGCCCCGGAATGGGGACGGTCGTCCACATACCCTCCAAAAAGGCGCCGTCTGCACAGAGGCCAATGATGCCCGAAAAGAGAATGGTCGAAAGGCCGATTCCCAGGAGGGTATGGGGCGCAATGCGGAGCAGTCGCCGTGTCGAGGGGACATCGTGGGCGAGGACGTGCAGCGAAAACGCGGAGGCAATGAGGAGCCCGCCGACGAAGCCACCTCCAGGCTCGTTGTGCCCGCGAAAAAGCGCGTAAATCGAGACGATGATCAAAAGCAGAATCAGGACCGGCGTGGTCGCACGCAGAATGACCGAGGGCATGATTCAGGTTCCCTTCCGGGTGCGGGACTGGAGGAGGGCGTATACGCCGATTCCGGCGACGCACAGGACGGTCGTTTCGCCGAGCGTATCGATTGCACGAAAATCGACGAGGATGACGTTGACGATGTTGCGCCCGTGGGCTTCGGGGTAACCTTTGGCGACGAAGTATTCGCTGAGGGTAGGCTCCGGGGAGAGCGTCGACGTCATGATGATCAAAAGGGCGACCGTCGCGCCAAAGATCAGGGAGATAATGGCATCGGGCATCCAGACGCGCGCCGAGGACCGCCTGACGAAGCGCGGTAAGTGGTGCAGGACGAGGACGAAGATGACGACCGTGAGCGCCTCGACCATGATCTGCGTGAGCGCGAGATCGAGGGCGCTGAAAATGACGTAAATGAGCATGACCGAAATGCCAATGGCGCCGAGCGCGGCGACGACGGCGAGGCGTGAGAGCGTGCGCATCGTCATGGCCACGGTTGCCAGAATGACGCCGGCGAGGACGAGATCGGGAAACTCGATGCCGTCGGTGGAAATCGAAAAAGGAAGGCTCTGGCGCAATGGGACGCCGACGAGGACGACGGTCGTGAGAACGGTGACGAGCAGGTAATGGCGCAAGTGGCCGGTCTGGAGGCGTTTGGTTTGCCATTCGGCGAAGCGCATGAGGCCCGCGAAGGCGGCGTCGTACAAACGCGCAGGGCCCCAGGCTGCGAGACGCGTGGCCGTGTCAGAAAGGCGGTCTACGCGGCCGGAGAGGAATCGGAAGAGGGCGAGGCCGGCGAGGAGGGTGGCGGCGCTGAGGGCGAGCACGGGGGTGAAGCCGTGCCAAAGGTGGAGCTCGAGCGGGGCGGGGCGGCCGAGGATGGCGGTTGCCGCGGCGCTGGGGAGGCTACCGAGCAGGTGCGGTGCGAGGCCGAAGAGGAGGCTCGCGGCGGCGAGGAGGGCGGGGCCGAGCCACAAGGATGGGGGTGCCTCGTGGGGGAGCTGCGGCGCGGTCGGGGAACCACCGAAGAAGGGGCGATAGGCGACGACGACGCTGACGACGACGAGGAGGGCGCTGGCGGAGACGGCGGCGACGACGAGGGGGCCGGTCATCCAGGGTGATGCGAGGAGAGCGCCGTAGAAGAGCTCTTTCGACAGGAAGCCGAGCAGCGGGGGTGCGCCGGCGTTGGAGATGGCGGCGATGACGGCGGCGGTGGCGGTGATGGGCATGAGGCGCGCAAGGCCGCGCAGGCGGGTGACGTCGCGGGTGCCGGTTTCATGGTCCAAGGTGCCCGCGGTCATGAAGAGCGCGCCCTTGTAGAGTGAATGTGCGATCAGGTACACGACAGCGGCAGAAATGGCGGCCTGGGTGCCGATGCCGAGGAGCATGGTGAGGAGGCCGAGGACGCAGACGGTCGACTGGGCGAGGATTCGTTTGAGGTCTTTTTGCGTGACGGCGAGGACGGCGCCGGCGACCATGGTTATCGCGCCGATGGTGGTGACGACGGTGGTCCATTCGCGGGTTTCGCCCAGCGTGGGATGCAGGCGTGCGAGGAGATAAACGCCGGCTTTGACCATGGTGGCCGAATGCAGGTACGCGCTGACGGGCGTGGGGGCTTCCATCGCGCGAGGTAGCCAAAAGGAAAAGGGCAACTGCGCGGACTTGGTGAACGCGCCGGCGAGGACACAGAATAGAATGGGCAGGTAAAGGGGGCTTCCGCGGACGACGTCGCCCGAAAAGCGGGAGATGAGCGTTTCGCCGGTGGCGAGCGTGAGGAGGACGAAGCCTGCGAGCATGGCGAGGCCGCCGCCGCCGGTGACGAGCAGCGCGGTCAGCGCAGCTTTGCGCGCGTCGAGTCGTTCGTGGTCCCAAGCAATGAGGAGAAACGAGCTGATGCTGGTGAGCTCCCAGCATACGAAGAGGAACAAGATGTCATCGGCGAGGACGAGGCCGACCATGGAGCCGGTGAACAGGAGCAGGTACGCGTAAAACCGTCCGAGTCGCGGATCCGATTCGAGATACTTGCTTGCATAAATGAAAATGAGCGCGCCAATGCCGCAGATGAGCGCGAGGAACACGAGCGAAAGCGCATCCAAGCGGACGGCGAGCTCGACACCGAGCGAGGGGATCCACGGTAGCGACGCCTGATGGGCTTGCCCGGCGAGCAGCCTCGGGACGTGCGGCATTGCAGAAGCGAGCACGCCGAGGGGCAGGGCTGCGAAGAGCCAGACAGCCGGGCGGCCGAGCAACCGGTGGACGGGCGGCGCCAGCAGCGCCCCAATGAAAATGCTCAGGACAGCCCACAGCATCGCGGTTCCTCTTCGATGCCGGGAGGGGCCCGACGCTTTCGACGATGATCGCTGCCGGCGTCTTTCTTGGCTCTACAGATTACCTCCAAAGAGCGGTGCGCGCCTAGTCTCGGTTGTACAAGCCACATCACCCAAGGGCGTACCACTTTTTCTTGGTACTACCAAATTTCTGACAAATAGCGCTAAAGTTGTCCGGGCAACCTCCACGAACGAGGTTGGCAGCTTTCGAGTTGTTCAAATTACGCCGTGGCCCCGTCGCCCAGGATGCTCGCGCGCATTTTCATGTAGTATTCGCGTCCAATGCGCTTGCGATTTTCCTTGTGAATGACCCTTCGTGAATGATCGCTTGTAAGCGACGAGCGAACGGTGCGCGACACGCGCATTTCATGATGAAAAATATGTACATGCTGCGTGCTCCTCTGCTATAGCGTTTCGTTTATGAGTCATGTGCGGCGAAAGCCAATGAGGCTGCGCTTTTCGGTGTTTCGATGGGCTGCGACCGCGTTCTGTGCGACGGTCATGGTGGCCGCATCGGCAGAACAAAGCTTGGCTGGACCAGTGCCGACGCTTTCGGAGTCCTCGAAAACACCCTCGGAATCCTCGAAGTCGCCCGTCACGCCTACGCCGGCGCCCGCGGTGGAATCGCCAGCGCCCGTCACGCCTCCGCCGGAGCCCGCCACCGAGTCGCCGGCGCCCGCCACGCCTCCACCGGCGACTCCCGAGCCGATTGCGCCGAAGCCTCCCGTGATGGCGTCCGCCCCGCGAGAGAAGCTCTCGCCATTCAAGCTGCAATCGACCGCCTACGTGGGCCTGCGCTGGCCGAATTATACGCTTGGCGCCATCGTTCGAGGTGGCGGCGGACTTTACGGATCCTCGCTTGGCCAAGGCAATCCCATGGCCACGGGGTATCGGCTCACCGAGCGTGGTGGATTCGTTTCGGGCCTCGTCATCGGCGGCCTCGTGGGCCTAATCGGCGCTGCTGCCGTCGCATTACCGGATTCCACCAGCGTTACCCGGTCGTCGCATACGCGCACCAACGCGAGCGGGCAAAGGGAAGTCGTCACCACGGAAACGCGCACCGCCACCTATCGCGATGGCGCTGGACGGCAGCGCGCTGCCGAAGCCACCGAAAAGGCTGTCGCGGGCATCGCCGCGTATCGCCAGCAATCATTCGAGCTCGACATTTATACACGTGATTGGTTCGGTTCGGGGTATGGCGACGCGCGCGGATATCGATTGAATTTTTTGCTCACGGCCTACAGCGGCAAACACTTCGTCTTCGAGGCTGGTTTTGGTTTCGGGGATGTCAATGCAATCGTTCCTGGCAAAGATATCCTCGTCGAGGAAGCATACATTGGCGTTCCGCTCAGAATCCTCGTCCCCTGGGGTCCGTTCGTTGCACAGGCTGCAATCGATCTCAATGGCCGCGTCTTCGAGATGATTGGCGAGGACGACGATAGTTACGACACGCGCAACGTCGATGGCCGCATCCTGCGCATCGATCGCGTCCGCCCGACGCCGCTCACCATTTCCGTCACCGCCACGATATGGCGCCTCGCCGCCACGGTCGGCGTGGAGACCGTGCGCCCCTGGGACGGTCAATTCGGTTATGTCGCGTCGCTCGGCGGGAGGTTCTAACATGCGCCCCATTCTCACGATCTGCACCACGCTCGGCGCGCTCGCCGCCTTGTCGCTTGCTCCCACCGAGGCTTACGCGGAGGACATTTACGCCGAGTCCGTCAAGGCAACGTTCGACGCGGACGATTATGTCGAATACATCAAAGGGCTTGGCACGAATCACATCGTCGGCATGGGAATCGTGTATTTGCCTGGCTCCGTCATCGATTTCGAAGAGGATGCGCAAAACCCCCCGATTTCGGGGAGCGGCCTCTTTCAAGTGAGCGCTTCGCTTTTGCCGCTGCCCACATTATTCGGCTCCGTCGGTGGCCTGGAGCTCGACTTCACGTTCGGGTTCCCCGTCTTCAAGTCGTACTTTGGCGGCATTGGGGGAAGCGCGGGTATCGTCATGCAGCCGATTTCGTTCCGCCATTTTCGAGCCAGCTTGGCGCTCGGCGCGGGTTTCAACGCGCACGGTTTTGGTTACGCAAAGCCGCGCATTGCCTTTACGCTCATCCCCGATCGAGCCGACATGGAAGTGACGTATCGTTGGATCCCTCGATATGGCAGCAACGTTTTCGGCGGCCGCGGGGATGACCTGGAAGATCCGGGATTCGGCGAGCACCGCATACGCGGTATGCTCTTCATTCGTGTGGGGCAGCAGCCGAGCGGGAGGCGCAAAATCACCGGCGCGACCAATGTGTACGTTTCATTCGATTACACGCGCATCGATGGCAACAAGGACCTCGAGCGAGTACGCATGCGGCCAGGCGATTACATGGGCTTTGGGCTGGGAATGGCGCTCTGACGAGCTTCTTTTCCCCCCGCGGGGGGGAGGGGGGGGGAGAGGGGGTTAGGGGGTGAGGCGTGCCGGGATTTCGATCGTATTGGAGGGCAATGCGTGGTCAGGGAATGCAGGCGTTCAGCATCACCCGCACGGTGTTGTCTTTCTCGTTCACGACGGCAAGGTCCGGCTTGCCATCGCCATTCAAGTCCGCCGCAGCGACCGACCTCGGCTGCCCGCCCGTGGCATAGTCGACCCTCGGCGCAAATGTCCCATTGCCGTTGATGTTGCGCAGCACGCTCAACGTGTTGCGGTCCCGATTCGTCGCCACGATGTCACGATTGCCATCGCCGTCCATATCCGCCAATGCGACTGAGTAGTACGCAGTCCCGTTTTCATAAGCGACCTTGGGGGCGAATGTCCCATTGCCATTGTTGAGGAACACGACCACGCCGCCATCTCGGTGCGCTACGACAAGGTCTGGCTTGTTGTTGCCGTCCACATTGGCCGCCACGATCGATATGGGAAAACGATTATAACCATCCGTGGCATAATCGACTTTCGTGGCGAAGGTGCCATTGCCGTTGTTGATGAAGACGCTTATCGTGTGGCTGCCCTCGTTCGTCACGGCGAGATCCGGTTTGCCGTCACCATTGAAGTCTGCCGCCGCAACCGATGCGGGATTGATCCCGGCGCCATAAGTGACCGCTGTTGCAAAGGTCCCATCGCCGTTGTTGAGCAAGACAGCCACCGTACCCACTGGGAAGCCTTGGTTGTTGGCAGCGGCGAGATCAATGGCGCCGTCGCCATTGAAATCCGCGGCCGCCACCGAATTGGTGCCCAATGGATTGGGGTAAGGACCCGTGCGATAAGCAACCTTCGGCGCAAACGTGCCGTCGCCATTGTTGATGTGCACGGTCACGTCGTTGCTGGTGTAGTTCGCAACGGCAAGGTCGCTGTGACCATCGCCATTCACGTCCGCTGAAACGATTGAACGAGGGGCCGAGCCTGCGGAATAATCCACCTTGGGGGCGAACGTGTCGTTGCCATTGTTGAAGAGTACGCTCACGCTGGCGCCGCTTCCATTCGCGACCGCGAGGTCTTGCGTGCCATCGCCGTTGAAGTCCGCCGTAGCCACCGAATAGGGAACAGCGCCCGTGGCGTAATCGAGATTCTCCGCGAATGCACCATTGCCGTTGTTGAAGAGCATGCTCATGCCTCCACCCGTGGAGACGGCGAGGTCGAGCGCACCATTGCCGTTCAGATCCGCCATTGCGATCGAACCTGGACTCGTCGGTGTGGTGTACGTGGTTCTGCTGAAGGCAGTCCCATTGCCGTTGTTGAGATATACCCACACGCTGGTGTAGCTGGGTTGTATGACGGCGAAATCGGTTTTGCCATCGCCGTTCATATCACCCGCTACGACCCAATCCGTGAGCGAAAGCGTAGGGGTCGACAGGTATGCGGCAAAGGTGCCGTCGCCATTGTTGAACAATACGCCACCTCCGATGACGATGTCGGGCTTGCCGTCGCCATTCATATCCGCCATCACGACCGATCTGCGGTTACTCCCCCCGATGTAATCGACTTTGGGGGCGACAGTGCCATTGCCGTTGTTGATGAACACGCTCACGGTGTTGGTGCCGGAGTTCGGAACGACGAGGTCCATATGGCCATCGGCGTTCAAATCCGCCGCCGCAATTGCCTTGGGACTCGTGCCCGTAGCATACGAGAGATGGGCATAGAAGGTGCCAGCGCCCGTATTGAGCAGGATGCTCACGGTGTTGTTTGCCATGGGGAGCGCAAGATCGACCTTGCCGTCGCCATTCATGTCGGCCGCAGTGACCGCCTGAGGAGCTATGGAGCCAAAGGAGTGATCAAGCTCGAGGCCAAACGTACCGTCGCCGTTGTTGAGCACCACGCTCACGCCATTGCTGCTACCGCTTGCATCCATGACGACGAGGTCGAGTTTTCCGTCGCCATTCATGTCTGCTGTAATGACCGATTTGGGGGCGGGAGCCACAGGATAATCGACCGCGGCGCCATAGGTACCGTTGCCATTGCCCAGCAGCACGCTCACGCTATTCGCCGCCTTCGCGACGGCAAAATCAATGATTCCATCGCCGTTCAGATCGGCCGCCGCGACGGAGCCGCCCGTGGGAATCAAGGGCGGTCCGGATAGCGAAATCGTCCCGGTGCACGGCCCACTGCTGCTACAACTGCCGCCTCCGTCGCATGTGCCGCTCACGCATTCGCCATCCGGATTGGTTCCTGCCGCAATGAAGCCGCAAACTCCATCCGCCCCGCTGCCTTTCTTGGCCGCCGAACACGCCAGGCACGTCCCGGTGCATGCCAAATCGCAGCAGAACCCATCCGCGCAATGGCCCGACGCGCATTCTGCACCCGCGCTGCACGCGCTCCCGTTCGGCAGCAGCGCCGGCGTCGAGCACGTGCCGGACCCATTGCATTCACTCGCCGCGCATTCGTCGTCCGGATCGGTGTTCGCAGCAATCGGCCCGCATTGTCCATTGAACCCGCCGCCCCGCTTGGCCGCCGAGCACGCAAAGCAGGTCCCCGTGCACGCATTGCCACAGCAGAACCCATCCACGCAATAGCTCGATATGCATTCGGCTGACTCCGTGCACGCCGCGCCATTGTACTTGATGCACCCGCCCGTACCATTACACACGCCAGCCGCGCATTCATTGTCCGGGTCCGTGCTGCTCGCAATCAGCCCGCATACGCCATTGTCGCCGCTGCCCTTTTTCGCCGCTGAACACGCTTCACACGTGCCCGTGCAGGCGCTGTCGCAACAGAATCCGTCGATGCATTGGCCCGACACGCATTCTGCCCCTGCGCTGCATGCGCTCCCGTTGGGTAGTAGCATCGAAGCCGTGCATGCGCCCGATCCATTGCATTCACCGGCCGCACATTCGTCGTCCGGGTCCGTGTTCGCTGCAATGAGCCCGCATTGCCCATTGAATCCGCCGCCCTTCTTCGCCGCCGAACACGAAGAGCAGGTCCCCGTACATGCATTTCCACAGCAGAATCCATCGACGCAATACGTCGACATGCACTCGGCTCCCGTCGTGCACGCCGCGCCGTTGTACCTGATGCATCCGCCCGAGCCGTTGCAATTCCCGTCGGCGCATTCATTGTCCGGGTCGACGTTTGCTGCAATGGGTCCGCATGTGCCATCGGCGCCGCTGCCCTTTTTCGCCGCCGAACACGCTTCACATGTCCCCGTACATGCCGTGTCACAGCAGAATCCATCGACGCAAAAGCCCGTAGCGCATTCCGGAGCTCAGGCTGCACGTCGTCCCGCTGCCGGCCATTTCACATGCCGACGCGCCATTGCACGAGCCGCCGCTACATTCGTTGTCGGGGTCGCCTCCTGCCGCAATCGGCCCGCATTGCCCATTGTATCCACCGCCCCGTTTTTCGATCGAACACGCTCGACACGTCCCGTCGCACGCATTCCCACAGCAGAACCCATCCACGCAATGCCCCGACAAGCATTCGCCCGCCGCTCCGCACGCATTGCCATTGTAAAGCTTGCACGCGCCTGCGCCGTCACACGAGCCCGCTGCGCATTCATTGTCCGGATCGCCATAGAGCGCAATCGTTCCACACGTCCCGTCGTCGCCGCTTCCCTTTTTCGCCGCCGTGCACGCTTGACACGTCCCCGTGCACGCGCTGTCACAACATACCCCGTCGACGCAAAATCCACTCGCGCATTCCCCGCCCGTCGAACACGCCTGCGCATTGGCCGGCGACGGCTGCAATGCATATGCCGCCCCTTCTTCCAATGACCCCCAATTCCGAGGGTCATCGCCTTCGTCGACGTGAACCGCGCCGCTATGACCGCCGATCCCGCCGGCTCCACCAGCCCCCATTTCACCGATCCCATCGGAACCACAGCCCCCCAGCATCGTCAACAGCACGAGCCCCATTGCGAACCGCCATTCACGACCGGCTCCCAATGGTTCGCCCAATAGGATAGACTTCATGTTCATGCCTCCTGCTTCATTGCATCATGGCTCATCTGGCCACACAGAATATTTACTTTAGGTTGAATTTGTTGCCATGACCAGCATTTTCTGATGCCCACGACCCCCTTCAATCGGAGCTTATCACCCCCCATTTCACCCCGATGGACCGCTCCTCAGATGCCTCCTCACCCCTCCACGAGTGCCCTCCGGGGTGCTTCCAGTGCCTGCCGACCCCTTCACGAGTGCCATTGGACCCCCCCATCCCAGGGGGTCACGAATGACCTCGAAAAAACTGAGTATTTTTCAATGGTTATAAAATCGACCTGGTGCGCTTTCAAAAAATTTGAACGATTTTTCGTGCCGCACAACGAAAGTCACCACGCGACGGATGCGTCGCTGGAGGTGACCATGGCCAAGACCAAACAAAAGGCTCCAAAGCAAACGCAAAAGGCATCCGCGAAGTCGTCCAAGGCTTCGAAAACCTCATCGTCGCGCAGCGCGGCGAAAAAAACTCCCTCCAAATTGCTCTCCGCCGACGAAAAACTACGCCTCATCAAACCGATCGACGGCTTCACCGAGATTGCGGAACGTTTCGCTGCCACATGGAAGGGTCGCCCGACGTTCAAGGTGGCCGGTATGTCGCCCCCCAAGCTGCTCCGGGCCATTGAATCTGCCAAAAAAGCTGCCGCTCGCGAAAACGCCTTGCGCGCAAAGCTCGAAGAAAAACTCCGACCGCTCACCGACGCTCGATTGCTCGCCGAACACGCCGCATGGAAAATGGTCTTGGATGCCTACGCCGTCGCGAAAGCATTGGCGCGTATCAATCCCGAAGTCGGACATGCATTCACGTTCGTCGGCGAGGCGATGACGAACAAGCCCAAGAAAAAGGCCAAGCAAGCGCAAGAAGCAGCACCGAGCTCGATGTAATCACTGGCAGCTCTGCTTTTCGTGCAGGTCAATTGTCCCTCGTACTCGAAGACCGCCCGTCAATCGGAGGGCTTCTCCCAAACGAAAACGCCGTAACGCATCGCGCCTGTTCGTAGCGCAACGATCAAACGCGGCAGGCTGTAGATGAAGCTGCGATTGCGGGTGGCAGAGCTCGAGGCCAACCTGCGGATCGCCTTGTCCGTCAGAAGCTTTCCCGCGAACCGATACATGCAAATGGACCAGGTTCGGCGAACTTTGCTGCTGATATCCAAATAGCTGCAAGCCTCGAGTCCAGCCGCGGCAGCGAGCGCTTCGTAATCGGCCCGGCTCCCCATGCTGGGCAGTTGCCCTTCGCTGCAGATTTTTTCGAGTAGGTGCTGCACTTGCCATTGGCGAAGATTTTCGCCTTCCAACCACGCGCAGACGACGAGACGTCCTCCAGGCCGCAGCACCCGCGATACCTCGGCAAAAAAGCCCCCCTTGTCGGCCATGTGCTCGGAGCTCTCGATTGCATAGGCATGGTCGAAGCTGGCATCGGCCATGCCATTGTCGAAAAAATCGCGCTCGAGACACGTGAAATCGGCCAAGCCCCGAGCCTGAGCAAGCTTCGCTTGTGCCGATGAAAGGGTAAATCCGGTGACCTGCACGCCGTGATGCTTTACGAAATGAGCGGCGGTCGCTCCATAGCCACAACCAATATCGCAGAGATTTTGTCCAGGTTTGGGGCTCAGTCGCTCGGCGACCAGGTGCACGAGCGCGTCCGTCGCTTCGGACGGACTTTCGCGGCCAGTTTCCCAATAGCCATGGTGGACATGCTCTCCCCAAATGCGCCGATACGCGATGTCGAGCTCATCATAATGGAATGCCACGGCCGCTGGAGACGGTGAACAGTCGGGAATGATCATGGATGGAACATGCGTAGCTGTGTGACCAACCACAACTGATCTGCACGAGAACTCGGCATGGGCGCTGCCTTGTGCGGCTTTCGTGCCAGGGCGTTCGAGGACAAATTTTGCATGCCGAGCATTGGGAGACGCCTTGCACCGGGCATGTGCGCACCGCTCATCGTGCGGGTATCAATTGCCTTTGGGAAGGTATTGCATGAGATCGCCGCGGCGGAAGGTTGCTGCTAGCCGTTGCAGGCTTACGGGTTGGTTACCGTAGAGCTGTTTGATGGCATCTTCGAGCTGTTGAATGGCTTTGACATAATACTCTTCCCCCTTCTTCTCCACAAGCGACCTTGCTTTGTCGAAGACCCGGTGATCGAGCTTGTCCAGCGTGATGCCCAGATCTGCTAGCAACGCTTGCCCCATGAGCATTGCTGCGAAGCAGGAGGCATATCGAACGAGCTCCGGCGCCCCTTGCACCGGACGTTTGCGCCGGTTCTCCGCGATGCGGAACAGTAGCACCGCGATGACCGTCTGCGCCCCATTCAAGTCTTTGCTGAAGATTTCATCATAAAGCTTGCCGAAGTGTTCGCTCGACGAATACTTGGCTTGCTGCGGACGTTTTCGCCAAACCGAAAGCACAGCCTCTGCGGCGCTTCCGCTCGTAATTTCCGTGGGCCGAGGAGCTGCGTCGCCACGCTGTCGACGGTAATCATAACCCAACTGCTGAATGGCCAGCTCGAGGTTTTTCTGAATGGGATCATTTGAACGTAGATCACGCAGATCAACAGGGTTTTGGCTATTCGTAGCATAGGTAATCGTGCGGACGAGGTTCGTGGCGTCTTCCCCGCCCACCTGGTACAGTCGCACGAGCACGAATGCGGAGTCCAAATTCGTCTGGTCCATTGAGTTGCTCAGCGCGGCGTGGATCGTTTTACATGTTTGACCGCCATTGATGATCTGTAGGCCTTCGACGCGAACGTTATAATTTTCCTTCTGCAAGGCATTGTAATCGAACTTCTGGCAAATGAGCGTGATGCCATTGTTGTAAAAGAAAAAATTCGGGCGCTCCTGTGGATTGATCAACGTTTGGTGGATACCGATGTTCACACGGTTCCCCATGAGTCCCAAATATCGCCGAATATTACGCTCTAGAAGTCGATCGCCATGAGATTCCATGAGGCGATAGATTTCAGTTACGGCTACCTTGCCGAGAAATACGCGGCTGAAGTTGAAGTCCTCCACGACGGACCGACCCGCAAACTGAATCGTATCTTTGACCGGTTGTGTCGCTTGAAGTATTCGGACGAGTGTGTCGTGATTCGCATGCTCGAATTGAACCCGCTCCGGTGGAAAGTTCTCCCTGTCGATGATTGCTTGTGCTTCGGGCCGCTTCCAAGACAGCCCGTTGTTGCACAGAATGAAGCGCACGCGCGGAATCAGCCCATCGACGATCAGCGAGCGGATCTCCTCGATCCGAGCCTTCAGCCTGGGATTTACATGTAGATCAGCGCTGGGATCGAACAAATAGCGAACAGCTTGCACTGCCTTGATGATGCCAGTCTCCTCGAAATGGGAATTGCCCTCGAGGTTCTGATGCTTGTATTTGCCTTGAAATAAGGTGACTGTAAATTCGCCTTCAACAATATCGGATAGATCCATGGCATCTATCCCGAAATCATTGCCCCCCTCCATCAAACACTCGAGCGCCTCATCATCGTTCAGCTCGAGCAGCGTCTTGACGCACAAGACGACGAATGCGACAGACCGAGCCTTTGTCTCGTCCAGGTTGGACTCGAGCACTTCCTCAATACGAGGCTGCAAGCGCTGTACGAGCCCGCGAACGTGCTGATCGATGATGCTTACGTTGATGTTCATGGTCGATCTATCCATTCAACTGGGCGATGTGTCTCAGACGGGTGCACGTACGCAATGGATCTTGCCGCTGGCAACCTTACCGACGCGGACCGTCGTGTCAACCCCCAAGCCATGCCGCCGTTCTCGCCAATTCAAACGATTCTATCTCTCTCCTACGCGTCACTCGGCCAAACATACGAACGCCCTCTTGCCTCGAGCATATCCACGCCAATGGTCAATTTCCGCGAATGCTTCGTGAAACCTGTGCGGCGCATTCGATTGTGATGCAAACGAATTGGTACGACGTAACTCCATCGTTTTATCGGTCCACGCGCGGCCGCCGCCTTAGCCGATCATCGTCGTGCGCCATACGACACAGCCTACCCCCAGCACAGCAAGCCTTGCATCCGCTGCCCGGGCGCGTGAACAATGGCCCTCGCATGACCTCTCGCGCCGGCACGACCGATACGAGTCTGCTCCTCGCCGCCGGCTGCAACCTCGCGTGCCCCGTCTGCGATTGCCGCGCAAAAGTCCCCGCGCCGGCTGCCATTCAGCGCGAGCTTCATCGCGGCGGCGGCGTGCTCGAACTGCGCGGGGAAGCCGCCTCGCACGTAGCACTCGCCGAAACCGTACGCACCGCGCGCGACGCCGGTTGGCATCACGTGCTCGTCCGGACAAACGGCGTCGGTTTTTCCTCCGCAGCTCGGGCCGAACAGCTTCGAGCCACCGGCATCGATGGCGTCGTCTTCTTCCTCGCGAGCGAACGCGCAGCCGTGCACGACGCGATCGCGCGCGTTCGAGGCGCCCACGCAGCAGCACTCGCGGGCCTGCGTAACCTCGCAGGGGCCGGCCTGGACATTCGTTTCGAGCTGCCCGTGCTCGACCCTTCGCTGCAAAACCTCGCGGCGATGATCCAGCTTCTGCACGGCATCGTCCCTGCGGCGCGTCGAGCGCGTCTTTATGCGCCGGATGCGATGCGATCCGTGGATGGGCGCGTTCCGCGCGAGCTTGCGCCGCCGCGCTGGGATGTCGTGCGCAGAGCGCTGCTCGAAGCGATTCGCGTTGCCCGTGAACGGCAAATCGACATTACGTTGACCGAACGCGACGGCATCCCGCTCTGCGCCGTCGCGTCCGTGGGCGACGACGGATCCGTCACCGTTCCTGAGCGACTCTTCGCCGACCGCGGAGGCCGCCCCATGCCCCGCCGATCGACATCGTCGCTCGCGCCCATCTGCTCCTCGTGCGCCGCGGAACGCGTTTGTCCTGGCACGACGAGCCTCGTTCTGTCCACGCACGGCAGCCAAGGTTTGTCCCCGCTTTCTCGCGCGCCGATGTCGCCGCGTCGCGACCGTTGGGACGAGCAGCGCAAAAATGCCGCGAAATCGGCTTTTTTCGTCGTGCTGCGACCGACCGTGCACTGCAACCAGGATTGTTGGTTCTGCAGCGCCAACGAGACTTCGCACAACGTCGAAGACAACCCCGGTCGTATGATGCGCCGCATCGCGCGGCTCGCTCGTACGGGCGTCGAACAGATCTCGTTCAGCGGCGGCGAACCCACGCTTTCCCGGCACCTCGTCGATTACGTCTCCGTCGCCAAACGCATGGGCGTGAACGCGATCGAGCTCGTTACGAACGCTGTTTTGCTCGACAAACGCGAGAAGGTCGATGCGCTCGTTTCAGCGGGTCTCACGAACGTGTTCGTGTCGCTTCATGGCCACGAGGAATCGCTTGCGCGGCTCGAAACGCGAAAGATGGGCGATCACGCGCGCACCGTCGCGGCCTTGCGGCACTTCGTTCGTCACGATCACCTGCGCATCGACGTGAACCATGTCGTTTCCGGGCACAATTTTCGGCACCTCGTGCGCTTCGTCGAATGGCTGCACGGCGAGTTCGGTACGAAGATCGGCATTTCGTTTGCGTACGTAACACCTCAGTACAAGGCCCTCGAACGCCTGGGAGACCTCGTCCCGCGTTATCGCGACGTGATGCCGTACCTGAAGCGCGCGATCGCCCGTGCAAGCGAGCTCGGCATCGAAGTCGTCGTTGGATCGCGGCAAGGCGTTCCGCCCTGTCAGCTCGAGGAATTCATGTACTGGAGCGACGTGCTCGTGTCGCTCAGCGGAGCGCTCACCGAAGACGCTCCGCAAAAGCAAAAAGGCCCGGTGTGCGCGGAATGTCGCTTTGATCTCGTGTGCACCGGCGTGTGGAAGCCGTACGCAGCGCTTCATGGAACGGGCGAGCTACGTGCGGTGCCGGGCGACAAGATCACGCCCGAGCGAGCTTTCGCCGATGCACGGATCGCGCGCTTTCGCCCCGGAACCGATCGCATCGACGAGCTTCGTTTCAGCGACGGCCGAGTGCCTCGAAGTAACGAAATCGCGCTTCCCGCTTTGCCTCCCGCGCGCGTGCAATTGCCCGTCGTGACGGCACCATCCGAAGCTCCTCCCTTGCGCGTGGCGCTCGTGGGTACGGGTCCGCGCGCGCTCGCGTTTGTCTCGACCCTACGGCGTTTGGAAGGGTTTGTCCTGGCAGCGGTCGTGTCGCCTCACGCACCGGACAAGGACTTGCCCGAGATCCCGGCTGATGTCGCGCGCGCTCGAACGCTCGACGAGGTCCTTTCACGAGGCGCCGTCGACGCGGTGATCGTCGCGTGTGGTACGCGGCATCATGCGGAGATCGCGCGTAGCGCAATGGAAAAGGGATTGCCCTGCCTCGTGGAAAAACCGCTGGCGTTGTCGATTGCCGAAGCAGAATCGCTTGGTACACAAGCGAACGGCTTGATCACCGTTGCGCAGCAGCTTCGCGCGGCGGGCGGTGTAGAGGAGCTGCTTTCGCTTCTGGGCGAACGCACGGGAGCGGACAAGCCGGTCGAGGTCGAGGTTTTTCATCGAGCGACGCCGCATTCGCCCGCGAGCCTTCACGCGTGGTCGCGCACGGCATTTTACGAGCTTTTCATTCATCTTGGGGATCTTGCGCGCGTGATTGCAGGCGAGCCGCTCGTCATTCGTCGAGCGTCGGCGCGAGGTGGAGGGCGACCGGAGCGCGTCACCGTGCGAGCGCGCGGAGCGGGATCGATGGCGCCGAGCGTGTCGATCGAGCTGTTGCTTACCGAGCCTTCGGATGCGCTCGAAGTGCGTATACGTCTCGCAGACGGTCGCGTACTCTCGTGGGTGCGAGGCGCAGGCGTGGACGCGGTGGAAGTTGCGGACGCAGGCGGCAAGCGAACGCGTACGCCGCCGCGAGGTGGGGATTTGGAGCGGCTCTTGCGGGCGTTTGGAAAGACAATCCGCGAAGGAGCGGCGCCCGTTGCATCGGCGGCCGATGGCGTTTCTGCGATGCGTTTTGCGGCAGATGCGGTGACGGCGCTCGAGGCTTCGGGGGCGCCATTCGAGCGATCCGCCGAACCCAAGCGCGTGGCATCCGTGCTACTCCGCGAGCGGATTGGGTGATTGATTTGGCATACGCATGAACGTGCATCACACTGCGCGCCGCGATGCTCGAGGGAGGCGTGGTCGACAATCGGTTCGAGGTGCAAGCGTGTGCCGGCATTGGCGGCATGAGCACCGTATATCGAGCGCGTGATCGTCATACGGATCGACTTGTTGCGCTGAAGGTTTTACGCGACGGCAGCGACAATACGATTGCGCGTTTTGGCCATGAAGCTCGCGTACTTGCAGGGCTCGATCATCCTCACATCGTGCGTTATGTCGCGCACGGGTTGGCTTCGTCCGGCGAGCCGTATCTGGTGATGGAATGGCTCGAAGGTGAGGAGCTTGGTGAAAGCCTGCGCCGTGAGCGAATGAAGCTCTCGGAAGCGATTGCATTGGGGCTGCGAATATCGCATGCGCTGGGAGCCGCGCACCTTCGGGGGGTGGTACATCGCGATATCAAGCCGAGCAATATTTTCCTTGTGGATCGAGCCGTCGATCAGGTGAAAGTCCTCGATTTTGGCATTGCGCGGGTGCATGGCCATTCGATGATGACGCAAACGGGCAGCGTATTGGGCACGCCTGGATACATGGCGCCCGAGCAAGCTCGAGGAGAACGTGGGCGAGTGGATGCGCGGGCCGACGTATTTTCTCTTGGATGCGTCCTTTACGAATGTATCACGGGACAAGCGGCATTCACGGGTGGGCACCTGATGGCCGTGCTGGCGAAGGTGCTTTTCGAGGAAGTGCGCAGGCCGCGGGAGATTTGTCCAGAATTGCCCGAGGATCTCGATGCGTTGCTCGTGAAGATGTTGTCGAAAGGTCCCGAAGAGCGCCCTGCTGATGCATCCGAGGTGATGCGAGCGCTCGAGCAGATTGCATTACACGAGCAAAGTGATGCGCTTCTCGTTTCCACGGCTACGTCATTGATGACGACGGACGAGAGCCGGCTCGTGTCGCTGGTGGCCATTTTGCCTGCAATCAATTCGCTCGAGAAGGATGGTGCGACGAAACAAATGCCGCCGCTGGATGTTTTGGAGATCGTGCGGCGCACGGTAAAACCATTCAAAGCGACGGTGGAACCTCTCGCAGGTGTGGGCGTGATGGCGATGTTCGAAGGGCTCGGCAATGCGGGTGATCAGGTGACGATTGCGGCGCGTTGTGCATTGCGTATCAAAGAGCTCGTGCCGTCCGAAATCGTGGCACTTTATACTGGGCGCAGCAGCCGGCGTGATCGTTTGCACGTCGGTGAGCTCATCGATCGCACGTCGGAATTGGTGCATACGACGTCCGAGATAGGTTCGATGGGGCGGTTTGGGTCGGGCATTTTGATTGACGACACGACACGGTCATTGCTGGGTGATCGGTTCGTCATCGTGGAAGAAGGAATGCAGCCGCTTCTTCGGCAGGAGCGGGTGCAGGAAGACGTGGGGCGGATGGTGCTGGGCAAGCCCATTCCGTGTGTAGGTCGTGAGCGGGATTTGCGATCGCTGCTCGATTTTGCCGAAGAAGGGTTCGAGGAGTCGTCGGCGCGTGCCATTTTGGTTTCGGCGTCGGCGGGCATGGGGAAGTCGCGTTTGCGTCTCGAGCTCATGGATCGATTGCAGGAAAATGGTCGTGATTTGTTCGTCATTTCCGGCCGAGGGGATTGGCTGGGGGTGAGCTCCGCGTTTGGTCTCGTGGGTGGGGCATTACGTGCGGCGCTGAACATCGAATCGTCGTTGCCGCACGAAGAACAACGGCAGCAATTGTTGAAGGCGGCGGAGGCGTGTGGCGCTGGAGCGCGTGTGCGCGTGGCGGCGTTTTTGGGTGAAATGCTGGGCGTCCCATTTCCAGACGATGACCATCCGCGGCTGCATGCAGCGCGGCAAAATGCATCGATCATGGCCGATGGCATTCAGCAAGCGTTCGTCGATTTCATGCGTGTCAAGGCATCGGCATCACCCGTGTTGCTCGTGCTCGAAGATTTACATTGGGGGGATACGCCATCGATGCGCCTGGTCAATGCGGCATTGCGAGAACTTGGCGACTTGCCGCTCGTCGTGCTCGGCCTTGGACGATTGGAAGTGCACGACGTTTTTCCCGGATTGTGGCAGGGTCGAATGTTTCATTCGCTCAGGCTCGGTCGGTTGTCTCGCAAGGGCGCCGAAAGTCTCGTGCGTGCCATTTTGGGCGATGGTGTGGATCCGTCACGAATGGATGCCATCGTGGAGCGTGCCGATGGGAATGCGCTGTTCATTCAGGAGTTATCGCGCGCGGTGGCCGAAGGGCATTCCGAAGATTTGCCGGACACCATTGCCGGGATGGTGGAAGCTCGAATCATGGCGCTTCCGGCGTCGTCGCGGCTGCTTCTGCGAGCGGCCAGCATTTATGGGCGAAGGTTTCGACCCGAAGGGATTGCGGCATTGATCGATCAAGCTCTCACGAGCACGTCGCTCAGCGCGCTCCTCGACGAGCTCGTCAATCGCGAGTTTCTCGCACGTAAACCTGGTAGCCGACTCGCAGCGAATGAAGAGCTGACATTTCGCCAAGCGCTCATTCAGCAAGCGGCATATGCCATGCTCACGGATCGCGATCGCACGCTCGGGCACAAACTGGCTGCCGAATGGCTCGAATCGAATGGCGAGCAGGATCCGATGATATTGGCCGAGCATTTTGCGCGCGGAGGCGAACCTGGGCGCGCCGTGGGTCATTATTTGCGAGCTGCGCGCCAGGCTTTCCATGGTGGAGATTCGCATGCCGCGCGCGAACGTGCCGAGCGGGGCATGGCTAGCGGTGCGACAGGTGAAACAGAAGCGGCCTTGTGGGCCATTATGGCCGACTCGTTCCTCTCCGACGGCGAATACAAGCGGGGCATCGAGTGCGCCGACCGGGCGCTGCAAAAGGCGACGCTTGGCACATCGACCTATTGCCACGCGCTCGGCTGCGCATTGGGCGGAGCGCTCATGACGAACAATCTGGAGATCATTCGGCGTTTGGGTCCGTCATTGAACGAGTTCGTTCCGCCAAGTGATGCCATGGGAACGGCGTCGCGGGCCTATGCCCAAGCGATTACGCTCCTCGTCCTTCATGGTGCCACGGAAGAAGCGCGAGGATACCTGAACCGGATGGCGGAAGTCATCGGCCCGGCGTGTCCGGCGGATTCGTATGCGACGGCGTGGTGGGAATCTGCGCAGGCATTTTGGTCTAGGTTTGTCGAAAAAGAACCTTGGCGAGCGCTCGTTCACGACCTTGCGAGCGTGGCCCATCTCGAGACGGTCGCTGATCGTAATCTCCTCACCACCGCGCGCGGCCACGTGGGCCTTGATTACCTGCTGTTGGGTGCGCATGGTGCGGCCGAGGCCATGCTCGATCGCGCGCTCGCCGACGCTCCGATGGGATCGATGCCCTGGGATCTGGCGGCGCATTGCAAGTCGCGTCTCTTGCTGGAAACACGGCGGCTGGACGATGCACAGCGATTGGCGGCAGTGATTCAATCGAGTGCAGCCGAGCGAAACAGCCGCGTGATCGGGATGAACGCGACGCTCACGATCGTCGAGGCAAAAATATTGCAAGGTGACTTCGAGGGTGCCGAACGCGACTTGGGAGCCCTGGGGGATCCGGCGAAAATTGCGTTGTCGTTCCGTCCGTCGATTTTGTCGCTGCTCGGCGAAATTCGTCTTCGTCAAAGGCGAGCCGATGAAGCCGTGCAATTGGCGGAAGATGCTCGAGCGGCCTGTGACGCGGCTGGAGGCACCGCTGGCGTGCGTCAAGACACGCTCGCGTTGCTTTGGGCGGAAGCGCTTTTTGCATCGGGTCGCGTGACTGATGCGAAGGAGGTGATGGGGCGACTCATTGCCGAACTTCTTGCGCGCGCCGACGCAATCGGCGATTCCGAGCTGCGCCGATCGTTTTTGGAGAATGTACCCACGCGTGCGCGCGCATTCGAAGAAGCGAGGGCGTGGGGGTTGGAAATACCTTCATTGGATCGACGTACACAAAGGAGCATAGAATGATCAAACTATTTCAATTGCCGCGCGTTTGGGGGTTGCCCAGCATCAGTCCCCCCTGCATGCGGCTCGAAACATGGATGCGAATGATGGATGTATCCTATGAAGCGCGGGTCATGGATCCGGTGAATTATCCGATTCCAAAAGGAAAAATTCCCTACATCGAAGAAAATGGAATGATCATGGGGGATTCCACCCTGATCATCGACTACTTGCGGAGGACGCGAAACGTCGATCCGGATGCTCGTCTGACGCCAACCGAACGAGCGATTTCGACAGCATTCTCGCGGATGCTGACGGAAAACACGTATTGGATCACGGTCCATGATCGTTATGTGTACGAGCCCGGTTGGGCCGTTTATCGAGAGCTCATTCGGCCCATGATCACGATCGGCGCTCCGATCGAGCAACACGAGGACATCATTGCTGGGTTCAAGCAAACAATTCTCGCGGGTTATCATGGCCACGGGCTCGGTCGGCACACGAGCGAAGAAGTGATTCAGATCATGAAAGCGGACCTTGAAGCCGTGTCGACGTTCCTTGGTGACAAACCATTTTTCTTTGGAGACAAACCCTCGGGCGTGGACGCGACCGCGTACGCGGTGGTTGCCAATGTCATCAACGTCCCACTGGACACGCAGCTTGCGCGTTTCGGTCGTGAGCAGCCGAATCTGGTAGCGTACTGCAAGCGAATGCAGGACCGGATTTTCCCGGACCTGGTTGCAGGCTGACGATCGAACTTGCCCGGAGCAAGCTTCTGGCGTAGCGTGCGGCCGTGGTTGCTCAGCGCCTTCTTTCTTTCGCTACGTTCTCGGTCGTGCTCGCCGCGTCTTCCAGCGCGCTGGCGGATGGAGATCCCGAGGTAGGCAAGAAGCTCTTTTTCGAGCGTGGATGCGCCGTGTGCCATTCTTTCGACGGCACGGCGAAGCAGGGGCCGACCCTCATTGGGATCGTGGGGAAGAAGCGACAGGTCATTACTTCGGAAAAACCTCGCGAAATCATAGCGGACGAGGAATACATTCGCCGGAGCGTTCTCCAGCCGAATCACGATATCGTGCAAGGTTACGTTCCGGGGGCCATGCCGGGTTTGCCCATTACGCCGGACGAAGCGCGGCACCTTGCGTCGGCGATCGTGAAATTGAGCGGGTCGGCGACGCCCGAAGAGAAGCCGCGGGGCAGCATCGGCGCGCTCGTGGCGTCGACCCTCCTGTTTGTCTTGGGACACTTGGTGCTATCGAGCATTCCGGTGCGAGGAATTTTCGAACGGCGCATTGGCGTCAAGTGGTTCCAGACGATCTATTCGATATTGGCGATTGCGAGCGCCATCTGGATGGAAATGTCGTACCGAGCGGCGCCGTATGTCGAGCTGTTCCGAGCGCCTCCGTGGACACGTTGGATTCCCCTCGCGGTCATGCCCATTGCGCTCTTGTTTTTCGTGTGCAGCGTATCGACGAAGAGCCCTACGATGGCCGGGATGGAAAAAACCGTCGCATTCGAGCCTCGAGGGATCCTGCGCATTACCCGCCATCCCATGCTCTGGTCGTTTGCGCTTTGGGGCTTTGCGCATATCGCGGCCAATGGTGACATCGCGTCGCTCATTCTTTTTGCAGGGATAACAATGCTCGCCATTCTAGGCATGATGCACATCGACAGCCGGCGTCGCGTGACACTCGGAGATGCATGGACGCCATTCGTGGAAAAAACGTCGCTCGTGCCGTTTGCCCGCGGGAACGTGGGCAAAGCGTTCGCTGAAATCGGCGCCATTCGCATTCTCGTGTCGCTCGTCGTGTTCGGAGCATTTTTGCATTTTCACAAGGCGGTCATCGGCGTCTCGCCGCTACCGTGACGACATCTGCGTAGGTTGAGCTTCGGGAGCTGCTTGATTTCTCGGCACATGCGGCACCCCGAACTCGCTGCCTTCGGCGGCTCGAACAGCGGGGCCCGCGCCGCACGCGCCGAGAAATCAATCAGCTCCCCAAGCTTTCCTGTTACGAGTTGGCGGAGTCCCTCTAGCACACGGGCACCAAATCCACGCCGCCAAAAAATTCGTCGACAATCAACTTCCAAGCCTCGGCATTTTCTTTCGGCCCGCACTTGAATGCGCGGCCCGCGAGCTTTTCCCCGCGAAAGATCGCCCGATGCTCACGATAATACCGAGTCCCGAGCTCCGCTCCGTATTCGTGCACCGCTTGGCCATTGTTCGGCTGAAAAGCATAATACGTTCCGCCTCGTACCATCGTCGGCATCGGTGCATAAGGCGTGAGACAGGCAATGCGCGTGCCGCATTTCACCAAAATCGCCTCGTGAATCGCTCCCAGCGCTTTCGCCGACCAATTCATCGATCCGACGGCATGCTCGGAATCGTTCAAATGAAAAATTTCATGAAATAGAGTTTCTCGCACCGCATCCACCGAAGCATGCAGCGATCCGGATACGTTGTACCCAATGCTCCATTCCGATGCATACGCCGACGGCGTCGTCCGATTGACGCTCCGCATGAACTTGAATGCAATGGCGCGATGCCGATAACGAAAAGGCTTTCCGGTTTTGTCGCCAAGTTTGTCAAAAAATACATTAAAATCGTCCGCCGATGCGACCACCCACTTCAGGTGTTTTTCGTATTTGCCAAATGGCCATTCGGGAACGATGCGGATGGTCCCACGATACCCGCCATCCATCATGTATTCGCCCTCGACGCCGGCCACGTGCCCCGAGCTGTCGAAAAGCGAAAGAGCGAGCGCCTTCGCCTTGGCCTCGCCTTCATATCGCCTTTCAATCAAACACCGAATCGCAGTTTTTTCGTCCGCGTTTTCGCACGTCCCCGCAGGCACGCCTTCAGCAAACAAAATCCTCGTCGCCGTTGCCTTTGGCACGGATGGCAGCGTTTGCGTCGTGGGCGGAACTTCGGGCGCAGGCGCCGCCGCCGAGACGCTTGGCGGCGGAGTCGATGCGGCTACTTGCGTGTGGAGCGAGGTTGCTGATGCAACCGGCATCGTTGGCGTGGGATCTGCGGGCGCGGGCGGCGACGAGCAGGCGGCGAGCGACCCGAACAGAAGCAAACCAAGGACTGGGCGGGTGTTTTCCTTGCCGATGCGCATCTCGAACCTGTGGGGCGTCGGGTCGTCTTCGGCGCTTTTCGCTCCAAACCCCATCTCGATATGATAGCGCCCTTGCCGAAAATTCTCTACACCTCGGAATCATGCTCCATGACGCTCCGATCTTCGGGTTCAACGCCGCACGCGAAGACATCGTGCGCGCGGTCGTGTCGCGCGTCGTTTTGACGACCAAAGATCCGCTGCTCGCGCTGAACGATGCGGCGTATCACGAGGTCAAACGGCTCGAAACGAGTCGCAACCCCGAGGAACGCAAAGAGTTTGCCGAGTGGCAGAAGATCGCGCGGACCCTGTCGCGCATGGCCGACGGAGAACGCCGCGACAAACTTTCGCACGTCGTCGAGCAGATCGCGTGGGACATCGCAGGCAACTTCGACGAGCGCGTCTACAGCGTCTCGACAAAACTTTTGCCGCCGATCGTCACGTACTTGCTCGCGCCCCGGACGCTCGTGCGCCTCGCTGGCAATCCGCAGAAGCTCGTGAGCCTCGAGGCGCTCGACGACAAAGTCCGCGTCGAAGGGCCGATCGCGGAGCTGCGCGAGCTGTCTCGACGAGGCACGGCGGTGTATGTCCCGACGCACCTTTCGAACATGGATTCCATCGTCTTCGGTTATGCGCTGGAACGCGCAGGTTTGCCGCCGGCGACCTATGGTGCAGGGAAAAACCTCTTCACGAATCCCGTGCTTTCGTACTTCATGCGTAACCTCGGCGCGTACCGCGTGGACCGGCGCGTGAAGCACTTTCTATACAAGGACATCCTGAAAACGTACTCGTCGGTGCTGCTCGAGCGGGGGTACCATTCGCTGTTTTTCCCGGGAGGCACGCGATCGCGCTCGGGCGGGGTCGAACGGCGATTGAAGCTCGGGCTCATGGGAACGGCCATCGAAGCGTACGCGCGGACGCTGCTCGAGGGTCGCGAGCGGCGCATTTACTTCGTGCCCGCGACGATCAACTACTTGATCACGCTCGAAGCTGAAACGTTGATCGCGGACTTTTTGGCGGAGGCGGGCAAGGGTCGATTCATCATCGAGGACGACGAGTCGACGCGGATAGGGCGCGTTGCGGCATTCATTCGCAAGCTCTTCGACATGCAAGGATCGGTCGTGATCCGCTTCGGATCGCCGATTGATCCTTTTGGCAATCGGGTCGACGAAGCAGGGCGTAGCTTCGACAAACGGGGGCGCGAAGTGGATCCGTCGACCTACGTGCGGGACACGGGCGGAAACGTGACGATGGATCCCGTGCGTGACGCGCAGTACACGCGCGAGCTTGCGGACGAGATCTGCAAGTCGTACCTGACGAACACGGTGATCATGTCGACGCACGTCGTGGCGGCGGCGAGTTTCGAGCGTCTGAGGCGTGCGGCGCACGTGTCGGATTTGTTCGTGGTGTTGCGTCAGCGTGACGCCGTGGTGGTGCCTCGCGACGATCTTGCGGCGGACGTGGTTCGTCTTCGCGATCGCTTGGTCGAATTGGACAAACGGGGAAAGATCGTGATGAGTGATTTTCTCAAGCGTGCGTCGGGTGGGGACATGGTCGAGCGAGCGCTTGCGGCATTTGCGGGATATCACGCGCAGCCGGTCTTGCAGTCGCGTCACGACGGCATTGCGATCGTCGATCCAAACCTTCTGTTTTATTATCAAAACCGACTGGCGGCGCATGGCATGGCGTGGGACGTGATTGCGCCGCCGGGCATGCCGCCGGCGAGGCCGCCGTCGTTCGAGAGCGACAGTGCGGGAGGTGCGTCGTGACGAATCCGAACGTCGGTGTCGTAGGGGGCGGGCCGTGGGGCAGGGCGCTCGCGAAAGCGGCTCGGCGCGCGGGATCGTCCGTCGTGCTGCATACGCGGCGCGATCAGGATCGGCAGGACGAGGGCGTGGCCATGACGGTCGATTATGCGGCGGTGGCGAAAGCGCCGCTCGTCATTTTGGCCGTGCCATCGTCGGTGGTTCGTCCGGTCCTCGCAGCGCTCGGGGATCATTTGACGGGCCAGCACCTCGTGGTGCATGGCATTCGCGGGTTTGGCACGGAACGTCTCGAGACGGTGAGTGACATCGTGCGGGATGAGACGGCGGTGCGTCGAATCGGCGCGCTTGGAGGGCCGGTGCAAGCGGCGGAGCTGCTTCGGGCGCGACCTTCGGCGATGATGATCGGGTCGCGATATCCCGAAGTGGTTGCTGCGGTGACGAAGAGTTTTCAGAGCCCGCATTTGCGGGTTTGGTCGACGCCGGATCTAAAGGGTTTGGAATGGGCGTCGGCGCTTGTGGGGTGCTTGTCGATAGGGGTAGGGTTTGTCGAGGAAGCGGGGGCGGGCCCGGGGCTCGTGGCGGCGCTCATCTCGCGGAGCGTCGATGAAGCGGCGCGAATCATGGTTGCAGCGGGAGGTGAAGAGCGAACGATGCTGGGCCTCGGTGGTTATGGGGATCTGTTGGCATCGATTGCGCTCGACGATCGGCCGGAAGTCGTGTTGGGCAAGGCACTTGCGCAGGGGGTATCGCTGGATGAGGCGCTTTCGCGGGCGCAGCTACGGATCGAGGCGGTGCCGCTGATACCGCGTATTGTGCGATTTGCGGAGGAGCGGCGCGTTCAGGCCACCACATTTCGTGCGTTGTGCGATGTTTTGCACGGCGCGCGGCCCGAAATTCTCCTCGAACGCGTCTTTGCTGCCTGAACGCGCGCCGACTGGATCCAGCGTTCTTGTTCAGTGGGTCGGTCTTTGATTGACGCTCGAAGCAAATGTCGAGCATGAAATAAACTTGCTTTCGAAGGCGCATCAAGCGATCATCACTACCGGCTTTTTATCTGCATGAATCGCTCGCTGCCGGATCGGCAAGCGAGACTAGGAATATACGAAACCAATATGTCCGAAACTGCACCTCCGTCCGGCCAACCGCTCAGTGTTGGGAAGTTCAGGCTGATTGCCAGTCTTGGGCAAGGCGGCATGGCGGACGTGTATTTGGCAGTCGCGTCCGGTGTTGGGGGTTTCAACAAGCTGCAGGTGCTGAAGCGTCTTCGGCCCGATCGTGCGGAGGAGCAAGGCATCGTCGAGATGTTTCTCGACGAAGCGCGGCTTGCGGCGCAGCTCAATCATCCGAACGTCGTTTCGACGCTCGAAGTGTGCGAGGACGGCCAAGATTTTTTCATGGTGATGGAGTATCTCGATGGTGCGCCATTCAATCGAATGCTTTCGAAGGCGAAGAACACGCCTGCACCTCCCGGCGTACTTTTGAAGGTCATTGCTGAAGCATTGATGGGGCTTCATTACGCGCACGAATTGAACAATTACGATGGCAAACCGCTGAACATCGTGCATCGCGACGTGAGCCCGCACAATGTTTTCGTGACGTTCGACGGGCATACGAAGGTGTTGGATTTTGGCATTGCCAAAGCAGCGAGTCACATGGTGCAGACCGCTGCTGGCATGGTCAAAGGCAAAATCAGCTACATGTCGCCCGAGCAGGTGCGGCTCGAGCCGGTCGACAGGCGGGCGGATGTTTTTGCAATGGGCTTGGTCTTGGCCGAAGCGCTGAGCGGAAAGCGATTTTGGGAAGGCATGCCGGACCTCGAGATCCTCGACCAATTGAATTCGGGGAACATCGAAAGGCTCGATGAAGTAAGGAAATTGATTCCCGCGGGGCAACTCACGAAAATCGTCGAAAAGTCGTTGGCGAGCAGCCCTGCCGATCGTTATCCGACCGCTCTCGCCATGTGTGCCGATATCGAGGATTATCTGCGTTCGTCGAAGATTCGCGTGACGAGCGAAGACATCTCGAAATACATGCATCAATTGTTCGGGGAAAAACGCGCGCAGATGCGGAAATTGATCGAGCGTCAGATTGCGAAGCTGCGCGAAGAGACGGACGGGCCGGTTTCGGTGGATTCGCGTGCTCCCATCAGCTTGCGCTCGGGCTTGCCGCGTATTGGTCTGGAAATGACCGTGAAGATCGACAAGTCCGCGCTGTTGGGGGAAACGGATGCGAATACCACAGCGGCGCCTCTATCGAATGAAACGCGGAGTATGGTCGCGTCGCAAACCGTTCCGGACATGCGCACGCCGCGGTCACTTTCATTTTATGCGATTCTCGCGGCCGGATGCATTGCAGCAGGCATTGGCACGTTCGTCATTTTGGGTCATCGTCAAAATGGGCAAACGCCAAACGTGCAGGCAACGCAGCCCCAAGGCGAAACGCCGAAACCGGGTGCAGTTCCGCCGGGAGAAACGAAGCCTGCTGCGGTCCCCACGCAAGCGCCCTCGGCTGCTCCAGTGCTGCCGGCAGCAAGTGCCAGCGCCGCGCCGGCGCAGGCAATGATGGAGCTGCAAATTACGGCAGTTCCGCAGACGGCCACCATTTTCGTCGATGGGGCTCGTATTCCAACCAATCCATGGACCGGCAAAGTTCCCATGGACGGCATGGGACATCGCGTGCACGCTGAAGCGCGCGGATTCAAATCGGCGGGCGAAATCGTGCTTTTCTCGAAGGATACGTCGATTACGCTCCAGCTCGCTCCGCTCAGCGGCGGCGCCGCTCCCGTCGCGCCTACGGATACCGCCAAACCGCCGTCGCCTGGCCAAAGAACGCTCGACGATACGAATCCGTATTGACCTTTCGTTCTGGAACGCCAAGTTTGTCGTGATGCGTTTTACCCCGCACGCGCTGGTCTTCGACATGGACGGCCTGCTCGTGGATTCAGAACCATTGTGGCACGAAGTCGAAATTGCGTTCGCCGCATCGCGCGGCGGCGTGTGGACGCACGAAATGGCGCTCGAATGCACGGGCATGGGGATTGGCCAGGTCGTGCACGTCATGGGTCGAAAAGGCGGCTTCGAAGTGGACGAAGCGACAGACGTTGCGGAGATAGAAAATCACTTCGTCTCGCGCGTGGATGGTTTGTCGCTGAAGCCGTTTGCCATGGCGATATTGAATGACGTTCGCGGGCGGCTGCCGGTGGGGCTCGCATCGTCTTCGGCTCGGATGCTCATCGACGCAATTCTAAAGCATTTTGATTTGCGGGATTATTTCGATGTCACGGTGTCTGGGAGGGAGGTTGCTCATGCCAAACCGTTTCCCGACGTGTATTTGCGTGCGGCCGATCTGCTCGGGGTGTCGCCACCAGAATGTTTGGCCATCGAGGATTCGCGAAATGGGGCGAAAGCTGCGCGCGCTGCGGGCATGAAGGTGATCGCGGTGCCGGAGGTCGACCCCGCGGGATTCGAGCTATTGGCGGATGCGGTGGTGGGGAATCTCGACGAAGCGAGGGCGCTGTTGGAATTGCCGTGACAAACCTATTTCAGCTTCGGCGGCGGCGTCCGAAGAGCAAACCGAGCGCGGCGAGAGACGCGAGCGAGAAGCCGATCGGAGCATTGGAAGAGCCGGGAACGACGCATCCGCAGGAGCTGTCGTCGGAAATGACGGGTCCTATGGGGTTCGCGCCGCTTCCGCCACCGCCGCCGACGCCGGCGCCAGCTTGTCCGCCGGCACCACCGACGCCTGCCGATTGCGTCATGGTGAAGGCGAGGTCGGTAAACGCGCCTTCGGCATCGGCCGTATTGACGATCATGACGTAGGCCACCTTCGCGCCGGGCATGATGTCGGCTTTGGCCGAATACATGGTGAAGCCTTGATTGTCTTCGCCACCTGATTCGGGGTCGATCTTCACGACATCGGGGGTCGTGGCGAAGGGCGAATACGTGAACGTAATGGGTTCTTCCGACACGCGCACGAGCACGCTCGGCGTAAAGTCGCCCATGGGACCGCCCAGCCCGCCCTGGCTGCTGACCGTTCGGCCGCGGAAATCCACCGTCACCGATTCCGTGTTGTCGGGTATGGGCACGCGCACCTGAATGATGCCGGGCGCATATCCAAGCGAATTGTTACCCAGGCTCGCTGCCGATTTGCTGAGACCCCACCACACGCTAACACCAGCGCCAACGGGGAGCGGCCCCTGCATCACTTCGCCCTTGTAATCGAGAATGCGAGCGCATTCGGGCAAGATGCCTCGTGCCGTGAATGCCGCTTCGAGCTGCGTGGCAATCGCGCTACCGAGCGCTGGGGCCTTTTGGACTTCCGCCACGATGAGTTTGGCGAAGTCTTCATAACCGAGGTCGCCCGAAGGCGCGGCAACCATGGCTGCATAGACCGCAAGGTCGAGATCGGATTGACTGGCCGGGGGCAACGTTATCCGCAGGTCCCATAGGCCCGCGGAAAAGAGCGGCGCGTCGTTATGGACTTGGCCGCCAATGTGCGACGGACAGGCGTCCGGGCCGGCGAGGCTTCGAATGGCCTTGCCGGAGGGGTCGTAGTCCAAAACCGCGTATTCGCCGACGTCTGGATCGCCCGTGATGGCGGCGGCGAAATAATCGGAAATGCCTTCGTTCATGGCGCCAGGCGACATGCTGATGCCATACTTGTCACGGTGAGCCGTACCGACGAACGCCACGGTTGCGTTGACCGCAGCGTGCGTGAACTCGTGGTAAATGACGTCCGCGTCGTAGGCGTAATCCTTGTTCGGACCCTGGCCGAACATCATCGCGGCACCCGTGATGCCGAAAATCGATTGCAGCGAGAAACCTCCACCAGGTGAAGCAGGCGCGAAAAACGCATTTTGGAATGGCTCGAACGGAACGTTCGGATCACCCGCTTTCGCAATATCGCCTTCCATGATTCCCGCGGGAAGCATGAGGTTCGCCACGGCGTCGATGGGGCCGTCCTGCACCTTGAAGCTGGGATCGAATGCCCGGAAGTAATCGTACGCCGCGCGCGTGTGATGATAAATGTGCAGCTCGGCGAAGGCATCCTCGGGCGCGGTGTCTGCGGCGGGTTTGTCGCCGAAATCGAGGGTTACCGCGTCGGCAATGGCCTTCTGTTGCAATTCGCAGACGTGAATGTTGAGCGGAATCGGCACGCCCGGAATCATGAGCTGCTTCGTCATTTTCGTGTCGATGCAGTTCTTGGCCGTGACGAGCTCGTCCGTGAGCATGGTGGCTCCGTCGGGAAGCGGTAGTTTTACGCTCGTCAACTGAGGCGACTTGACCGGGTTGGAAGGAAAAACCTCGGCTTGGTGCAGGCTGACCGCGGCATTGTAATGAGCGATGACGCCGCCCGTTTTCGCATCGACCACCGTCACCGGGGCATAAGGCAAACCGAAGGACGGCGTGTAGAAGTGCCACGCGAGGCGATCTCCATCGCCCGACGGCCAGATGACGAGCTGCGCCGATTTCGGATCGGCAACGACGCCCGCGCGCTGCGTTGCCGCGGCTGCAGCCGTCACCACATCCACCGACGGCGTGACGTCCGAAGGAAGACCCTCCGCGAGCTTTGCGGCAACGATGTTCGCTACGCCATCCGGACCGAACGTGACCGTGGCGCTGCGATTCATGACGGGAAGTCCCGCATGCATCTGCGGCAACTTGACGATGCGACGACCATCGCGGAGCGACGCCGTGTGCGACGGGCCAAACGACAGCGCGTTCGTCGAAGGCGCGCGCTGCGCCAAGACAACCCGAGCCGCCGTATCGATGGCCTTGGCATCAGCGCCGGGCGCAATCATCGCCGACGAGAACGATCCGACATCCAGGACCGCAGTTGGAGATGCGGCAAAGGCCGAACCACCGAGGAAAGAAAGCAACGTGCCAGCCGACAAACCGAGGAGTAAGCGCATCGTGAACCCCTTCATGTACGAAGTCCGAGGTCGAGCGCGAGCGCGCTCGGAAGCCGATCGTAAAGAGTTCGCCCGACCGAAGAAATGGCTGAAATCCTGCGCCAACAGCGGACGCGGAACCGCGCGGCAAAATGAAAAAAGCCGGCACGCCTTTTGGCTGCCGGCCTCGTTCTCCGAGCTTTTCGCTCGCGTTGTGTTCCCGTATTCGGGTGGTGCGAAGGGGGGGACTTGAACCCCCACGGTGTTACCCGCTAGCACCTCAAGCTAGTGCGTCTGCCAATTCCGCCACCTTCGCGTTGGGCGCCGCGGACAGTAGTTGCTCCAGGGCGGATGTCAAGAAATTTTCTTCGGCCACTCAAAAAAACGGACCGCGAAAGGCACCAACACGTATGTAAAAGTTTATTATATTACCAATAACAAGGCACCAACCACTTTTCCACGGCTTCGCCGCCCCTATTTTGTGATTTCTGCCACAACCTCATGAATTTCAAAAGGCTTGCGAACGTAGCTCACGTTCCACTCCGCGGGCAAACCCGCGACGACATTGGAGCTTCCCGAGATGACGATGACGCGACTGTGCGCGCTTGCTTCGCGGATTTTTCCAAGTGCACCGACGACGTCGTCGCGAATCGGCGACAAGTCACATAGTACGGCGTCGAAACGTTGGCTCGCGACAACCGCTTCGATCTCGGGCCTCGTGCGTGCGCGCATGAGCTCGGCGCCGCGGTTGCCAAGCGTTGCGTCGAGAAGATCGTAGACCGCATCGTCATCTTCGACGACGAGGATGCGTTTGCCCGACAAGCCCACACCAGGCCGGCGACTCGAGCGCGGTGGCGTCGGCATCAAGCTCGCGCGCTTCGGCCAACGCAGCTCGAAACGCGCTCCAGGCTCGGCCCTGACCAAATGCAACGAACCCCCAAGCTCGCGCGCAAGCCCCGCTGCGTAACGTAAACCGATGCCCGCTCCACCAGCGCGCGTCGTGACGCCTGCATCGAGCAAGTTGGCGCGACGTTCGACAGGTATGCCCGGACCTTCATCGGCCACTCCGAACACGACCTGTCCCAACGCGTCGCTTGTTACATCGAGAAAAACCATGCCTTGCGCGGGAGACACGGCGATGGCGTTGAGCAACAGGTTGGTCAGGATTTGCAAGATGATCGACCCGCCCAGGAGCTGCGTATCCCCGAGCGCCGGATCGATCGTCATGTGCAGCTTTACACCTGCTCGCGTCGCTTCGGGTTCGCATCCCGTGCTCGCGTCGCGCAAAAGCGCCTCGGCCGTACACGGTGCGTCGTCGGGAACGTCTGCACCAATGGCACGTCGAACGATCTGACGCGCATGACGCGCTCGCACGGCCGCGATGCTGAGCGCATGTTCGACCGACGGCGCCTCGTCGATCTCGTCACGAGCTCGGTCGATCCATCCAAGCACCACGGTGAGCGCGTTCGAAACTTCGTGCAGCACACCAGCAAGGTCGCGGTCGCTCTGCCGTCGCGATTCCCCATCGATTTTCGAAGCGTCGTGGATGGGTACGTCGCTTTGAAATAGCAGCGCCGCGCGCGAGCCGATCGCCTGGTCATTGCCGCCCGTGTCGGACTCCGCCACGTCTCCAGCCTATCCCAACTCGGCGACTTTCGGATACCCCCGGGACGCAAAGAATGCAGTGCAACCTTGCGATGCCGCCGCGGCTGGAATCAACGGGTCATTTCGAGAGCGAAGGGGCCAGCGGCAAGATGAAGCGGCCATCGGCGCCTGTCATCGTTTCACCAATCTGTATGACTACCGTGCTATCGAAACCGACCGCAGTCACGGGCATCCAGGCCCGTACGGTACCGCTCGTGATGATGGCTTTGTCAGGGCTTCGAACGACGCCGCGCAGGATGGCGGGATACGCAAGCACGAGCGACGGGAGGTTGAACATTTCGGAGCCGTCGGCATTGGGCTGAACATCGAGCTGCGAGCGGATGAGCCACGGATAAAGCGAGCCTGGTGGCGGGACGACGAGCAGGTCGACGAGGCCGGGATCGGCGAGGAGCGAAAAGTTTCCCGAAGGTCCTAGCGATGCGGAAGCAATTTGGGATATCGAAGCGTCGGCCACGAGGTGGCTCGACAGATACGGGCGCGCGGGTGAGCGCGACGGGTAGACGCTAGCAGCGCCGGCGACGAGCGGCACGCCGTTTGGCAAGACAACCTCGCCCGAAATGGTGGACTTGTCGCGAATGACGAGGCCTTTGCCGCAGATGCAATCATCGTTCGTCTTGATTTCCCAATCGTCCGTGGTGACGGCCTTGGTGGTGTCGAACGTCGGATGAGCGATGACTTTGTACTTGCCAGGGGGCAATTTCGTCGAAAATCTCCCATCCTGATCGGTATCGACGACGATGTTGTATTGGGCGTTGCTCGAAGCATTGCCGGATAGCTCGAGACTTTTGAAGGTGATGGTCGAAACGACCGGAAGGCCATGCGTATCGACGACGAAGGCGTCCACGTCGCGTCCGACGGCATCGAGGTCGACGAGCACGAGGTTGGCTTCGATGTTTTCGGCGTTGGGATTGAGGGGACTCAGCGCTGCGGTTTCCCAAAAGAGCCGTGGGGCCTTGACGCCTTGAGGGGGACGAAGGCGGAGCACGGGCGATGAATCGGGGGCGCCATTCCAGAAGTATTCGAGGCTGTACGAAGCGTACAAATTGAGCGGCTCGACTTCGAGGGTTTGCGTCGCGGAAATGGGCTTGCCCCGTTTGGGCTCGACGACTTGAATGGTCCAACCGGTCAAGTCTTGCCCCTTGGGAAAACCCACGGTACCGCTGATGACGTGTGGCGGCGCCGTGAGGTGCAAGTCGAGCTTGCCACCTTGAGAAACGTCGAGCTCGCGATGAAACGTCGGCGGCGGAGGCGGGGATACGCAACCATCGGGCGCGCGCGGAATCACGTGCATGTCGTAAACGCCCTGGGGCAAGTCGACGATGTAAGAATCCGTTTCCGTTTCCAAGGAAATCGCTTTGGCTTCGTGTTCGGGCAGGCCGTCGTGCATCGAATTGCGAAAGAAAACGAAATCAGCGGCGAGCTTGCGGCTGGGAGGCAAGGGGCAACCCTTGTAGTCGTAATCGATGTAGAGCTCGATCGGTGACACCACCGACTGCGGAAGAACGATGTCTTGATCGATGACGATTCCCGAATCCGACTTTGCGGCGAGGCCGCCTCCACCGAATGGGATCAAAAACGACGTGCCCGCGCCGTATGGTGCTTCCGTCGAAGGCTGGACTTCCAGAATCAGCCCAGGGAGATCGGCGCGCGTGGTTACGCAGGCCGGCGTGCCGCTGATGTCGACACAAACACCACCCTCACAATCGGAATCCGAAGCGCACGTATTCGTTACGGATTCCGCTTCGCCGCCAAGGATCACGCAGCCGGAAAGTGCAACCAATGCCGTGAGATGGAAAGCTACTTTTGCCAAGCTATGTTTCATAGGACTTCTCCGTCGTTACATCGCTACATCATAACACTCGTTTTCACTCATGGCTCGAGGGGACAGGTTGCGTCGGTGGCCGGGCAATCCTCCAATGCGGCCGGGCACTCTCCCACGTCGCATTGTTGAAAATGCCACGTGACTTGACTCGAATCGTTGAGATGTTTTGGACAGCCGGTCGCCGTATCGAATTCGTGTGTCGCGACGAGGGTCAACCGATGACAGCCGGGTTGAATCGGGAATGCGCCGTCGACCCATCGTACACCGACGAGCGGACGGGGGCCATCGGCCAGTGTCGCAGGTGGCAATTCGGGAAAGGTCTGTAAAGCGAATCGGAAAGGCTGACCCAATGCATTGGTAAGGCCATAATCCACGTACAGCGCAACTTTGACGTCTTCTCCTGCATCTTCCGATAAGATCGACGCCGTAATGCCGAATTCAGTCGCGCCTTCGTCTCCACCGACGAGCAATATTCCGCGGGGATCGGGACTCAAGCCCGATGCGACGATGATCGGTGGCGATTGCGTTGGTTCGTACGTGATCGGAGGGGTCGGCACGAGGCAACCCGATGCAAGCGAGGCCAAGACGAGCGCAGACGAGCGAAAAACGCAAACCAAAGGCTGCCTCCTCATGTCACGACGAAACGTAAAGCGATCTTCGGGCCATGCAAACGAGCGAAGGAAATGGCCGAAAACCATCGTAGAGGAATCGGCTCACCGTGACAATGCTGTCAGACTTGCATCCGGGCCAGAATTTGTACGCTCGCTTTGCGCGCGTGGGACGCGCGCAAAGCGAGGGTTTTGTTTACGATGGGGGGGCGGCGAGGCTCGGCCCCCCATACCCCCCGATTTTACCTTATTCCCCTCTAGTTGACGCGAAATGGTCGCGGAGTTCGGTCTCTTCGTGAATCGAGCGCAGGAGACGCATTCCAACGCGCTTCGGCGTATTCGCTTCGCGTGGCGAGTCGCACGATTTCGGCAATTTCCGGATGCTTCGTGCACGCTCGCTCGAGACCGTCGGGTGCGGTGAGCGGAACGTCGAGTGAAATGCCCAGCTCTGCAACGAGCAAACGCAGCGCCGTCGGCAAATCCCCGCAGGCAAAGAGGCCCGCGCGCCGGGCTGCGCGCCGCGCGCCATCGAGCGCCACGTCGTGCGTGGTCGCAGCGCCATCGGAAAAGATTTCACGCAATCGACGATCGGCGCGCGGATTGACGAGTTGCCACAGGTCTTGTCCAAGACGGGCAACGGCGGCATCGGTCTTCACATTCGCATTGACGGGACCAAATGCCGCCTGGAGCGCTGAAACGAGCGTCCGGAAATGCTCCTCGGGTAGCCCTCGAGCCAATACGTGCTCGGGTAGCGTACCGGCGATTCCCGTTCCGAGCAGGTAATGAAGCTCCGCCGGATCTTTGAGCACGTCGCCGACGATGATCATGGCTGGGGGCGTCAAAAGCGCTATCTGCATCGATAACGGCGCGCCAACGCCCCCTTGATTGGGCGCCAATCGGCGATGGAAAAGCGGCGTGCGCGTCGCGCCGAATACGCGAACCACACTCCCATAAGCTTCCCCGAGCGCCGTTGCGGCGCCGGGCTGGACGCGAATGGCGCCCGAAAGCCCATAATGACTCGGCTCGCGCCGATAACGTCCCGTTTCCCACGTAATCGTGAGCGCCTCGTCGAGCGGTCCTTCGATGGGCCGAAACAAGAGCGCCAGCACGAGCTCGGCAGACGTCATCATCGACGACAGCGGGGGCGGGGGCACGGGCGTGGCGGATGAATCGAAACCTCGCAGAACATGCTCGATGGCCCGCGCATACGCCTCGTTGCGATCCGCGACGGCAGCCGCAAGCAAATTCTCGAGCGTCAACCGATCACCGGGACGCAGCGATGCTTGTTGCTTGCGCACTGCGAGCACGTCACGCGAACGCTCGTGCGCGCTCGGGCCGTACAGCTCGACGAGCCGATCGCCGGCTTCGTACGAACCTGCCGCAAGTTGCGTGAAAAGCGACGTTTCATCCGCAGGCTCGCCGCCGGATGCTTTGGGTGGAATCGAAGGCGTCGAAGCGACCGGGAGAATGTCGTCCGATGGCTCGGGCCGCTTCGAGCTTCCCGGAAACGTTTCGACGGGTTTGTCGTCCGTGGAAAAAGGCGTGATCGTTGGCGGATCCAGGCGTTTTTCGGCAGGTTTGTCCGGTACGGCAAAAGGCGTGATCGTTGGTGGATCCAGGCGTTTTTCGGCGGGTTTGTCCGGTACGGCGAAAGGCGTGATCGTTGGCGGATCCAGGCGTTTTTCGGCGGGTTTGTCCGGTTTGGCAGGAGCCAGAACCGCAGGCGCCGGCTGCACGGGCTTCGTGCGAATGGCGGGCGTGGCGAGCGGAATTGGAATCTCGTCGAGATCCTCGTCGTCGTCCCATGACACGTCCAAGCTGGGAGCTTCCTCGGCCACCTTCTTCGGCCGGAGCCTCGCGAGCTCGTCGTCGATGTGCGCGGCCAAAGCGCGGTCGGATGCTGCAAGCGGAGCCGCTTCGGTGAAGAAACGAATGGCATCTTGCGGATCGGTGGCCGCGAGCAATCGGCCAAGCTGAAGCAGAAAACGGGCCCGATCCAGGCCGTTCGATTGGCGAATGAGCTCGTCGAGGGCACTGCGTGCCGCATCGGGCTCGCCGTGTTTCGCGACAAACTCGAGCTTGCGGCGAATCGCAATCGGGCGCGTATCGGTTTCGGCCGCTGCACGGTCGAGCATGCGAGACGCAACTTCGAGCTGTCCGGCATTCATTGCCGCATGAGCTGCCGCGAGAGCAACGCGACCTTTCGTGCGTACACCGCGCAAGTTTCCGCTGACTGCCCGTTCGAAGAGCGGTATGGCCGCATCGAAATTCTTGTTGCGTACGAGCCTTTCGGCCATTCCGAGAGCAATTAGCGGTGCATTTCCAAGCTCCGCATGACGCTTGTTGAGCTCGCGCATGCCCGCCCCGCGACCCTGCACCACGTCGAGCTCCTCGGCCAGGAGAAACGCTTGGAGCTCGAGCTGCTCACGCGACAAATCCGATGCAATGCGGGTGAGCTCTTCAATGGCAAACTGAGCTTCACGCGGCGTGCCCGCTCCATGAACGCGATATTCGAGCCGTCGCACTTCCAGCACGGCATCGGCCGAATGCGGCGCGAGATTGACGGCGCGACGTGCCCGGTCGAGTGCCAGGTTGTCCTCACCGTGCGACGATGCCAAATGGGCCGCTTCGAGGAAAAACGCTGCGCGCTTGTTGGCCGGTTGCGTGACGATGCTGGCCAATTGCTCGAGCGCCTCGGCTTGGGCATGCACGTCGCCCTGCTCGCGTGCGATCGCCGCGCGGAATTCAATGGCCATTTCACGCTGCACGACGGAGCCCACGCTGTCGAGCATGGCTTGGGCCGATGCAGCGTCATGTCCCTCGATGTACGCACGAATCGCGCGAATTCCCGCTTCGGCCCGGATGTGCTTTGCCGGTGACGATTCTCGAATTTGCTTCCAAAGATTCGCGGCCAATAGCGGCTTGCCAAGCCGTTCATGAAGCTCGGCGAGCTGCTGCATCACGTCGACGTCACCGGGCGTCTCGGCGAGGAGTGCAACGAGCTCGTCCCGCGCATCTTCGTAGCGTCCGAGGTGCTGTTCGAGGATGTTGGCGCGATTCTTTCGCAGCATGTGTTTACGCTGCGGATCCGTCGTCGCGTGGATGCGTCTGGCGAGGATGTTGACAACCGCTCCGTGGTCACCTCGTTCGAGCGCTCGAGCCTGCTGTTCCTCGAGCGAAACGGCGCCTTCTGCGGCCGCAGGGATGCCCGCGGGGGTCATCCTCCTAATGGCTCCTGGCGTCGACTGCCTGGGTTGCGGTGTCGGCCTCGTCGGCACCTTGTCGCCAATTCCGCGTGCGGTCGCGGTAGCGGCGCTCGCGGGCGTAATGCCTTCAGCCGGACGCTTTGGCGCTGCTGCCGCATTGGGACGCGCAGGTTCGGCGAGACCCGGTTTGATCGAAGGATCGGCAATCCCTGGCTTGGTCGGCAGAGACGCGCCCTGTTCTCCGAGCTGCTCGCGCAGGCGCGCCATTTCGCGCAGCACGGTTTTTCGCGCCGCATCGCCCGGCGTCATGTCCACGAGTCGCTCGAGCAGCGTCAACTGCAAGCGTTTGTCCCCCGTTCGTCGAGCCAAACGCAACGTCGCGACCATCAAATCCTTGTCGTCGTGCGCCAGCGGGGCCACTCGCTTCAGCGTTTCGAGCGCCGCGAGGTCATCACCACGATTGCCGAGCAGCGCCGCAAGATCGAGCGCGACACGTACCCTCGTCGCCGCTTCCAGCTCCTTACGTTCGAGCTCCGTCGATAGGAGAGCTTCGACTTCCGCGGTTTTTCCGGACAATAGCAAGAGCCGCCGCATGCTCGAAAGCACGGGTTCTCGCTGCGTCGGTGGGAGCAGGTTCGAATCGAGCGCGCGTCCTAGAGCATCGAGCGCATCACTCCACGCTCCATCACGTTCTTTCACCTCGGCCAAACGCACGAATGCGGCCATCCGTTCGTCTGGCGCAACCGCTTTGTCGAGGTCGCTCTCGAGCGCCGGATCACCCGTTTTTCGTACGGCAACGTCGGCCTCGCAAACGAGTTTGTCATCTTCCGGGGCACGACGTGCGGCTTGCACGAGGAGCAGCGCCGTCGTGTGTGCATCGCCAAGCGCCGCGGCGAGCTTGCTGCCAAACGCAAGCAGGGCGCTTCCGACGCTTGCGTACGGGCGATTCACGAAGGTGAGCAATGCGTCGACGAACGCTTGCGCCGCGGTCGAATCGGCATGCGTGATGCCGGGCGCAAACTCGACGACCGACGCGTATTCGTCGACGTCACCATCGGCCGCGATGGCCTTTTGCAATAGGTGCAGACCGAGCTTGTGTGCGGTGAACGCACTGAAGGCGACGCGCGCAAGAGCGATGGCTGCGCGCGCTCCATCGGGGCCATCGGTCTTCTTGAGCGCCGCAAGCGCTCCCCGCTCGAAGCGCATCGAAAGGATGTCCGCATCGTCGCCGTGCGAGAGTAATTGCCGCACGACCGTGCCCACCTGATCGATCGTCGACACGTCCGGTCGTGCCGTGATGGCGCGCAAAAGCAGGTCGAACCGCATGCGAGCGCCTTCTTCTCCCGGGCCCGCCATCGACGCTGCGCGCAGAAGCCATGTCGCACGAGCTCCCGGCTGCGCTGCTTCGGCGACGCGTTGAATGGCCGCGATGGCCTCCGTCGGATCGCCCGATCGTTCGGACAAACGCGCCATCAGCACGTATGCCGTGCCTTCGGATGGAACCGCCTCGAACGCCGCAACGGCATGGCGCATGGCCAAAGCGACCGCGCCTCGCCGTTCGAGCTGCCGGGCCCCGCGATAATGCGCAGCGCGCCGCCCATAACAACCAAGCGCCGCGTTCGCGAGCACGTCGTAGATGCGATCGAGCGTTTCGACTCCACCGGCGCCTTCCGACGCTTTCTCCACGATCGCCACGGCATCGGCACGCGACGGATCGATCTGGATCGCACTGGCGGCAATCTCCATCGCGCGCTTGGACAAACGATGCGCGTACGCAAGGTTTGCCGCATCGATGAGCAGCGCCGCATGACGCCGCGAATCATCGAGACGTGCTGCTCGACGAATGACTGCATCGAGACCCGGCTCGGGCCCCGCGAACGTCATCAGATCGTGCGCATAACGCACCATCCCACCTTGCGGTGCCGCCTGAGCTGCCTTGAAAAACGCTTGCTCCGCGCCCAGCCCATCATGCGCCAAGTCCCACTTCACGCTGCCGAGCTCGCGCCAGGCCATCGCCAAGTTTTCGAGCTGCGATTGCTCGGGGCCATCGAGCAACGCACCGAGCGCATACACGCGCGCTTCGACGAACGAAACGAGTCCGTCGGAACCAAGCGACGCTCGAGCCGCCTGCATCTGTGCATCGAGCACGTCGAGGTGCTCGTTCAACGTGCGCGACGGCGCGCCGCGCGCCGCTGCTCGCGCAAGCTCGGCCGCTGCACCATCCCAATCCCGCGCCGCAGCTCGCCGCTGAGCAAGGTCGAACAATCGCTCGACCGCGCGTCCATCCTTCACCTTCGAAGACACCAATCGTTCGAGAAGCGTGACCGCCAACGACGCATCTCCCGCACGATCGCTCAGCGCCAAGAGGCGTCCGCGCAGCCCAGGCACACGCGGCCCGTACATGTCGAGCGCCCTGCGCGCGAGGTCGATCGCGCGATCTTGATCGATCTCGGCGAGCAGCTCGAGCGCCTCGCCATACACGGCTGCCATGTCGTCGAGTGGACGCGGCTGCGCAAGTACCCAACGAAGCGCTTCTTCGAGACGATCCGGATCGTACGCCTTGGAAGCCCGACGCACGAGCTCGTGCATCGCTTCTGGATGACCCGGTTGCAGCGCGAGCCAGCGCTGCGTCCACGTCAAGGCAAGCGCATCTTCACCAACCGCTTCGAACGCACGCGCCATCCCATCGCAGATCGTTGCCCGAATCAGCATCGTCGACGCGCCAGCTTCGACGGCACCGGCTGCATCCTGGTGCGGCGCGGCAATCGTTGCCCGTGCGAGCGCAGAGAACGCGCGCGCACACGCTGGATCCGCCAAACATGCGTCTTCGGCCGTGCGCCGCGCATGCTGACTGAGCCCGAGACTCATGTAACTCTCGGCCGCCACGGCGAGCAGCACGGCCGATACTTCGCCCACCGTCGATGCTGCGAGCTGCACCAGCGCGTCGGCTCGTTCCCGGCTGTTCGATGCATGCAACGTCGCTTGAAGCAGCGTCGCCGCGGCACCTTCCACGCCGCGTGCTTGCGACACGATCGTCGCAATCGTACCCACTTTTTGTTGCAGCTTGCGCCGCACCGACGCGACCGCATCGAGCCGCGAAAGGTCGACCACGCGATCCGCGATGACGCCGAGATCCGTGTCGATTTCTGCAATCACGCCCGCATCGAGAAGCGCTCCAAGCGCCCGCGATGCGTGGTCTTCGTCGATCGCCTGCGTCACGCGGCGCAGGTGAACTTGACGCGCGCGGTAACGGTTTGTCTCGGCCAGCGCGTTGGCATGTTCACGCAGCGCTTCATCGGCGGCGTCGAGCGCTCCGCGCATCGCGAGCGCTTGGAAAACCGCATCCGCAACGGTCTCGTCGTGCGGCGCGATCTCGAACGCGCGCAGCCGATCTTCGACCCCGCTCTCCGTGTCCCCCAGCGAGTCGTGTCGTTCTGCAGCGGCCAGATACGCGTGCGCCGCAATCTCCGAAGGAACGGCGTTCACGGCCCATGCGCCGATGGACCCGAGCAATTCGAACGCCACGGGCTGCGACGGATCGAGCGCTGCGGATTGTTCGAGCGCTGCCGCAGCTCCCGCGGGATCGCCTCCTCGCGCCAAGAGGACCGCAATCTGTTCGAGCGTTTGCGCCGTTCCAATCGGGTCCGCCGAACTGCACGACGCACGAAGCAGCGCCGCTGCCGCTGCAGGCTCACCCAGCCCCGCGTACCAATCCGCAAGGTCCGCCCGCAGATCCGCGTCCTCTGCAATTTCCAGCGCCCGCTCGGCCATCGCGATCGCCGTATCGAGCTCCGTTTCGCGTGACACGAGCAGCCGCGCCAAAGCAATCGCCGCTTCGCGTTCGCCCGCGGCATCACCGTCTTCATGACATTGCGAAACGCGCGCGCGCAGGTGCGCAACCTCCGCGCGTGCCCCGCGATGCCGCGTGATCGCCTCTTCCGCCCGGAGAGCTTCGAGCACGAGTGCACCCGCCGAGTCCGGTGCGGACCGATCGAGCAGCTCCGGCGGCGGCATCGTCCGCCGCTCCGTGGCCTCGTGTCCCTGATCGTAGCTCGTCGCGCCCATGAAAAACCCTGTCAGACTATCAGAGCCGGTTCGTCCCGGGTGAGTTCGATTGGCTGCTCATTGATTTCATGCGTCGAGTCCTCGCGGGTTCGTCAGTGCACCTCGAGCCCGAAGGGCATCGCCACGAGCATTCGTTCGCCTGCAAGAAGTGGCGTCATCGAATGCAAAAAATTCGTGAGCGCCGGGGGCGCAACGCCCGAGATATCCGGCAGCATCACATTCATCGTGGTTTGTCGTGCCGTTTTCATGGCGGCATTTCGACGAGCATCTGCATCGGCTTCCACGTCGAGCAATTCGAAGAGCCCCGGCGGACCTCCGAGAATGTCGATCGGCACGTCATCGGGCAGTGACGCGAGCTTGCGAGCGAGCGCGATGGAATCGGACAAACCCCCCAAATCATCGATCATTCCCCGCTCTTTGGCCTCGACGCCGCTGAAAATCCGCCCCTCGGCGCTTTCGCTCACCTTTTTTACATCCGCCCCGCGTCCTTCCGAAATACGACGCACGAAAAGATCGTAAATCGAATTCATCGAAGCGAGCACTTTTTGACGAGTCGGATCATCCCAGCTCGTAAATGGCGACATGTACGTCGCTCGAGCTGCTTTTTCAGGGTCTTTTGCCGCAGCGACCGTTTCCGTGCTCACGCCAATTTCATCCAGCGTCTTACCCACCGCCAGTTTGCCCGTGACCACCCCAATCGATCCCACGATGCTCGTCGGCTCCGCGACGATTTTCGATCCCGCGCATGCAAGGTAATACCCGCCGCTCGCAGCCATGCCTCCAATGGACACGACGAGCGGTTTTTCGTCGCGCAACTTCATCAGCTTCTTCCAGAGCAAGTCGGAAGCCAGCGCCGATCCGCCAGGCGAATCGATCCTCAATACGACCGCTTTCACGGATTCGTCCTCGGACAAACGCGTAATGGTTTTACCAAGCTCGCGTTCACTGATGCCGTCGCTTCCACCGAGCGGTGATTGCGGCGCTGCGCCCATGGATATGGCGCCCGCGGCGACCGCTACGACAATCCGAGGTTCCCCGGCGGCGCCTGGCCCCGCGAGCGCTCGAAGCACGCCCACGAGCCCCCGCGATACCGGCTCGCCCGCCGGTCCCGAACCGAAACGCACGTTCACGCGTTCCGCACTGGAAAGCTTTTTGGCTTCGTCGCGCGCTTCGTCCACATAACCCACGGCATCGATGAGCCCTTTTTCTTTGGCGGCTTCCGGAGAAAACGGCCCGTCTTCCACCACGCTCGAAAGCTCGGGATTGCCTCGACCCTCCGCAATCGCTCCGAGCCACGCCGACCGCATTCCACGCAGCGTACCTTCGAGCGATTCGCGCGCTTCGGGACTTGGGCCGTCGTTCGTAAAAGGCTCCTTGGCGCCTTTGTATTTGCCGACTTGCAAAAAGTCGACATCCACGTGCAGCTTTTCGAGCAGCCGCTTGCCGTACATCATGTCCGCGGCCAGGCCAATCGAATTGACGCTCCCCGCAGGGCTCAGCCATACGCGATCGCATCCTACCGACGCGAGAAGCAACGTGCCATTGCCAAGATCATCGGCATGACAAACCACGGGTTTCTTCGATTTGCGAATGTCGTTCAAAAGCCGCCCGATTTCGTGCGCCCGTGACAAACCAAATCCAGCCGTGCCGAGACGCACGAAAAAACCTTTGGTCGTTTCGCGCTTTTGCGCCGAATCGATCGTTTGTACGAGGTCCGCAAACGCGCGGCCCCGCGCCGCAGCGAAGAGCCCCGACGAAACGATCTCCGGTGCGCCTTGCGCAAGGTCCAGCTCGACGACGGCCGGAGCGTCGAAACCCGGCCGCGTTTTCGCCCCCGACGTCGTCTTCGGCCGGCCTTGACACGCCATGACACCCAATCCTGCAGCCAGGACGACAACGAAAGGTGGCAGCACGAAATGCAGTTTGTCCGAAGGATGTTTCATTTTTCGTGACAATGCCTCGGGTTCGTCATGATCGTTTCGGCTTTACTCGGCTTCGGCCCAGTCGCCATCGGCGAATGCTGCAAACCGCTGTTTGGCCTGCGTCATATGCGGATTGTCCGGCGCCGCCCGTTCAATGATTTGACGATAAAGAATGCTGGCTCCTTGCTTTTCGCCACTCTCCCACTTGATGCCCGCAAGCGCAGCCATTGCATCGAAGTGATTTTTGTCCGCGGCAAGCGCCTTTTCGAAATACTTCACCGCTCCTGTGCGATCACGCTTTTTCAGCGCCAGTTGCCCCGCCGTCGCGAGCACGTTCGCATCGCTCGGCAAACGCGTTTCAAGGTCCTGCAAGAGTCCGGATGCTTTTTCGAGGTCTCCGCTCGCCATCGCTTCGATGGCCGCTCGAAGCGATGCTTTGTCATCCACGACGGCTCCCGCATCGCCCGCCGAAGGCGCCGCCGCACCCTTTTCAGCTTGCGCGATGAACGATCGAAACGACCCAATCAGCGGATGCGGCCGAGGCAGCGCGACGAGCTGATCCAGCTCGGCTTTCGCGCGCGTGATGTCCCCGGATCGCACGAGCGCATAGATCAGCATCGAACGTGCCCGCCCAAGGCTCTGCTCGCTTCGCGCTGCGTTCGACAATCGCTCGACGACCGTCGTCCATGTCGGGGGCGATTCGGCAAGGTCGAGCAGCGCAAAGAGCATTTCGTCGTGGGGAACGCCTGCGGACTTCGGCAACGACGCGACGAGCTTGCGCGCTTCGGCCACGTTTCCAAGCTGTCGCAACGTATCGATGCGGGCTCGCGTCACGTCCGGATCGTTCGGCGACGCCTCTTGCGCCCGGTCGGCAGCTTGTTTCGCGCGCGACGCTGCAAGCTCGAGCTCGCGACGAGCGCTCGGCAAATCCGGATCCGATTCCGGCAAAAGGCGCACCTTGAGCCACGGAATATCGGCTCGCACGATGGCAAGCTGCACGAGACGCAGGTTCACGCGAGGATCCGTGTCCGCGAGCGCGCTCGCTTTGACGTACGCCTCGTTTGCCGCATCGAGGTCGCCATCGTTCATCGCTCGGTCGCCTTCTTCGACGAGCGCGGCAACGCGTGCGTCGGATGGAGCTGCGACGGGCGTGGGTTTGGCGACGAGCTTGGGCACGATCGTCAAGGCGGCGAGCGCCGTGCATCCGAGAAGGACAAACGCAACGATCCAACGCGCAGCGCCCGCACGTCGCGATGGGATGGGCATGGAATGGTGCGGCTCGGAATACGGCTCGCTTTGGCGCGACGACGGGATCGCCGCAGACCCTGGATCGAACGGACTTTCGGGTGCGGATGCCGTCATCGCCGGTTCGGCCGCGCGGGGCTTCGCCGAGCTGCTTGGTTCCGGCGAGGCGAAGGCAGGTTCATGGGGCAAAGCCGCTTCACGCGCCGTCGTCGATTCGGGTTTGGCCGCGGATGGTTTGTCTTGACTGATCGGAGGCGTCGATGTTCGTTCGGGTGATGCCGAGCTCGCTGGCGAGGCCGGCGGCTCGGGGGCTCTGGGCGTCTTTGGCGGCGGAGGCGCGGGTGCTTTCGAGATCTTGGTCGACTCGGGATCCGGGAACATCGGCGATGTTTTTCCGGTCTCCGCGAGCGGCGGAGGCGGTTCTACCGGGGGAAACATCGGCGGCGGAGGAGGCACGCTCCGCCTCGGCGGAGGCGGTGGAGGCGGCAGCGCGCTGATTCGCTCGATCCCCGTGCTCGACCATTCCTCTTCGTACGAATCCGGATCGTTTGGATCGCCAAACCTCACACCAACGCCTATCGGACGACCCGATGGAGACCGTCGCACGTTTGGAGATGCGGGAGGCGGGATGGATCCGCGTCGATGGGGCGGCGGAGAGATTTCCCGGCCGCTTTGGGGCGGCGGCGGCGGGATGGATCCACGGCGTTGTCCGCTGCTCGGTAGGACGGGTGGAGGAGGCGGAAGCGTGCTGCGACGGGCCGATGGAGGAGGTCCGTCGTGGTCGACGCCTCCGCCGCGCATCACGTTGGGCAACGAAAACACGACGGACGTTTCGCTGCGTTGTGAAGATACGGCGGGGAACGTGGTCGACGCAGGACCGGCACCGGCCAGCGTGCGAGCGCGACGCTGTGGGGTTGGTGCGTTCATCCCCATGCGATTGAAAAACGGCTCCAGCTCCGCAATCGACCCGAGACGTCTTGGGCGACTGCTGCCCTTGACGAGCACGTCTTCGCGCGTGATGCGCGTGTCGTAGATGGCCGCTTGCAAGTCGCGCAGGGCAGCAAATTCGATCTCGCGCCCATCGACGGTGCGGACGATCCAGACATCCGGACCGGTGGTCGGCGCGGTGCGTCGCACCTTGAACTGATGGCTGCACGTCGTGCATTTGACCGTGGTGCCGCGCTCGGATACGAGCGCGTCATCGAAGTCGTAGACAGTGCTGCAGCGCTCGCAGGTGACTTCCATGAGGCGAGCGAGAGCTTTCCTCGTCGCGGCGCCAAAGGCAACAATTGCGCTGGGATTTACCGTTCAGCGACGGCCATGGATCTCGGATGCATTGCACGCGCGATTCGTGCTTCTTTCGATGGGTCCCGGGTGCCACAAGCCAGCGTGAACGTAGCTTCACGATCGCGGACGCCCTTCCTTGGGAGTGGCTTCCAATTGCGGGTCCCAAGTCGTTCCTGACCGTATTTCCGTCGTCGCGATGAACCTTGGATCGCGTTTGCTTCACGAACGCTTTGCCCTTGCCTTGTCCGAGGCATGCTGCTTGCTAACCTCGAAACGAGCTTCGGCGGGCCGCTGGCCGCGTGGCCGAGCGCTTATTGGAGACGCGTATGAAGCGACTTGCTCTGTTGGGCTTCATCGGAATCGTACTGCTTGCGGGTTGCCCCATCTACGACGACGAGGACGGCCCGTTCAACAATCCGCCGCCGTGTCGAGGCTCCGACTGCAACGACCCCGGCGCGTGTTTAGACCCTTCCGATTGCGGCATCAACGAGACGTGTGGCCAAGACAATTTCTGTCACACCGGTGACTGCACCATCTGGGGATGCACCGCTGGTTTTTCCTGCGTCGTCGAATCGGATCTCACCGCGACCTGCAAACCGGGCACGTCGGGCAGCAGCTCGAGCAGCTCATCGAGCAGCTCCAGTAGCTCGAGCTCCAGCAGCTCCAGTAGCTCCAGCAGCGGCATGCCTCCTCCGACGGTTTATTGCGGCAACCCGGACGATTGCGCAGTCGGCGAAACATGCGCGCCCGATGGCACGTGCCAAGTCGGAGAGTGTGCCATCATCGGCTGCATCTACGGCTTCGCGTGCCAACCCATGGGGTGCGTCCGGGCAAACCCGTCGGGATGCGGTGACGATCTCGATTGCTCGAGCCTTGGCACGGGCTGGGCATGCGTGAGCGGTTTCTGCGCCGATCCCGTCGACCAATGCTCGGATCAGACGCAGTGCGCGACAGGCAAGTGCGCAGAAGGCAAGTGCACTCCAGCCTGCGCGACCGACGCCGACTGCAAAGGCGGCTACGGCTGCGACACCATGATCGGCCTGTGCACCGTGCCGCTCAAGCCGTGCACGATCACCAACGATTGCGGCAGCGCGGTCGACGTTTGCGTCGATGGGACGTGCGTACCTCGAAGCGTGCTCGGCACGTGCCCGTCGGGTGAAGTGTGGGTCGACAACGGCTGCATATCCGACCAGTCGGCTACCTTCGTGTGCGACGTGGATGGCATGCAGGACAACTGCGCCATGGGCTCCATCTGCTTGCATCACAACTGCTACATCTCGTGCGCTCCGCCCAACGCAAACGCCTGCGACGTCTCCCCTTCGTTCAACATCTGCAAGACCGTCACGACGTCGTCGGGCATGCACGAGGTGTGTGGTTCCAACGAGAACCTCGGCAACGAATGTGACCCCACCCAGGGGATCAATTGCGCGCCGGGCAAGATCTGCATCGACGGCTTCTGCAAGTAGGCAGTCGCTTTTTGAATCCGGGCCAGATTTGCTCGCTCGCTTCGCGCGCGTGGGACGCGCGCTGCGCGAGGCTAGTTCACGATGGGGGGGCCGAGGCTCGCCTCGGTGTTTTTGCGCTTCACAAAACGGGGGGGGCGCCGCCCCCCCCGGGGGGGGATCGGATTGCCAGTCTGGACGCGCGCTTCGCTGTTGACCTCTCCAGCTCGCCTTAGTGCGCGCCTCTTGCCCATGTTCTTCGTGGCATGCGCACTGCCATGCCTTGAGCCGCGACGAGCCCGACCACGGATGAACGCGGTCGGGCGTCCATTGCCGACGGAGAGTTCAAACGATGAACACAAACCTATTTTTTCGGCGGTTGACCAGCGCGTTCCCCTACGGCTACCAGCGCACCAGCTACTTCTGGCCCGTGTCGTTGGGGATCGGCGTCGGTCTCCTCGCCGGAGTTGGCGTGGGCATGCTCTACGCGCCGCGTTCGGGCGTGGAAACTCGACAGCGACTGCGTGAACGTGCCGAACAAGCGAAGGAGCGAGCACGCGTTACGGCAACCCGCGTTCGCGGTGAGCTCGAGTCGTCCGTGTCGGAGCTACGCGAACAAGCTCGGGGCATGGGCTCCGAGATCGGACACGGGGCGTGACCACCGAAATCGGACACGCGCAATAGTTTGTCTCGGTCCACTTCGCGATGGCGCGCGTCTTTCGTGCGTGGCTGAACGTGGACCGAGCGATCTCGATCCCACCACGACCCCATCGCCCCGAGGCACGCATGTTCGTTCTTACCGCGTTCTTTACCGGCCACGCTCAGGCTGAAAGCGCCACGAGCGCTTTGGCTGCGCTCGGCGTACCTCCGGAGGACATCAGCGTTTTTCCGCGGCGCGTCGCGCATGCACGGGACATCGGCGTTCGTGCGACGAACAAAGCTTTCGTGGGCGCGAGTGCGGGGGCCGTACTCGGCAGCGCTCTCGCTGCAGTCATCGGCTCCATCGCGGGCGCTGGTGCGCTCGTGGTACCCGCCTTCGAATCCGTGATGACCGGTTCCGTGGTCGCGGCGTTTGCATTTGCGGGCGCAGGCGGCGGCCTCGGCTTGCTCGTGGGCTCGATCATCGGCGCGCGCTTCCGCGAGCTCGAAGTACGCATTTTCGCCGATGCGTTCCGCACGGGTGGCGTGCTCGTCGCCGTGCGGTGTCCGCCCACGATCATGGCTGCGGCGACGCGGGTCCTCGAAGTGCGTGGAGCTTCGTTGGTGTACAAATCAAACGCGCCGCGCTGAAGCGACGTGCACGGCGATGCCGCTCAGAGCTCGGGCGTGCCTTGTTTTTCGAGCGTGGCTTGCACGTTGGCGAGCGACTCTTCGATGGTCGCGCGCAAGTAGCGCCGAGCGGCGAACATGGCGACGGCGCCCAAGAGCTTCGGCGTAACGCCTCCTCCCAGGACAAACCCCACGGCGAAGGCGCCTGCGAGCGCCGCGTGAGGGTTTTCCTTCGTTGCCTTCGTGACGACTTCGATGGCGTGGTTTGGATCGAACCCAAGCGGCAAAAGATCTTGCGGCTCGTGCTGAGCCTCGTCGCGTCCGTACCTTGCTTGAACCATGGTCTTCCCCTTTTCGTCTAACCGTGGCGCGTCATGATGCGTCCGAGCACATAGCCACACGCGAGTGCGATGCCGAGAGCGGCCAGTGGGTTTTGCGACACGATTGCAACGAGTTTGTCGTCGGCGTGTTTGACTTGACGCACCACACGGACGGTCGAGTGACCATTGGCTTGTCCGTTGGTCGTTTCGGGCTTACGAGAATCTTCGATCATCGCCGCGTCTACGAGCAACGTGCGGGCCAGGACGAGTGGGCAAGGGCTGCGCGGTGGGGAGCGATTGGATGCAAAGGTTTGCCCTGCCGAGCACGCTTGCCTGGTTTACGTTCTCATGAATGAGATTGGGACGCCGCGCTTTGCAGGTGCACGGCATGTTTCAGCGCTCACGTCGTCAATTTCGCTTTGATGGCTGCAATGCGCGCCGCCGCTTCCGCCGCCGTCTTCTCCGCCTCGGCCAATTCCAATTGCAATGCAGTGGCTTCGGTGTGAGCACGCGCGGCCGCTTCTTCTTTGGCGAGCACGTCGGCCAATTGAGCATTGAGTGCAGTCAAGACTTGCTCTTGCTCGGCAATGCGCGCTTTCAATTCGGCGGACGTGACCTCTTTGGCGGCGGTTTTTCCACGTCGCGGACTGCGCTTGAAAAACCGCGCAGCATAATCTGCGGGCAGGTGTTTTTCGGGATGTTTGTGGGGCATCTCCGACAATGCGCCCGCCGTGGATTTTCGCAATGCATTCAATTCATCGATGCCTGCTTTGCGTGCACCGATCGCCCGAAACGTTTTTATGGCTTCCGCAGCCGCGCTTTGGCGTGCCACTGCATCGTCCGCCTTGCTCACCAGCTCTTCGAGACGGTGTCCCAATGCAGACAACTCGGCATCGGTTGATGTCTTCAAGGGCTTGATGAACGTGCGCATGGTTTCGAGCTGCCCGGCAAGGACGGGTCGCTTCAGCTCATGCGGGCGTTTTTTACCAAAATAATAGGCGTAAAGCGGCGCCGAACGATCTTTCGCCACGAGGCGCAGAAGCACGGTGTCCAATTCGTCGACGAAATCGTCGAGCGCATTGTCGGCAACGTCGATGATGGCATCGGCGCGATAGGCTTCCACGAGCAGCGCAGATTCTTGCGCTGCGAGTGGCAGCCATTTTTGGTTGTAAAAGGTGTCGAATGCGGGTGCGAGGTGCGCGACCAATGGGTCTGCTTCGAGCAGCACCAAGGTAACGATGATCTCCTGCTGAACGCCACTCGACGGTGCATCGGTATCGATGATCGGTGCGGTCATGATGCGTGGCACGATACGTTCGTAGCGCACGCGGGCGCAACAAATTTCATGCGCGGAGGTGACATTGTCGTCCGGCTTGGCGTCACCACGGAGCAAGGTCGCATCGTCAGCGGCCGACAAGGCACAGTGATCTTGCACTCGACATGCGTCGGTGAGCGATGGGGGTGATGGAGACTCACAGGACGAGTGCGTCGGTGACGAAGCGGGTGAGGTGCACGTGCAGGATGGGTGCGTCGGTGACCGACGCGGGTGAGGTGCACGTGCAGGAGAGGTGCGTTGGCGACCGACGCGGGCGAGGTGCGCATGCAGGATGGGTGCGTCGGCGAGCGACAAGGACAGGTGCGCATGCGGGATGGGTGCGTCGGTGGCCGCGATGGTGGAATGGACGTGCAGGATGGGTGCGTCGGCGGCTGACGATGGGGAGGGGGAGGTGCAGGAGGGGCGCGTCGGTGGCTGACGAGGGCGAGGTGCGCGTCGGGGTTATGCTGCCTTGGGCCGAATACCGAGCAGGTCCAATGCATCGGCCCAGAGGGGCCAGAGGGTGCGATCGGGGTGGGCGTACAGAATGAGCGCTCCGTTATCGAGGTGCGTGACGTAGGCCGGTGAGGTGTCCTCGATGAGTTTGATGTGCTCCTCGGTGACGAGGGCCGCTTCTCTTTCGCGATCGGATTCGTCGGTCAGGGCTTGGAGGTACGAAGCAAACCCCACTTCCATCATGGAGTCCCATGTCGGGTGAAACTTCTTTGCTGCAGCATCGAGCGTTTCCACGAGTGTTTTTCCCGGTACATCCAAAGCATCGAGGATTTGTTCGCGCGATACGCGGTCTTCGTCGACGATCCAAATGCTGCTCTTGGGCGGCGCGGCTTCCACGCGTTCGCGTAATGCGTCCATGGGTAAACCCACGGCCAGATCAAGGGGGTCCTTGTCGTGCAGATGGATCCACGACAGGGCAAGATCGCGACCAGGGTATCCATCCGCATGATAACTTGCCGCTCCGGTCAGCGGCGCGCTCCACTCTGGTCCCTCCAGGCAGCAGCCCATTGTAATGGCGGGATGCGACGTGCAGAAGCGCTTCAGGATGTGCAACATGTCGTTGATGGCCATGAACCAGGCCACGCCGGCATCGAATTCCATCGGGGTCTCGATCCCTTTGAATCGCGAAATGGCGGGCGGAAGGAGCGCACCTTCGACAAAGGGTTCGTCTCATGAAGGCGACGAAGAGCGATGCATACCCGGGAAGGTTATCAAAGTTCCGCTCACGCGTTGCACTCACCTCGAGACGAAGCTCGCGACCGGAGGATGCCTGGAAGTTCCAAACGTCCGCCTCATGGTTTCCGCATCTTTCATAGTCCGGACGGATCAACTCGACCGCTTCGCGGGCGGGCACGAAGTACTGCGGTTGCCGGCCGTAGACGTAGCCCGGGTCCTTCGGGTTACCTGGAGGATGAAGCCTGACAAAGCAGGTTCCCTCTTCTCCCGCCAAGGCGACCAGAGTCGACGCGAGCGCTTCGAACCGTTGGTTTTCGGGACACCAGACCATGAAGTTCGGCCAGGACTCCGGCTCGACCGCTTTGGGTTTGCGTTTGCGTTTCATAGCTCCACCACCTGCACGATCAGATCCGGCCTATCTTGATTCTTCAGGGTCACGAACTTGTTCGTATTGTTATCAAAGAGCTTCACGCCTTCCTTGATAACGAACTCGCCGTTGAATTTCGACTCCGAACCCTTCGGGACGAAGATTTGCACGCGCTCCACGCCATTGCCAAGCTCTTTCTTGTTCAACGCCTTCACCACATTTTTGAGCTGCTCGAGGGCATGCTTCACGTCGACTGTTCCGTCAACGATTCCCTTGACCTCGCTCAGGACGAGCGTGTCGTTTTTCGTCACGGTGATCATATCGCACGCGATGTCGGTGCCCGGCCCAGTATTTTTAATGCCCAGGAGAACCTTGGCGGCTTTATCGCTCGGGGCGAGTATTTGGTGGCCTTCTTTCTCCACCAGCATCTGCAGCACTTGGCGTTCGTAGGTCTTGGCGGCTTCGTGAAGCTTGTCGAGATCCACATGTTTTGCATAGTTCAGCCCGCGCCATCCCGGAAGTTGTTTCAGCCTCAGGAGTTTGCTCAGGTCGTCGCCCAAGCCCACGATGCCTGCCGCAACCGCTTTACCTTCGCTCGAAATCGCCGCCGTCTTGACGCCTTTCCAAACCTTGACGGCCTTGCCGATGCCAAACCCGATGCCCGACCAAATGCGTTCACCCGTCGTCAACGGTCGCCCTGACGGCATGCACCATTCTTTGCCCGTGACCGCTTCGCATAGATCCAACGCCGTTCCGACGAACGGCACGAATCCAATCGCCACGCGCGACGCGCCGTGCACGATGGTCCGCATGGTCCCGCGGTATTGCTCGGCAAGCTCGTCGCCGGCCTGCATGCCCGCCGAAAACGCACGCAGCGTGTCGAAAAAGAGATTCGCTTCGGGAGGATTCATCGACGCCTCCCATTCATTGAGCCGGTCTTTCAGCTCCTCGGCGAGCTCCCCATACAGGTTTTTTAGCGTGCCATCGATATCCGCTCGCACGTCCTGCGGAATGGGCGCGTCGTGAAACCAGCCTGACCCATTCATGAATTGTTGCAAGTACGTCGTCACCTTGTTCTGCGCATTCAGAAACGCATTCACCTCCGCCTGCGACACGCTCATGCGCGCCTTTATCGCTTTTTCCAATGCCGCTTGGTTCGACCGCCACGCGCGCACTTCCGCCACGAAGTTTGCTCGCCCAGTGACGACGCCTCCGGTGACGTAGTCTTTCAGCGATGCAATCACCGCGTCGGCATAATCCGCATAAGGATCCTTGCCCGCTTCCCACGCGCCCGGCACATCCGAAATGTCGGGCACGTCGACCCACGGAATGTCGTTCGGCCCGAGCCCGTAATTCGAAGGATCGTCGGGGCTGAAGCCACTTTGCCGCGCATCCCCCGTCAAGAAAATCCGATGCCGCATTCGCTTGGTCGCCGAAGTTCGAAATGAGGCTCGCGAGCTCCTTCTGCAAATCGATGATGCTTTGCTTCAAGTCCGCCAGGACCTGCTTCAATGCTTCGCGGGTGGCTTCGTCGAGGATGTACGAATGTCGCCAAAAGATCTCGTCCAGGTCTTCGGCGGTGATTTCGTCGAGCGGCCGCGTGAGCAAATCGCCAATCTCGGTTTCGAGCGACTGGAGTACATTGAGTCGGGCGAGTCATTCGGACGCATGCAGTCAGCGCCGTAGGACAAGCGCGGGCATTGCGCTGGTTCTCGGATGAACGATGTTATGGTGGAAGCAGGTGGACAGTACGTGTCGACATGGAGTGTGCGTATGAATTAGAGAGCCGTGCAAAAGACACGCGGCCACACGCGTGACGACGAACCAATCGCTACACCGGAACGACCCAAGTCCAGACTTCCGAAAAGAGACAGATGTAGATCGTCGCCTCGCCCATCAACACGCCGTCCATGGCCACATCCGGAACCACCTCATTGCCGATCTCGGGCGGGATTGTCCGATATCCGGGGTATGTCGCTTCGATCTCTGTTGCGATCGCCGCCGGCTTCTCGTCAGGGTCGCCCCTGTCGTGGATCCCATAATAGGGTCCGAGGAGGCTCACGTGGAAGCTGAGCGAAGCCCTGCTACTGAATGAGGGGACGGGCTCCAAATCCTTGGGGCGATAGATGCGAGCCGAATAGGCTGGAGTGACCCCCCCAGCGAACAAGAAAACCGACTCATTTTGCACACCGTATCGATCATCGAGGCGATCGATCATAGCCTTCCACGTTGGGTATTCGGCTCGGCCGCGGTTTGCGGCTTCCACCAGGCGGCGGTGCTCCTCCGTGTCGTCGTAGACGGGCTCACCAGGAGGCACGTGCATGCGCGAGAAGTTGTGCACGCCCCGCGGGTAAAATCGGTAGATGAGGTCGAGTAGTTCGGAGCGAGTCATGATTATTTTATTACCGCCGCGCCAAGCAGCGGGTAGGTGGATTTGAACGCGGCGCGGGTCCCAACGATAAACTTTTCGCAGAAGATTCCCGGGGGAAGTTTGTAGTCCATGGTGGCAGCGGCGCCATTGGCAACCGTGGCGCTCAGGGTCGCCGCGCGACTCGCATCGACTTTCCCCATGAACTCAGTTCGGAGCGGCATTTGGATGGTGAAGAAACAGTACCATTTGATGGCCGGCTTGGGGATCACGATTCGGATGAACTCGAGGTTGACCTTGGCCACTTGCCAACCGCCAGCTTTGCCCGTGCCGTCATCCTGTACGGTGATGATGAAGGGAAACTCTGAAGGCTTAAAGGTCGAAAGCCTGATCCCCGCAGGTGCTGCGGGGGCTGAGGCTATCGCCGACGGTGAGTAAAGCATGGGGGACATGAATGCGCTAGCGGTCGACGCGTCGACGCCTGCACCGTTCGGGATTGGTTCGCCGCCATGGAAGCCGGCTGAAGCGAGTTCCAGGACGCCCAGGCTCATCAAAGTAGTAAGGTACATCGTGATAACCTCTTTCGGACCATATGGTTCCGCATCGACCTTCGTCTTGTCAATCATGGCCTGCACGTCGCCCATCGTTTGCTTGTCAGCCGCGATTTCGGCTTTCAATGGATCCTTTTCTTTGGCACCCTTGTCGAGCAGCATCTTTTGAATGCGCGTTTTCGGGTCGGCCGATTGGTCGGCGATGATCTTTTCTTGCAATCGCCTCGCCCGCTCCAAATCTCGACCCAACTTGCCCGCCAAGCTTGCATGATACGATTCCGCATTACGTTGCGTGACCCGTAAGTAATCCAGGACCTCCTGGACCACGTCGAGATACCCGTCCACAGCACCGGGACGCGATACCCACTCGTCGAGCGCCGTACCATTCGCACGCTCGACCCACATTTCAATGGGTTCGGTGCCATTCGTAGCGGCTTGCTCCCACGCAGCGGCTGGCCCGGACGTGGATGACACGCAATGCGTACGCGATTCGATGGACGAGGCGCAAAATTCCCACCTCACTTCGTCATCATTCGCGCCAAACAAGAAACATCCCGGCACGGCCGTTCCCATGATGACCAAGCTCACGGCTCCCCATGTATACGTTCGTTTCATGTTTTACCCCTCGCGTGATTGATTGCCGTCCCCAAGCCATATCGTAACGGAACCATTGCAAAGGAGGTGAATGCCAGGCAATACCTTGCCAATCCTTTCGTTCGAAAGGCGCGCGTTCCTTTGCCCCTGCTTCGATAATATGCGGGTCGGACAACCCAACCGTGAACGCTTATGCGCGCCTCGAAATGCGCCGGCAAGAAAAACCATCCACGCGCACGGACGGGCTATGTCCTACCTTGGATATCGTCCGTCGAGGGTGAACGTCGAAGGCTGTCGGCTGTGGTTCGCTTCACCGATCGCAGACAATTCGCGTCGGATTACTGCTTATGGCTTTCGCGATGGACGCGAGTGTGTCTAGCGACGCGAAGGAGGACGCACGCGCGTCGAACGATGGTTTCGCGATCGTTCGAGCTCCGAGATTTCGCGAAGTTTCGATGAGGCGCGGATCGTGCGAGCGAGTTGCGCGGGCGGTGAGCACGCGGGCATGAGCGCTGAAACCATTCCGGGAAGGCCGGTACTGTCAACATCATCGGCAATCGCCGCTCTGCCTTGCCAATGGCAGCAACCCCGTACTAACAACCCTCTGTCTCGGCATTCTCATCCGACCCATTCCCTTGCCATTCCTTCGGCAATACCAGTGAAAACGCGCTGCCGCGCCCCACTTCGCTCTCCAACGTCAAACTGCCATGCAGCCGTTCGGCGAGCCCGCGCGCCATATAAAGACCCACGCCAAGCCCGCTCGATGCCACGGGCACGTTCGAGCCTCGGGTATATTTACCAAATACCCCGCCTTGCTCGGCCAAAGGAATGCCAATTCCCGCATCGATCACCCGCACCACGACCTTGCCGTCCAAGCTGCTCAATACCACGTTCACGGGGTTTTGACGTGCCGAATACTTCATCGCGTTTTCGATGAGGTTGTTCAAGATTTGATGCACGCGACCCGAATCCGACGTTATCAGCACGCCATTCGCCGGCCCATGATAATCGATGCGATGCTCGGGCGAAGCCATTCGAAAGTCCTCCACGATGTCGACCGCGAGCGCTGCAATGTCGAATTCTTCGATTTTTACTTTCAAGGCTCCGCGTTCCATGGCCGCGGCATCGCTCAGGATTGCATCCACGAGCCTTCCCAAGCGCACGGCTTGGCGAATGGCGCGCGGAATCGTATCCGGAGGCGGCGGGTTACCGCTCGCCAATGCCAATTCGACCGTGCGCAATGACGTCAAAATGGGCTGGATGGGCCCGCGCATCTGATGCGCTGCCGTGGCCAAAAAAGTTTCTCGTCCAATGTCGCGCCCAGCCGAATTCGTTCGATCGCATCGGGATAGCTCACGCAATACGGCCGAAGTCACCCGGCCCCAGGGCATTTCGTGATCCGCGAGCGATACTTCGAGCGCCACCAAGCTTCCGTCTTTGCGTCTGCCATTCGTTCGCGTCGGCGCCGCTTGACCAATGGCGCTCATGGTTTTGCGCAAATGCCGCACGTCGATGAGGTCGGCCAAAGGCTTGCCCAAAAGCTCTCCCGGCTCCCGTCCAAGCATCCGTTCGGCCGCTCGATTCGCAATGAACACACGACCGCGTTCGTCTGTACAGACAAACCCGTCGGGAACATTGGCAACCAGTCGGCCCCAATCGATTGCTTTTTGCTGTGGCACGGCGCGGCCCCCTTGCGTTTGTCAATGTGGGCTTCATGAGTTCAAGGGCGAGCCATTGCCAGTGGGGGGATGACGAGTTGAGCAAACATTTACGACGGCGTACCGTGCTCATCGTCGACGACGACGACGATATCCGCTATTCGATGCGGAATCTGCTCGTCGTGTCCAATTTCAACGTGGTGCTCGCAGCCGACGGTGTCGAGGCACTCAAGGTGCTCGAAAGGCAACCGGTCGACGCGCTCGTCATCGATTTGATGATGCCCAGGCTCGACGGTGTCGGTGTCGTTCGCGCGCTTCATTCGATGGAGCCCGAACACCGTCCGGGCATCGTCATCGTGATATCGGCCCATTGCGAATTGCACACGCGGCTCATGGGTTTGCCCGTGCGACGGGTGCTGCCGAAACCCTTCGACGCCATCCGGCTCCTCGACGAACTTCAAGCCGCATTCGGCGAGGTCGACCATTCCAAGTCTTCGGAGTCGAGCGACGAGGACGACGCTTCATGGCCGGCATCCTCGAGTACCCACGGTTTGTCCAGCTAAGAAGCTCAGCCCTTTTCGTCGATCGTTCCAATTCGTTTTCGAATCGTGTCTTCGACCATGTCTTTGACCACTTGCCAAAGCGCTTCTTGATTCGGACAACTCGCGAGCGGCCCGAGCGGAATTTGAAAACCGCCTTTGCCGCGTCTTCCGCCTCCATAAGGCATACCGAGTGGCCCGATGCCGAATGCATCCCGAAGCCACGTCGCCGGATCGAGCGAGGGATCGGTCGTGCGCAAAGAACCGTCGATCCATCCTTCGACCAAGCCGAACGTAATGGCTGTTCGAATGCCTTCACGGCGCACCAAAAAGTCCGCAGCTTGACCGATTGCATCGCGGTCCTGCGAGCGAACTTGACCCACGCCCGCAAAGACCCACGTCCCCTCGACATGCATGGCCTCGAGCGCGCGGCGCATGATTCGCATCGAGCTTGCAGGAATGCCATATCGCGAAAGCGCGGCGAGCACGTCCGAATCCACCAAATCGATGATGTTCGCGAGTGCATGCAAATCGTCGCTCGTGGCATGCAGCAAATCGTCCGTATCGCTACGAATGCCATACGCGAGCGCCGTCGCCAGCCTCGTCGCAATGGATGCGTTGTCGAGCACCCGAGTTGGTGCTTCCAAAATATATTCTGCGTAAATGGTGCTGGCAGCACCGACACCGAGCCGAATATCCAAAAAATCCGCAACCGGCTTCGTGGCCATCGCATGGTGATCCACGATGGACACACAAGGCAGTCCCGTGGTTCGCGGCAATTCTATCGAATTGGCATCCACCAGACTCAGCGCTTGATAGCGATCCAAATCTTCCGGCGCCGTGACGCGAACGAGCGGCAAGTCCAGCAAATTGACCATCGCTCGATTTTCCGCGCGACTGACGAGCGGCAAATGCGCAATGTCACACTCGATTCCGACACTCGCCGCCAAGCGCGAATGCGCCCAAGCGCTCGCGAGGCTGTCGGGATCGGGATATCCCCGAATCACGACGACATGCCGGCCTTCGTATTTGCGCAAAGCCTCGAGTAGCTCGGCAACGCGGCTTGGCGCCGCGTCCGCCTTCGTCTGAGTGCGTATCACGGATGAAGCCGGGGCTGCTCGATCGACGTCGATCCGTGCGGTTTCTAGATTGTTCACGGCAGTCGATGGTTCCAGCGGGACAGCTCGATTCATGCTCCGCCTGAAGCGGTCATCAAGCAAAGTCCGCGCCTGCGCGTGGTGATGGGCTCGTCACTGCTTGAACATCGCCATGGCCGTTTCTCCGGACTTTACGACCACGGCCTTGGATTTCGCTCCGCTCTTCGATTTGCACGTCACGGTGTACGCTCCCGGTTTCAGCGATACGCGCACCGACGACGACGTGCCCTTCGACGCACCGTTGACCGCGAATGCACACGGGCCACCCACGGACACGGCGACGAGCGTCCCATTTTTGTTGCCCGGTGGCGGCGGAGGTGGCGGAGGTGGCGGCGGTGGCGGCGAAGATCCGGATTTGCTCTCGCCCGTGGACGGTGGAGCGGCACTGTCGGCCGTGGCCACGGCACTCGAAGCCGCCGATGCGCTTGGAGCGGCCGATGCGGTCGGCTCGGCTGCGGAAGCGCTTGGTGCGGCCGCTGCAGCGCTCGGTGCGGGAGGCTCCGACGTCGTTGCGGCTGCGGGCGGAGTCGTCGGTGCTGCGATGACGATCGGCGCGCTCGGCGAGAGTTGCGATTCGTTTGTCGTAGCCACCTCGGACGAACCCTGCTTCAGGAGAAGCAGGACACCGAGCACGATGGCTGCGGTGATGCCAAGCGCGCAAAATGCGAGCAGAATGCGCAGGAGCCGGTTCTGTTCGGTTTGAGGTGCAACGTCCGGCGGTCGCGCAACGACCGTTGGAGCAGGCTCGCGCGGCGGAGGTGCGGCGGAAGGTAGCGGGGCCGTCGACGGTTCGGCAACAGGCACCGGAGCATGCGCCGGACCGATGGGTGACGATGGCCGCGGCACCGGAATCGGGTACTGCGACTTCATCATCGCGAGTGGGTTGACCGATCCCGGAATGATGCTCGTTTCGGCATCGTCGTCGACGGGCAAACTCGCAAACTCCGCGGGGACTCGCGGGGCGGAAGGCATGGGCGGAGGGTTTGGCGCGGGCATCCACGCGCCCGGGGACGAACCCGGCGACGAACCCGTTCTCGGCGGCGGAGCAGCCATCGGCACGGATCCGTGCACGGGAGGCATCGCTGGAGGCGGCACGGAACCGGTGGCTTTTTTCTCCTTGGCCGTCGCAGTGATTTGACCAATCCGCTCGACGAGGAGCTGCCCCTCTGGCGGGGCAAACGGCAAGAGCGCATGCGCAAACGCGTAGACGTTGCGGAAGCGAGCATCGGGATCCTTCGCCAGCGCCCAACCGATCGCGTTGTCGAGCTCCACCGGTACATCCGAACGCAGATGCGAAAGAGGTTGCGGCGCTTCACGCGTGATCTGAAGCATCAGCGCGGCAGCTTCACCTTGGAACGGAGGTTTGCCCGCGAGCAGCTCGTAGAGGATCGTGCCGAGCGACCACACGTCCGTGCGCGCATCGACGTCACGCGCTTTGCGGATGAGCTCGGGTGATGCGTACGGCGTCAGGCCGAACATCGCGGTGCCGGTGATCTCGACGGATCCGCCGCCTTCTGGAGCTGCCGCGACGAGTTTCGCGGTGCCGAAGTCGGCGAGCTTGATGAGCGGAGCGCCGCCCGTGCGCTGCGTGAGGAACAGATGTGACGGTTCGAGATCACGCACGACGATGTTGTTTGCATGCGCTTCGGCGACGGCCTCGGATGCTTGGAGCACATACAAAATGGCTTCGTTCAGGGGCAGTGGGCCCACGCGCCGCACGTGTTTTTCGAGGTCCGTGCCTTCGATGTACTGGCGGATGATGTAGACCGATCCGTCGGGTTCGCTGCCTGCATCGAGGATTCGGGCGACGTGTTCGGAGGCGAGTTTCGACAGCGCGCGCGATTCGCGCCGGAAGCGTTCGACCTCTTGCACGGCCGCTTGGTTTGGCAAGAGCAGCTTGATGATCGCTCGCTGATCGAACGACGTGTGAAAGGCGTCGATCGTCAGACCGTGGTTTCGCCCCAAGATCGCGCGGACGCGGTACTTTCCAGCTACTATCGCGCCGGGATGGATGTCGTTGGCAGATCGCATGAATCGTCGTTCGTCGGGGTCGAGCGCGAGCACATTCTTGCATGCTCACGGTCCCAGGGGTAGCAACGTACACCCTGGTCGGCGTTCGCCCAAGAGATCGGCACGATGCGCAAGAGTCCTCCATCCTACGATCGCCTGCCCGATGTACGCGATGGCCTCACGCGCGTGGAACGCGTCATCCTTTACGTTCTTCGGCAAACCGAGGAAGAGCTGGGAGGGCGCAATGTTCCCACTGCGATGCTCTACGGTCGTGTCGTCGAACACGTGAACATCAGCGTGGACGAGTTTCAACGGACGCTGGTGCGCCTGATTGGTCGCTAGCCCGTGCAGGGTTGAATAAGGCCAAATCGGGGGGTATGGGGGGGCCGAGCCTCGCCGTGCTTTTGCGCAGCAAAAGCACCGGGAGGCGAGCCTCGGCCCCCCCATCGTGAACAAAACCCTCGCGAGCGCGTGTCCCACACGCGCGAAGCGAGCGTCCAGATCTGGCCCGGTTTCAAGCTTTCGGGAGTGAAATCTTCGGTTCTTTGGGGTGGCGTCGATAGAGCAGCAGCGTTCGACCGAGCACTTGGCCCAATTCCGCGCGAACGAGCGGCGGTAGACGTTCGGCCACGTCGTGACGATCTTCGGGACACTCCGTTCCGATGCGTACTTTGACGAGCTCGTGTTGTTCGAGGGCTGCATCGACGGCAGCGATGATTCCGTCGGTCAGGCCGAGTTTGCCAAGTTGAACGAGCGGATCGAGGTGATGTCCGAGCGCTCGCAAGTGTCGTCGTTGTTTTCCGGTCAGGTTCATGTGCACCCGCGCGCGATCGCGATGGTTGAAAGGGTTTGGCCAGCGCCGTCTAATCGTCTGCACGAAGCACGTCAAGTCGCTCGATGCCGTGACGACGGTGCGCATGCGTCACGCGCGCGCACATACGAGTGCAATCCATGCACGTCCGCACGGTGTCGATTGGCGTGATGAGGCAAAAGCAAGAATGACGCCGCTCGCTATGCGCGTTGACGCCGGTGTGTTTGCGTTTGGCACGGTAATAAAACCGTCGCGCAAGAGTTTGTCCGCGCATTGTGCCGCAGAGGCGCAGACGATCGATGCACCGTCTTCCCCGTTGCAGCTTTGCCCATTCGCACCACATGTTCGTTGCAAGAGCGTGCATGCACGAGGAGGTCGTTTGTGGACAAACCTCGAAAAACGTTTGTCTTGGTCGCTGATGCCAGCCGAGCGAGGCTTTACGAAAAACCCGACAGCACGAGCAAGCTCGTGCTTCTCGAGGAGTTCGAACATCCCGAAGCGCGAGCGAAGAACCTCGACCTCATGGCGGACAAACCTGGTCGGAGGTCAGCGCCGGCGGGGACGGGCCCCGGGCGTTCGGCGCAAGAATATCGAACCGAGCCGAAGGAGGTCGAGGCCGAAAAGTTTGCCCGCGAGCTTGCCCAGCGCATCGCCGATCACTTCGATGCCCACGTATTCGATGACCTCGTGATCGCCGCTCCGCCCAAGTTTTTGGGCCTTTTGCGCGCGACACTCGGTACGCACCACGACCACGTCTATGATCGCGTCGTGGCGTGGCACGAGAAAGACTACACGACCGTGACCGACGTCAAGGAGCTATCCGAACGGCTCAGCCTGGCCGCGTAGCACAATTCGAACGCGAATAGATACGACGGAACCACTGGCGCGACCCCATGTAGAAGCGCTATAGCGCTCGGCTTCATGGGTACGTCGGAGTCGACATTATCGTTCAACGGGGATACCGAAAAGGTAGCCTCGACGTTCGGCGAAGAGCTGCGTGCGCTCGTGCGTCTTGGTTTGCCCATCGTGCTCAGCAATGCCGGCGCTCAAGTGCTCGGCTTTGTCGACACGGCCATGGTGGGGCGTCTCGATGCCGTGGCGCTCGCGGCCGTCGGTATCGGGAATGCCGTCTATTTCACCATTTCAATCGTGGCGATGGGTCTCGTGCTGGGCATGGACCCGCTCGTGTCGCAAGCCATCGGAGCGGGTGATCGCGCGGGCGCTCGAGCTGTTCTGTGGCAAGCCGTGCGTATCTCACTCATTGGATCCATTCCGGCCATCATTCTCGCGTTTTTTGCAAGTGCATTCGTTGGCAAAATCGGCATCGATGCCGAGACGTCGAAGTCTGTCTTTCATTATGTATCCGGCCGACTTTTCAATGTGGTTCCGTTTCTCATTGCCACCGCGGGAAGGACGTATCTTCAGGCGATTGGGCAGCCTGGGCCGGCGGTATGGGCCTACGTGTGGACCAACGTGGCCAACGTCGTTGGTAACTATTTGTTGATTTATGGCGATCCGGGGCTCGTGAAGCTCGGTTTGCCCGCCATTGGGATTCCGACGCTCGGGGGTATTTGGCGCGGGTCTTTCGTCGACGTTGTCTTCATTCGTGACCGTCGCAATCATTTTTCGCGCCATCGCCAAACACGGCGGCAGCCCTCGACCCGGGGACTTTCGCAAAGACAAGGTCATCACCGGGCGCATTTATCAAATTGGTTGGCCCATTTCGATGCATCTATTGGCGGAGGTCGGCGCATTCGGGCTGGCGGGTATTTTTGCCGGATGGCTTGGTCCGAAGGCCGTCGCGGGGCATCAGGTGGCGCTCGGCTTGGCCAGCATGTCCTTCGTATTCGCGCTTGGTGTATCGAGCGCTACGGCGGTGCGCGTTGGATATGCCGTGGGTCGAAATGATTCGGTTGGCGCGCGTCGAGCGGGTTATGTAGGGTGGTTTGCCGGTACGCTGATGATGAGCGTGTCCATTTTGCTTTTCGCGTTCGCGCCTGGGCTGTGCGCGCGCATCTTGTCCGACAAACCGGACATCATCGAAGCGGCCATTCCGCTTTTGCGTATCGCGGCCATTTTTCAGCTCGCCGATGCGACGCAGGTCATCATGGCTGGCGCGCTCCGCGGCACGGGCGATACGCGCACGACGCAAATCGTCAACATGATTGGGTATTACATCGTGGGCTTGCCGCTCGCGCTGGTCCTCTGCTTCGTCTTCAAGATGGGAGCGCCCGGCATTTGGTGGGGACTCACCGCGGCGCTCTTCGGAGTCGCCATCACGCTCGTCGTCAAGTTCGTTCGATTGAGCCGCCAGGAAATTCAGCGGATCTGATTTGTTACGTGGTACGCTCGTCGGGTCTTCCGAGCTCGTGAAGCCATGACGAACCTTGCACGTCTCGTCTGTTCGGCAATCGTTCTGCTCGCCGCATGCACTGCGCGCGAGTCTTCCGTTCGGACAAACCCCGATCACCCCTCCACATTTGCAAGCGCTGCAGCATCCTCACCGCTTCCAGCGGCATCCGCGAGCAGCGCGGCGCCGGTGGTTTTGGCAGAGCCTCCTTCGGATGAACCGCTGATACGCGAATATCAAGATTTGGCGCGCAAACCCGCGACGAAGTCGGAGCTCGAAGCGTTTGTTGCGGCGCATCCGAAGCTGCTTTCGGCGAGCGCGCGTCCTTATGGTCCGAGCGTCATGTGGGTGCTCGAATTCGAATACGAAGAAGCGGCGATCGTGCTTTACGATGCTGGTGCGACGACGCCTTCGAATGCGCTGGCCTTGGCCGCTCGCGGGGGACTCGATGCATTCGTAGGCGCGATGCTGGCCAAAGGAGCAGACCTGAATGGTGCTGACGATTGGGGGTATACGCCACTGCATATGGCCGCGAAGTATGGGCATGCGAGCACCATGCGAAAATTGATCGCGGCAAAGGCAAATCCGAATGCGCGAGCGAGCAATGATGGGTTTACGCCGCTTCATTTGGCCGTCATCGACCGGCACGAAGAAGCCATCGCCGTGCTCATTGCGGCAAAAGCGGACCTCGAGGTGCGTGACGATCATGGGCGAACGCCGCTACATTGGGGGCCCTTTGCGTATACACCTCAACCCAAGCACATTTATCGACGCATGGGCGAACCTCACGACACCGTATTCGTCGATCCGGGGCCGGCCAAGGGCATTCGGTTGCTGCTCGATGCGGGCGCGAAAATCGATGCGGTGGACGACGAAGGTGACACGCCGCTTCACGAAGCTGCGCGGCTTGGGTCGGTGCGCGCCGCCGAGCTGCTCGTGGCACGCGGTGCGAAGGCGAACGTGAAGAACAAAGCGGGCGAGACGCCGGTTTCGATCGCTAAAGAGAGCGAACATCGCCGGGGTGTCCTGGACCTCCTCACGCGGCAGCGCTGAACGAATTCGTATCGACAAACGGCTCGACTTGCGCAAACATGTGCGCCCATGCGCGTCCTCATTGCCGATGCTTTTCCGGAACGTTACCTGGATGACCTTCGATCCCTTGGCATCGAGGTCGCCTATGATCCCGGTGCGACCACCGAATCGTTGCCTGACAAGGCGAAGGATGTACACATTCTCGTCGTTCGCAGCACCAAGGTGGATCGAAAGACGATTTCGGCTGCCAAAGACCTCGGCCTGATACTCCGAGCGGGGGCAGGATACGACACCATCGACGTTGCTGCGGCCAGCGAGCGCGGCATCTACGTGGCGAATTGTCCCGGGAAAAATGCGGTGGCCGTGGCCGAGCTAGCGTTTGGGCTGATGCTTGCAATCGACCGACGGATACCCGATGGAACTGCGGATTTGCGCCGAGGTGCGTGGAACAAAAAAGAATACTCCAAGGCCGATGGTTTGAAGGGTCGAACGCTTGGTGTCGTGGGTCTCGGATCGATTGGTCTTTCCGTGGTTTCGCGGGCCCAAGCTTTCGAGATGAACGTCATTGCGTATTCGCGATCGCTCACCGAAGCTCGCGCGGAAGAGCTTGGCGTCGGCTTTTGCAAGACGCTCGTCGAGCTTGCGGAGAAGTCCGATATCGTGTCCGTCCATTTGGCGCAAACGAAGGAAACGAAGGGGCTCTTCAATGCGGAGTTTTTCGCGCACATGAAGCCTCGAGCGATGTTCATCAATACGAGCCGCGGGGGGCTTCACGACGAAGCGGCTTTGATTGCGGCGATGAAGGAGAGGGGCATTCGAGCGGGTCTCGATGTTTTTGCCAACGAACCCGCGGGCGGTACGGCGCAGGGTTTGAAGGACGAAATCTATTCGCTGCCGGGGCTCGTCGGGACGCACCATATTGGAGCGAGCACGGAGCAGGCGCAAGATGCGATTGCTGCCGAAGCCATTCGCATTTGTCGCGAATACGTGGCGACGGGTCGTCCTCCGAACGTGGTCAACATCGAAGCGCACGCGCCTGCCATGTGCGAGCTTGTCGTGCGTCATTACGACAAGGTTGGAGTGCTTGCGCAAGTGCTCGGTATCATTCGCAAATACGGCATCAACGTGGCCGACATGACGAATACGATTTTCCAAGGTTCCAAGGCGGCCGTGGCGGCGATTCGTATTGCTGACCAGCCTTCGGCCGAGCTTTTGGCGGAGATCGCGGCGCTCGAGGATATGGTGATTCAGGTCGAGGCGAAGAAATTGCAGGCTACATGACATTCTAAATCATTGAGGGGCCAGTTTTCGACGCTGGCAGATGCACCTCGACGCTCGACGTCCGAGATGAAACGGTGTTATCTTTTGCCCTACTCGTGAAACCGCCCGTCCTTGTTGCACTTGCAACCGCTGTCCTGCTCTTGGGCTCGGTTTCCGTTCGATTGCTCCGTCTTGCGGCTCGTACGCGCCGAGTTCCGGAGCTGCTTCTGGGGCTCTCGGTGGCGTTTCCTCTCGTTGGATTTTCGTGCGCAGTGACGAGTGCCGTTGTCGGCGGAGGAATTCCGGCGAAGTGGATGACCGAGGCGGCCGGGGCATTTTGCGACTTGGGATTCATCGCGACGATTGGATTCGTATGGCGGGTTTTTCGGCGGGATGAAATCTGGGCCAAAGCGTTGTCGGTCATCATTACGCTCGCATTCGTGGCGATGCCATTCGTCAATCATATTGTTCCCTGGGACAATGGCGTTCCGTCGGCGCTCGTGGCGCGAGGTGTGCTGCGTACGATTTGTTATGCGTGGGCGGCCATTGAATCGCTTCATTATGCTCGATTGATGCGTCGGCGCGTGCGCTTTGGGCTTGCCGAGCCGCTCGTTGCAGATCGCTTCAGTCTGTGGGGACTTGCGCACGTGTGTCTCGCGCTCATGCTGCTGCTCGTCATGGCGGGCGTGAGATTGCATTTGAGCGGTGCCGATTTCGCGCGTCAATGTACTCTTGCGGGTTTCTTTTTCGGCGTCGTTGCCGGCATACCGCTCACGCTCAGCTTTTTCCCACCCAAAACGTATGTGTATTACATCGAGCGGCGACTGCGCGCCGAGGAGGCGGTGTGAGCGACGAGTCGCCTGTATTCGAGCGAGCGGCGGACGAGCTCGAGCAGCTCTCGCGTATGACTCGCCTCGAGGCGCGGGGTACGTTGCGTCTTGCGCTCAAAGGTGCCGGGCTCCTTCCAAAAACGGTGAATGTCAAAGCGATGCTCGTGGTGTTGGAACGCATTCTGCCGAGTCTTTTGATAAGGCGAGGAGTCCAGCAAGGTCCAGAAATCTGTAAATCGATTGCGAGTGTCGTTCGAGCTTTGACGTCGGAGACGAGTTTCGACGTCGATACGCCCGAAAAAGTATTTGCACGGATTGGGCGGAGCTCGAGGTCATCGGCGACCGACACGAAACCGCCCTCCTCGCGGCCGCCTCCGCCCTCCTCCAAAGGTTCGGCGAACATGCCGCCCATGCCACCGAGCGGGAAAACTCCGTCCGGTTCTGGGTGGTCGTTGTTCAAATCCCACAACCCGAAGCCGTCGAGCGAATGAATGCTCGATAGAAGACGTTGGGATCTTCAGGTCCGACTGCGTTCCCTGCTGCATCATCCGATTCGAATAGGAATGAAAATGACGAAGAAAAACGCTTGGATTGCTTTGTGTCTCGGTTTCTCCGTGCTACCCGTAATCTCGTGCAGTGACGGCGCGCCGACGACGAGCACGGGCACGAGCGGCACGGGTCAAGGTGGCGCTGGTGGAATGGGCGAGGGCGGCGGCGGTTCGGGTGGAATGGGGCAGGGCGGCGCTGCTGGAATGGGACAGGGCGGCGCTGCTGGAATGGGACAGGGCGGCGCTGGTGGAATGGGACAGGGCGGCGCTGCTGGAATGGGACAAGGCGGCGCTGGTGGAATGGGACAAGGCGGCGCTGGTGGAATGGGACAAGGCGGCGCTGGTGGAATGGGACAGGGCGGCGCTGGTGGAATGGGGCAGGGCGGGGCGGGCGGCGGCATGGCCGGCATTTGTGGCAATGGGTTGCTCGAAGCGGGCGAAGCGTGCGACGACGGCAATTTGGAAATCGGCGACGGTTGCAATGAAGCCTGCATGATCGATAGCGTTTGCGGCAATGGGAAAAAGGAATCCGGCGAAGCGTGCGACGACGGCGGCGTCATGCCCGGCGATGGCTGCAGTGCAGTGTGCACGCTCGAAATGGGGACCGCGTGCGGCGATGCCATTGATCTGACGAATCCGATGGTCGCGACCAGAGACGGCGAGGTCACGACGTACGACGGGACGACGAGCGGTTCGTCGCTCGTCAATTTCAGCAATCCCAGTTGTTCGGCAGGGACCACGGGCATTGCCACGAAGCTGCATCATTACCGCACGAGTCCCACGTTATCGCGATTGATCGCGAAAACCATGCCCAAGGGTGGGCCTCTTGCCGATCCCGTGCTGTGGATGTTCGCCGATTGCCTGAATACGACGATGGAAACGGCGTGCGACGACGATTCCGGTTCCGGCAAGCATCCGCGGTTGCGATCGCCGGTGTTGCCTCCGTCCACCGACGTGACGTTTGTCCTGGCAGGCCACGGGATGAACGACGTAGGTCCGTATCAGTTTGTCCTTACGGAACAACCTCTCGTGCCGCTCGTCGGTTCGGGCGCGTGCGCAATGCCTCATGCGGTCACGAAAGGGCATTACCTCGTTACGACGGGCGGCGCGGGCGCGCAGCAAGGAACGTGTACGGGTGCGGGAGCGCCCGAGGCGGTGCTGTCGCTGTCGCTCACTCAGGTGTCCGACGTGCACTTGACCGTGACGCCCGAATCGTCTGCGGTTGACGTGGGCGTATATGTTCGAGCGTTTCCGTGCGCGGGTGGCAATGAAATGGGCTGCGCGGAAGCGACTGCGTCCGGACAAACGGAGACGCTATCGCTGCGTGATCTGCCTGCGGGGGATTATGCAATCATCGTCGATGGATTCACCGCTCAGGATGCGGGGCTTTGCCAAGTGGACATCGACGTGAAGCCGGTGCTTTCGGCTGGAATGCCGTGCGATCCGACGAGGCGCGAAAACCGCTGCGATGCGAGCAGTTCGTGCGTGGGTTTGCCAGGAGCGACCACGTGCAAGATGCATACGGTGCTCTTCGAAGAGACATTCGATATGGATCTCGGTGCGATGACGGTCATCGACGCATTTTCGGATGGCAATGGCTGGGGTTATTGCGATCCGGTTCTCGGATGCACGCAGGACAACACGACCGAGAGTTTGTCCGGGGGTGGGTTTGCTCTGGTCAAGGACAAAGCAAATGCGCCGCTCGACGGGGAGATTTTGCGGACGCCCGTGGTGAGTACGGCCGGGGTTGGCACGGTACTGCTCGCTTTCCATCATGACTTCGACCATTGGGATGCTGCGACGGACGCGGGTCGCGTCGAGGTATCCACGGACGGTGTCAACTGGTCGCTCGCGTCGTTGTTCAACTACGATGCAACGGGTTCCGTTTTGGTGAACGTGTCGCCCTTTGTGGCCAATGCTTCGATGCAAGCGCGATTCGTTTACGATGACCAAACGGCGGGAGGCGATTCGTTTGCCGAAGAATGGCGCATCGACGACGTGCGGATTGTAGGAATTCCATAAGCAATATCGAATTCTGTCACCCGCCCCGAGAGAAGTGTGATTTCTCGGCGCCCGCGGTGCCCCCCGAACTCGCCTGCTTCGCAGGCTCGAACAGCGGGACCCCCCGCGAACGCCGAGAAATCACACGTCTCCCGGAGCTATGTCATCGCAGCTCGGGGAATAATTTATTTTCCCATGATTTCATCCACGGTCAGACTGCGTTGAAACAGCTCTTCGACAGTCCGTATGGGGATGCCGCAAGGGGGGCGAATGTAGCGCGCATTTTGATGATCGTCGGCGGAAACGGTCCAGGTCTTGCGGTGCTCTTGGGCAAATTCGAGAAATCGCTTCGCCACGTCACCTCGATGGCGTGACGTGTACACTTCGATCCCTCGGGCATAATGCAACGCACGTTCGGTTCGCTGTTTGTCGCGGTACCGACCTGGGTGCGCGATGACGTCGAATGCACCATCGGCGCGAATGTATTCCATGGCTTCTTCCGGGGTCCAGCCGAAGAGCTCGCGGTCCTTTTCCCAAAACGATACGTGGTGAATGCGAAACGCATCGAAAAGGTCCGGGCGCCTATTCGAAATGCGATCGATCATCGATTGAAGCGCCGGGAAATCTTCATTGGGCAGCGCCTCGAGCGTCGTGTCTGGATCGATGGCCAAGCGGTCGTTTTCGGGTAGCGACGACAGCCATTCCAAGACAAACGTCTTCCATCGGTTTTGTACGCGTAACCCCCGCGCGTAGAGCGCCGTGCGAAAGAGGCGTGATGGCTGGACGAACGCCGGTGGAAAATACGCGAGGACGTGGAATTGTTCCGCTTCCGCCGTCCCAAAGTGTAGAAAACTCGTGACTTCCACAGCCGGTAGAAACCACATTCCAGCGCGTCTTGCCGCCATTGCTGCGATGGGAACGCCGGTGAGCACGTCGTGGTCCGCGACGGCGCACAGGCGCATGCCAATGCTGCGTCGGTAGTCGACATATTCCTCGGGCGTGGCGCGACCATCCGAAAATCGAGTGTGCCCGTGCAGATCCGCGGCGATGTCCACATCCATGGCGGCTCGGGACCTCGATTACCTGTTGTCGATGCCGAATTCGTAATTGGCGAAAGGTTGTCCGCCCGGATTGTCGTATTTATCGGCCTTGAGGACCTTCTCTCCGTCGGCATACCACTTGGTTACATTGGGCACCGCGGGATAATTGGCCACGACGTAGGTACGCACGTGGACGTACAGCGCCATGCGCATGGCTTTTGCGGGAATTTCGAGGTTCGATTCGTAGGAGGTGCGGCCCGCGCCCAGCACGCGGGAATTTTTATTGGCTGTCAAAGGTGCTTCGGGGCGCCAATCTTGTCCGTCATCGAAATACACCGCGATCCCGACGTCGTGTTCGATGGTTCCGTACACCGGCACATCGAGTTGGCCAAACCGCCCGCTCGTCAACTGCGTTCCAATTTGTCGATCGATGGTGGAAGCATCCACGAGCCAATCGGCGCGCCAATCGCTGTATGCAAAAAGAATGGACGAACCTGCGACCGGGTCGTCGCCTTCGATCACGCGCTGCCGGAACGCGAGGGCCGTGTCGAAAAGGACGGTCTTCGTGGGCAATTCGCCGCCAAAAACCGGCTGGGAAACGAATTGATTTTGCTCGAGCGTGAGCATGCTATTGTCCATTGAATCGACGATCGTCATGGCAAACTGCAGCTCGTCCGCCTTGTCCGGCATCGTCGCGACGGTCGTCAAAGCGCGCAGCGAAAAAACATCGGAGCCTTTCCAGGAAACCGTTTCCACATCGAATGTCGAAAATGGTTTGCCCTTGTCGATGGCCGTCATTGAAATGGTTGCTTTCAGCGCCTGAAGCTGCTCGAGCGTCGGCGTAGGACTTCCGGGATGCAGCCAATCCCAGAGCGTGAGTGCAGGAATGTCGAAAGAAAGCTTCTGGCCGACGCGAAGAAATTCGTCCGTCGTGGAGCTCGCAATGACGAAATCGATCGATTGACCAGCCCCGGGCCACCCCGAAATGTCAAAGGTCACATCGCCGCCCTTGAAGGCCGGCTGCATCCCTTGAATGTCGTCCGTTTCAATGGGCAATTCGGGAGCCGCTTCCCCGCAACCCGCCCCAAGGGCCGCGGCTGCGGTCATGCCACCCATCACCGCAATTTGCGTTCCTACGCGCTGCACTCGCACCTTGAACATCTCGCACCCTCGTGTCATGAGCCGAAAAGCAGACCCGACATCGAAGATGCCCGATACGTTCGGGGATGCAAGAAAATATGTTACCGCCCCGCCCAATGAAATCCCACCGCCCCGTCGAGCTGCGTGTGAGCGCCAAGGGGCCGTTCGGAAAAGTGCCGAACATTGCCGTGGCAGGGGAAATCAGCGCGTGGGACATGCCGCTCGACGTAGCCGTGAAGCTCGACGACGATGGTATCGCGCGCGGTTCGCTCACGTTGATGCTGCCTCCGGGAATGTATGCATACAAACTTCTCGTCGATGGCGAGTGGACCATTGACGACGAGGCTCTGCGAACGCGTTCCGAAAACAAGCGACGCAATCATGTGCTGTCGGTGGAAGGCACGCCCGAGCCCATTCTGTTTGCACCCGGAGCGCCTTGGATTGCCGCAATGGACCGTGGAGGCGTGCGCGTCGTGGCTGCATTGCGATTTGGGCACGGGGATTCGGTTTCGGTATTGTGGCAGGAACCAGCGGACAATGGTGAGCATTCGACGGAAATGGTGCGCGTTGCCGAAGAGGACGAACATTGCATTTTCGAGGCGCGCTTGCCGATTTCGTCGGGAAAAGTGCGATTGCGATTCGAGCTGGATGATGGGCGCCTGATTGGCGATGAACAAGGCGGGCCCATTCATTGGGAAGCTCCGCCCGATACGACGCCAGCGTGGTGGCACAATGCCGTCGTGTATACCATTTTCGTCGATCGTTTTCGGCCGCGCGTATTGCATTCGAAATGGGCGCGCGATCCAGGGCCGCAAAAATATGCCGGCGGGCACCTCGATGGAGTGACCCACGCGCTCCACATGCTTGCTGAAATGGGCGTGAACGTCGTTTACTTGACGCCCATTCACGAGGGAGCGAATTGTCATCGTTACGATATCGTGGATCCGTTTCGAGTCGATCCGCGGCTCGGCGGAGAACCAGCTCTGCAGCGATTGCTCGAAGCAGCGCATGCATTGGGAATGCGAATCGCGCTCGATTTTACGTGTTCCCATGCAGGTACGGGGTTTCCTCCGTACGAGGATGTCAAGCAAAACGGCCCTGCGTCACGATATGCGTCGTGGTTTTTGTGGACGAACGACAGGACGACGCTTCGTCATTACGGAACACGTTCGGACGCTCCACTTTTCAATTTATACGATCCCGAAGTGCGTGCATATTTTATTGAATTGGTTCGGCGATCCGCCGAACGCGGTGTCGATGCGCTGCGTTTGGATGCGGCGGCCGACGTGCCTTTCGATCTGGCCCGCGAATTTCGCCGAGTTTTCCGCGAGCTGCGCCCCGATGGTGTGGTATTCGGCGAATTCGTCCATTTGCATGCGTATCGTTTCATCGCCGAAGAAGCCGGCGATGCTGCAACAGAATTCGGCTTTTTCGACGCCGTCACGCCTTTTCTTGCATATGGCGCCGTGGACGGCGCCGAGGTCGCTCGGCGATTGCGCGTGATCGAACGGGAACGAGGTGCCCCCGCATTTCGTGCGCTTCGTTTTTTGTGCACGCACGACCATCCGCGTCTGGCAACGCTCGCGCGATTACGCGGCCGAATGCACGTCGTGCCGCTCGGTTTTTTGATGCTTTTTACATTGCCGGGCATCCCCGTGCTGCTTTACGGCGAAGAGCTGGGGCTTTATGCGGATCGGCCGGAACAAACCATTGAACACGTTTGGCCGGATCGCATGCCCATGCCATGGCCTGCCGATGAAGCGATATCGGAAACGCCACTGCGGGACGTCATTACGACGCTCGAGGCTCTTCGCCGAACGACCCCGGCGCTTCTCGAAGGTGAATTGTCGTTCGTTCATGGGGAAGGTGGCGTGCTCGTATATCGTCGCGAGGCTTCTGGCGACGTGATTGACATTGCGCTGAACACGGGGCCCGATGAGCTCGACGTGATGCTCGACGATGAAGCTTTTCCCGAAACGGAATTGCTTTTCCGTGTGGGCCGAGCGTCGCTCGACGGAATGCGAGCGCGTCTTGGAATGGGTGCGGGTGTCGTCGTACGTCGCCGGGTTGCGCAGGCTCGGCACAAACTGCACATTGCGGGCAATGCGGTCTTGCGTGATCGCGACTTCGTATCGAGTGCGCAGCAGGTTCAATCGCGACCGAGCCGTCTCGATTTGGCCATTACCGAGCGATGCAATTTGCGTTGCGCGCATTGCATCACGCATGCGCCCGCGCGTACCGCGTTGCGCGAGGCACGTGAATGGTCACCGTGGCTGCTCGATCGTATTCGCGACGATCTCGCATTTGCGGAACATTTTGCATTCGTGCATGGTGGTGAGAGCCTCGTGTCCCCGATGCTCGTCCCGGTGCTCGATGCCATTCGAAAGGCGCGCTCGGGGCTTTCGACGATGGTGCATTTGTTGACCAATGGCGTGCTTTTGTCGGCAAAAATCGCGGAGGATCTCGCTTTGCGCGGCGTGCGATCGATATCGGTGTCGCTCGATGGCGCGACCGCCGGTGTGAACGATGCCATTCGAGAAGGAGGGCGATTTCATCAAGTCGTGGAGAACGTGCGGGAAGTCGTCAAATTGCGCAATGAAAAGCAGCTCGATTTGCGTCTGGGCATTTCCACCGTGGTATTGTCGCAAAACGTCTCCGAGCTCGAAACGCTGGTCGATTTGTGTGTGGAATTGGGCATCGACTGGCTGAAGCTGGAAGAAGTGGTCCCGGTGAATGCATTTGCAGCCAAGTCGCTCGTGCGGTTGGACGGTGGGTTTGCCGCGGACGCGGTTCGCGCGGCGTGCGCGCGCGGCATTTCGCGAGGTCTCGTCATGGTGGATCACTCGATCGAGCGCCCGATATGGCGGTGCCGGTTGGAGGGTGATCCAGCGGGACGAATGTTTCTCGAAGCGGATGGTTTTGCAAACCGCGCGGTCATTCATTCATGTCGAGCGCCCTGGGAAATCGCGTGTATCGAAGCGAATGGCGATGTTCGTATGGGGCACTTTTTTGGTCCCATGCTTGGAAACGTGGTCGAAGCGCCCTTGATGACGTTGTGGAATGGCCCGGCAGCCGTCGATGCACGTCGAGCAGCCATGGCAAGCCGATTGTGCAAGGAGGGACCGGTCATTTGCTCGACCATGGATGGCTCAGGGCTGTCGAGGTGAGAAAGTGGAACGTGACGGCGAAAAAATCCCGACTGCAATCCTCGATATTTGGTGCGCGCGTTTGTACATCGTCGTATCATCGGTGACCGCCCGTTCCGCTCGTCCTTCGAGGTGACCACGCCATGCTTCCCATTCGACAGCTTGTTCAAACGGCAATTTGTGCGGCGTTCGTTGCTGGTTGTGGGGCGCCTCTATCAAAGGGCCCGTCGCCTAGCCTGCGCCTGCGGCACATCGTGCTCTACCAAAATGGCCTCGGCTATTTCGAGCGCACCGGAAGCTTGACGTCCGATAGGCTTGCGCTGCGGTTTCGTGAGCGTGAAGTGGACGATGTGCTCAAAAGCGTCGTCGTCGTCGAGCAAGGGCTTGGTCCGAACGACACGCCGTCGACCGTGAGTGCAATGCTGCCGCGGTCGGGCAGGGCCGAGGGCCTCGAAGAACCGACCGAGCTCGAGCTCGTGTTTTCGCCGCGGCCGAGCCGTCCCGTTTCCATTGCGTATGCCGTTCCCACGGCGGCGTGGAAAGCGACCTATCGAATCATATTGCCTGCAAAAGATCAGAAAGAACGTCGTGCACTTCTCCAAGCGTGGGCACTCATTGATAATGTCGGTGATGAAGATTGGGAAGATGTCCGCGTCACGCTTGCGACGGGCGCGCCTCTGTCGTATGCGTCCGACCTGCGTTCTCCGACGATGATGCAGCGTCCGGAGCTGAAGGGCATTTACGGTCCGCAAACGGGAGCGACGGGTCCGGTGTATGCGGAGCACGTTGCGCAAAAGGATACCGATGCCGATGGCATTCTCGATCAATACGACGCATGTCCGAACGAAGGTGGTGCGGCGAATTTCGATCCCCGACAAACCGGTTGTCCGCGTTTGGTTCGGGTGACGGAGAGCAGCATTCAAATCATTCAGCATGTGGAGTTCGATAAGGGATCGGATGTGGTTCAGGCGGCGAGCAGGCCCATCGTCGACCAAGTTGCCCAGGTGCTTTTGGACCACCCAGAGATTGCGGTGCTCGAATTGCAAGGGCACACGTCGTCGGATGAGCCATTGGCGGCGGATTTGGGAATGCGGCGCGCGCGGGCCGTGCAGACGCTATTGAGGGGGCGTGGGGTTTCTTCGGCGAGGCTCACGGTGCGCACGTATGGTGCCGACATGCCCATTGCAGCGAATACGACGGACGAGGGACGGCGCAAGAACCGACGGGTTTCTTTCGTGATCGCCGAGCGCGTGAGCGGTAAGGACAAATCTCGCGAATCGGCTGTCGTTACGCCTGAAGGGCTTGCGCGTGTGCCCGAAGCGACGAGCACGGTGGATGCATCGAGTGGCACGTATCGATACGAAATTGCCAATGCCGTCACGCTTCCAAAGAAATCGTCGGCGCTGATTACGCTCATCAATCGCCCGATGGATGGCGACGACGTGCTTCTTTTTCGTCCCGACCCGGCAGCTCCGCAGAGTGCGAAGCACCCATTTCGAGCAGCAGAAATCCTGAACAATAGCGACATTGGGCTTCAGCCTGGATCGGTGTCGATCTTTTCCGGCGGGACGTTCGTGGGTGAAGGCGTGATTACGCGGCTTCTGCCCGGTGAACGGTCGACGATTCCTTATGCGGTGGATACTTCGACGAGCGTTCGCGTGACGGGTATTTCCTTGGACGAACCGGTGCGTATCGTGGCGCTTGCGCGTGGACTGCTCAGGGTGACCGATCGAAGTAGGTTCGTCACGTCCTACGATATCACGCCTGGCCATAACGTGCCGAATACACTCGTGATTCGGCATCCGAGGCGGTTGGGGTACGAGGCATTCAAGCTGCCGGAGGGGACCGAAACGACGCCGGAAGCGTATTTCATTCGTTTACCCGTGGCTGCGCAGAAGCCATTGCGCATCGATATTGAAGAGGCACGACCCGTCGAGCGGCAATGGGTGCTGCTGACGGCTGATGGCGAAAAGCTTTCGCTTTATGTGCGTGGGTCGCAGTTGTCTCCGGAGCTTCAAAAGAAGATGGATCGCATCGTGGCATTGCGTAAGCTTCTCGGGACGACGGAAGATGCGCTCGCGCGGATTCGTGAAAAGCGTTCCGATTCGGCGGAGCGTGCGGCAGAGCTGCGTGAAAGTATCAAAACGATCGAGAAAACGGCGGGGGCGGCGACGCTTCGCAAATTGCTCTTGGATCGGCTCGCCGATGTCACGAAGCAGCTCGACGACATGGCCGTGGAAATCGCCAAAAAGGGTGACGAAGCGGCGCTTGCGCGCGCGGAGCTCGACGATGCCGTGCGAGATCTCGTCATTGAAGAACAGGTGGCGCCAGCGCCTGCAGCGTCCAAGTAAAACAGGCCCCGGCCGTTGATGAGTGAAGCAATATTTCGACGCTCGTCGTGTAGGTCGATGTGTTGGGTATTGCCGGTGACGCTGCGGTGGGCGTGGAATCGATCGCCCTGGCTGATTTTTGATCGCTCCGCTTGGCCGCTGTGGTAGAGGCGCGACCCGGACGTAAGCAGAGGTTCAGGACAAATGCGCAGGACAACCAGATTTTTCTTTGCAGCCGCAGCGCTCTCGCTGAGCGGCATGGGCTGTGAGCTGATCGCAACGGTCGACCGATCGCAGATCGATCAAGGGGCGGGTGGCGACGCCGGAAAAGGTGGCGACGCGGTTAGCAGCTCGAGCAGCTCGAGCAGCTCGAGCGGCGGCGGCATGGGCGGCGGCGGTGGCATGGGCGGAGGCGGCATGGGCGGCGGCGGCATGGGCGGCGGCGGCATGGGTGGCGGCGGCATGGGTGGCGCCGGTGGCGGCGGCATGGGTGGCGGCGGCATGGGTGGCGGCGGCATGGGCGGCGCCGGTGGCGGCGGCATGGGCGGCGGCGGCATGGGTGGCGCCGGTGGCGGCGGCATGGGTGGCGGCGGCATGGGTGGCGGCGGAATGCCGTGCCAAATGCCCACGGATTGCCCTGCGACGGGGAGCGAATGCATCACGGCGACGTGTGACGCTGGCACGTGCGGCACGACGTTCGTCGCCGACGGCACTGCGGTTTCTTCGCAAACGGCAGGGAATTGCAAAGTCGATCAATGCGATGGCGCAGGTAACGTCGTGACGGTCGACGACGACACGGATGTGCCCGATGATCAAAACGATTGCACGGCCGATAGCTGCAAGACCGGCGCTCCGCAACATGATCCGCTCGTGGCGGGGACGATGTGCGGCGCCGCAATGGACCTCGTTTGTGACGGTATGGGCAATTGCGTCGGCTGTAACATGCCGACGGATTGTCCCGGCGATGATACGGAATGCCAAACGCGCACGTGCGACGCTGGCGTTTGCGGCGTATCGAACGCAGCGCAAGGCACCGTGCTGCAAGCTCAAACGCCGAATGATTGCAAGACGGCGACGTGCAACGGCGACGGCGGCGTGACGGATACGTTCGACGGGACGGACTTGCCCGCGGATGACACCGATGCATGCACTGTCGCGGCATGCGATGAGCAAAACGGGCCCGTGCAGAACCCGATTTCCATCGACGACAACGATGCATGTACGGCGGACGCGTGTGATCCGATGACGGGCGTGTCGCATACGCCAGTCAATGTCGACGACAACAATGCATGTACGGCGGATGCGTGCGATCCGATGACGGGCGTGTCGCATACGCCAGTCAATGTCGACGACAACAATGCATGTACGGCGGATGCGTGCGATCCGATGACGGGCGTGTCGCATACGCCGATAAGCCCGGACGACAACAACGCGTGCACGACGGATAGCTGCGATCCGATGACGGGCGTGTCGCATACGCCAGTCAATGTCGACGACAACAATGCATGTACGGCGGATGCGTGCGATCCGATGACGGGCGTGTCGCATACGCCGGTCAACATCGACGACGGCAATCAATGCACCACCGATGCGTGCGATCCAATGACGGGCGTGTCGCATACGAATTTGCCCTCGGGCACGATGTGCACTCAAAATGGCGGCACGGAGTGCGACGGTAACGGCAACTGCATCACGCCAGCTCAGTGCATGCTGCCGAGCGATTGTCCTGGCATGGATACGGAATGCCAAACACGAACGTGTAACGGCGGAATGTGCGGCTTCGACTACGCGCCTGCCGGCACGCTCGTCGTCAGCCAAACTGCCGGGGATTGTCAGGTCAATCAGTGCAATGGCTCGGGCGTCATCGTGTCGGTCGCCGACAATGCCGATGTGCCCGCGGACGACGGCAACGATTGCACCGACGACACCTGCAATGCAGGCGTTCCCGTGCATTCGCCCAAGACAGTCGACACGGCATGCAACTCGGGTGGCGGCACTGTCTGCAATGCGACGGGGCAATGCGTCCAGTGCAACACGGCGGTTCAATGCGGCGTGGATACGGCATGCCAAACCCATACGTGTAACGCAGGGACGTGCGGCGTCAACAATGCGCCGAGCGGCACGATCGTTGCCGACCCGATGGCAGGCGATTGTGCATCTGATCAATGCGACGGAGCCGGTGGCCTGATTATGAATGCCACCGATGACGCCGATCTCCCGATCGACGGCAACCAATGCACCGACGACGTCTGTACGATGGGCATGCCGTCGAATCCGCCGTCCGCTCCAGCAACCGCATGCAACCAAGATGGCGGCTCGCTTTGCGATGGCGCGAGCTCGTGCGTCGAATGTCTCGTGGCGGATACGTGTCCCGGTATGGATACGGAATGCCAAACCCGGACGTGCCAGTTGGGAGCATGTGATTTCGCTTTCGCCCCTGCGGGTACGCTGACGAGCACTCAAGCGCCCGGTGACTGCCAGCAGAATCAATGCGACGGTGCTGGCGTCGAGGTGAGCGCTGACGACGATACCGACGTGCCCATCGCTGGCGATGAATGTACTATCGGCGTTTGCAATGCGGGCGCTCCCTCTATCATTGCGGCGCCACCCGGAACGCCGTGCACGATGGGCGGCACCGAATGCGATGGCAATGGCGTGTGCATCACGCCGACGACCGTCTCGGTCGTGGCCACCATGCCGACCGATGGCGGCATGCCCGAAGCGTCGAAGGCCATATCGGTGACGTTTTCGACGGCGATGGACGGCGCCACGTTGACCGGACAAACCATCGCAGGCCCGTGCACCGGTTCGATCCAGGTTTCACTGGACAATTTCGCGAGCTGCATTGCGTTCTCGTCGGCGCTCGCGACGATGTCCGCCGGAGATACCGTGGCGACATTGACGGCCGCGCCCGGAATGCTCGTCAACCGCGTCTACAAGATCCGCGTCACCACGGCGGCCACGAGCGCGCTGGGCGCTCCGCTCGACATGGAACACGTGCACCCGAATGGCTTTCTGACGACGAGCCCGAATCTGTGTAATGATTCGGTCGTCATCAGCCAAGTGTACGGTGGGGGTGGAAACGCGGGCGCCACCTACACACACGACTTCGTCGAGCTTCACAATCGCGGAACCACAGACCGTCAACCTCTCGGATTGGGCCTTCAATATACGAGCTGCGGCCGGTACTTATTGGAACACCACCAACCTCGTCGGCTCGATTGCGGCGGGCGGTTACTTCCTCGTCCGGATGAGTGGCGGGTCGAACGGCGTGCCATTGCCTGTCACACCCGACCTGATAAGCTCGATCAACATGGCCGGTGCGTCGGGCAAGATCGCGCTCGTGAGTTCCACGACTGCGCTTGCGGCGGAACTGCCCACCGCCCACTGGCACGGCATCGTCGGTTGTCGGTTGTGGCGCCAACCCCGCCAAACTGCTTCGAAGGCACTGCGGCTGTGCCCGTCCTCAGCAATTCCACCGCGGCTCTCCGCGTCCAAAACGGTTGCGGCGACGTCAACGAAAACAGCGCGGACTTTGCCGTTGACGTGCCAAACCCACGCAACAGCGCCACACCTGTGGCCGTTTGCGCGTGCACCGTGGAAAACGAAGCCAATACGGCGCTCGAAGCCGACTACTGCAACGTCCAATTCCCATTGTCGCTCAACGTGCAGACGGGAATGCAAACCCCCTTGATCTACGGACAGATCTTCGAGTCGGGCACGACGGGCGGCGGGACCGCCAAACCCAGCATTCGCTCGCAGCTCGGCTGGGGCGTGCCCTCCGCAAATCCGCAATACGAATCCGGCTGGACGTGGATCAATGCAACGATCAACGGCGCGTTTGTCGATCCAAACAACGACGAATACGAAGCGTCGTTCACCGCACCAGCACCTGGTGACTACCGTTACGTCTACCGCGTGAGCCTCGACCAAGGCGTGAGCTGGACGGTATGTGATCAGAACATGGGCGACTTCGGTGCTGGCGCGAACGCTGGGCTCGAATTCAACTTCGCCGACATGCCCGTCATGACCGTCACGCCCTGAAAGAGGGCCGGGATCCCGGCGCTCGCCACTTCCCCAAACAAAATCTTTCCTCCCGCCCAAGATCAGCCGATCATGGAGAGCACGCGTCTGTCCTGGGGGAGAAGAACCTTTCGCGGTCTGCTCCGTATCCCTCGCTCTCGCGGACATCGGAGTGAACATGACCGGCTTTCTCGATCGGCTCAGGGCGTACTGGAAAAACAATCCCCTCTCGGCACGCGCAGTGCTCGGCCTCTTGGTGCTTCTCGCGTGCGCCGTGGCGTTTGTCGCGACGCAACGCGTGCCCCCCGTGCGCGCAGGCGTCGTCGACGCGCGCCTCGAGCTTGCGGCCGGCGAAGTGCGCCTCACCGACGGCGACAAATCCGCCACGCTCATCTCCGGCGTCGCGCTTCCCCAAGGCGCCGACGTGTCCACGGGCAGCGGCGCCCGCGCCCTCGTACGCCTCGCCGATGGCTCGTCGCTGTTTTTGCGCAGCGACACCAAAGTCAAACTTCTCCCCGAAGGCGCCGACATCCTTTCGGGTGAGGTTTGGCTCGACGCACCTCCTTCCGAACGAGCCGCGATGCAGCACAAGGCCGGCTCCGTCACCGTGTCCGCTGCCGATGCAGGCTTGTCCATCGTAAATGCGGGCGGCGAAACGCGCGTCGTCGTCACACGAGGTCTCGCGGTCGTCACGTCGCCCGGTGGTCGCGTCGAAGTCAACGCGGGTGAACAAGTCGAAATCAAGGGCTCGGACAAACCCAACGTAAAACCCGTCGTTTTCTGGGACGATTGGACCGGCGGCATGGGCGACGGCCGGCCGCTCGCGGGAAATGCCAGCGGCGCCGGGCGCATCTACGGCGTGTCGCCAAACGACATCGGCGCCAAAGCAAAACTGCTCGAAATCAGCCGACAATCCGTGCGCGCCGTCATTCGCGATGGCCTTGCGGAGACCGAAGTCGACCAGACGTTCGGCAATCCAGGCGGCGGCATGCTCGAAGGTTGGTATTGGTTCAGCGTCCCCGAACGAGCGATCGTGACGTCGTTTGCCGTCGAAACGGACGGCGTCCTCGTCGAAGGCGAAGTGACAGAACGCAAAGAAGCCGCGGCTCGATATACGAAAGCCGTATCGAGTGGCCATTCGCCCGCGCTGCTCGAATGGGTCGATGGCCGTACGTATCGGTCGCGCATTTACCCGATTCCGGCATCGGGATCGCGTCGCGTCGTTTTGCGCTACCTGGAAGTGCTGCCGTCGCAAGAAGGCAAACTCGAGTACCTTTATCCAATGCGTTCGGACGAACCCTCGCGCATTGGTGAATTTTCGCTCGAAGTCGATTTGGGCACGATTGGCCCGAAAATGCGAATTTCGAGTTTGGCGGACGCGGTCGTCGAAGAGCGCGGACGTCGCGTGACGATGCGGCGTAGCGGGTATTTGCCCCGAGCCGATTTTCAAATCGAAGCGACGCCGATCGAAAAAGACAAACGCGAACCGCTCACGATCGCGCGCTGGTCCGCAGGCAGTGATCGAGCCGATTACGTGATGGCGCGTTACGTTCCCGACATCGATTGGTCGACCATTCCCGAACCACCGGGGGATGTGGCGGTCGTCGTCGACACGTCCGCATCCGGCGATGAAGCCGTCCGTCAACAAAAGGCCGTCGCTGCGGAAGCTACTCTTCGAGCGCTCTCGAAAAAAGACAAATTCGTTCTCATCGCCATTGATTCGGCGCCCACGGTGCTTTGGCCGAAAGAGGGTTTGGCGGAAGCAACCGACAAAGAAATCGCCGCGGCGCTTGGAAAACTTGCCGAACATGCATCGGCGGGCGCAACGGACCTCGGCGCCATGTTCGACGCGGCGCTCGGAAGGCTTCACGGCACGGAACAACCGGCCGTCGTGTACATTGGCGACGGGCTCGCAACATCGGGCGAAGTGGCGGCGGATCGTTTGTCCGAGCGGCTTCGTCGATCGCTCTCGACATCGCGGGCGCGTCTGTTTACCGTAGCCGTTGGAGCTCAAAGCAATTTGGGACTCCTGCGTGAACTTGCGCGACAAGGCGGCGGCCAAAGTTTCCGCATTGATCGCACGGAGACCGCGACGAGCGAAGTGCTTCGTCTTGCGAGCGCGATCAAAACACCAACGATTACGGAGCTGTCGATCGATCTCGGCGCGGGGCTTGACGAAGCCATGTTCACGGCGACTGGCAAGATTTCGCGTGGTGAAGAAGTGATGCTCGTGGCGCGAACGCATCATGCGTTGCCGAAAGAGGCAATGGTGAAGGGTCGCGTCGGCGGTAAAGACTTCACGAAGACGTATCCGATTACGATGACGCAGGGGCCGAGCACGTCGCTCGTCCCGCGGCTGTGGGCGGCGGAAAAGATTCGGCGACTGCTTGGCGAAGCGACGGATCCGGATGAATTGCGAGGCAAAATTGTCGAAATTGGCCTCGATTATGGCCTCATGACGCCTTATACGAGCATCCTCGCGCTCGAAAGCGAAGCGGCGTATGCGCGACAAGGCATTCGACGGAGGAATTCGCCACTTCGCGGAACTCGTTTGACGATGCTCGATGCGGCGACCGAACGCGCGTGGATGGATGCCGCGGCAAACCCCGTTCCGGCGGTGATGTTCGGTTGTTCCAAGAGCGACGAGGCGCCGGCGTCGGCCATTTCGCAGGCGCCTCCGCCGGTGGCTGTTGCACCGGCGGAGCCAGCGGGCGAGCACATGAATCTCGACGATCAAAAAGCGCGGGCAGGCGAGCCTACGGACACGCCGGTTGCGGGCATTGTGCCGGAGCCGTCGCCGGAATCGGCAACCGCGGAAGCTCCGGCAATGCCGAAAGCGGATATTGCCGGAAAGATTGCGAAAGCTTCGTCAGACGACGAGATTGGCGATTTCAAACCCATGGGTGGGAGCGGATATGTCGGGGGACTCGGGGCTGCGCCGCCTGGCGCGCGAGTGCCGAACCGCAGCACCCGTCCACTCGCGGCGGGAAACAGCCCTCGTAGCGTCGAATTGGCTGGCTTCGACAAACCAAAACCTGCGCCCCCGCCACCCCCGCCGCATCGTGAACAGGATGGCCAAAAAGCGGAGCGCGTGAAAATATCGCGCACGATGCCGGCGATGCCTTGCAGCGACGTGGCGCGAAGGCCGCTCGCGGATCGCATCGTCATGTGGTCGAAACGTTTGAAGGGCGAGCTCGACGGCGCGGCGCTCGTGTCACGTTATGAAGCGGCGCGCACGACGTGCGAAATACCCGATTGGCGTGCCGAACAAGCATTGCTCGATCTCATTCAGCAAAAAGCGCGCACGGAAGAAGCCGTCTTGGCACTTTTGGAACACTTGGCAAAAACCCCCGATACGCAAAGGTACGTGGCGCAGGCGATTTTGCGTCGTACGGTCGATCCGCGCATTGCAGCGGCCGTGCGTCGAACGCTGTTTGGAGAAAAAATCCAATGGGACGCCGTCGATGCCGAGCTTGCGGAGATTACGGATGTCGAGCAAAAGCTTGCGGTATTGCGCGAACGAATGCTCGTGGCGCCGGGTGATCCCGAAGGCGAATACCGCATCGTGCGGCTCTTGGGTGAAGCTGGAAAACGCGACGATGCATTGGCGCACGGAAGGCGACTGCGTGATCGAGGGCTCATGAGTCCGACGTTGGCGCTATCGCTGGGCGATGTATTGGCGCAGCAAGGATTCGAAGAGGAAGCGCTTCGGACGTATTCCGAAATCGTCGAATTCGACCCGCAAAGTGCCGATTCGCGGCGGCTCTTGGGTGATGTGTTTTTGCGTCATCGTTGGCACGCGGCGGCGTATCGCCAATACAAAACGCTCACCGATCTTCGTCCTGGTGATCCGGCTGCATTCTTGCGATTGGCCTTGGCTGCTGCAGGCAGTGGTCGCGTGGACGAAGCTTTGCGTATCGAACGCCAAGTTGCATCGGCAGAAGGCACGCCGGGCCCGCGGGATCCGCGGCTATGGGCGCGCCTCGCAGCAGCGGCACAACTGGCCAAGTTGCTGGATGGCGGTGGAAAACCTCCCGAGGCTTCGCTTGCCGACGGTTTGACCCGCAAAATGAAAGAGCTTGCCTTGTGGAGTGGTCCGAGCGCCATTGCCATTCTCACGTGGGACGACTTGAGCGCGGATTTGGTGCTCGTGGGCAAAGAAGGCGACAAGGACGCGGCGCTGCCCGAATTGTCGGAATCGTCGTCCGTGGGCATTTCAGCGCTCGAAGTGCCGCTCGGTGACGAAGGGCGGTACGTGTTTTCGGCAAAGTGGCGGTCGAAGAAGCTTCGCGAGGTGTCCGTGACGCTGCATTCGATTGCGTGGGATGGAAAAGCATTCCGCGTGAAAATCTCGACGGCGAAACTGCCAATCGCCGAAGATGTCGTCGGATTCTGAGGTTTGGCGCGGCGAGCGGAGCTTTTCATGATCGACATCACGTTCCTCGGACAGCTCGTGGCGACCTTGGCCTCCGTGGGCGCATTTCTGGCGCTCGCGGGTCTCTTCGGCGCCGCGGCGTTCGTCTTGTCCACGGCGGCCATGGCCATCGAGCGATTGCCGGGGAGTGGCGCGCTCGTTTTGCGTGGGCAAACCCAGAAACAAGTGGGTTTGCCCTGGACCATGGGGACGATTGCGGGGATCTTGTCGTTTGTCGTGGCGCTTGCCACGTTGCGTGTGGGCGGCGCGATTGCAACCTTCGTGTTTGCGCTCGTGCTCGCGGCATTGGGACGATCTTCGGTCGCGCTCGTGAGCGTGCTCGGCGCGCGTATGGGCATGCGAATGGCGCGCAATCGAGCGACGCGGGCGAAGGCGCTCGTCGAATGGCGCGCGCAAAAAGCGGCGGACGCCAATGCAGCCATGCGAAAGCGTCTGCTCGCCGAAGACTTGACATCGGACGTCACGAATGCCGATGCAGCGCTGGGCAAGCTCCGCGATGCGCTCGCGAAATTGGTGGAAACGCGCGAGGCGCTTGCCGAAAAGCTCAAAGCGGCGCTCGACTCGGGCGGCAACGTATCGCTCGTCGCGGACATGGTGCGCATGCGTGACGACATGGACGTGCGAATCGACCTGGGAAAACGTGTGCTCGGGGCAGCCGAGGCGGCGGTGTCGCGCTTGGCATTCTCCATTCCCGTGAAAAAACTCGTGCGGCGAAGGCCGGCCGAAATAACCGGCCTCGATCCACGCGTGCCGGGCGATTACGCATCGCGAATCGACGCAGCCATTGCGGCAATCGATTCGTATGCCGTCGTCATTGCGGAAGCTCGAGCGGAAATCGACAAGCTCGAAACGGAGCGTCCTCTCGCAGAAAATGCGGACGGCACGGAGAGTTTGCCGGTGCGAGCGCGCCGCGAGATCGACGCCATCGAGGGAGCGTACAAAGCGGTCCGTGAAAAGGCGGACCTCGTGCGATTGGGTCTGCGAGCGCGCGCGGGAATGGCACAAGTGGCAAGCGCGGCGGGCGAAGTTTCCGTGCATGCGGAGGTTCGCGCCGACGAGCGTGACGTCAACCTATTGCTCGATGACCTTGCGCGTGCGAATCAAACGACGGCGGAGGATTTCGTGGGGGGCGACGAGCACGTACGGGCGCTCGCGATGGCATTGGCAAAAGGTGCAAGAGCGTTGTCGGGTGGAGATCGGGCGTCGCTCGGGGAAGTCGTGGAGGCATTGCAATCCATGGGGTGAAGCAATGAAACACGTTTGTCCGGGCGTTCTCGTTGCCTTTGTGATGGTTGCGTGTGAGCCGCCGGCAAAGGTGACGACTCCGGCGGCTGCTCCTGGCGTTTCCGCCGAAGTGGCAGCAAAGCCATTGCCGACAGCATCGGCCGTGGCCGCAGTCGAGCCAGCGCCATTGGCATCTGCTCCGTCGGCTGCTGCTCCTGTGCCGTGTCCGCCCGAAGCGCCTGCGCCTGCAGGGGCGCTCGCGTGGGTGAATGGGTGCAAAATCGAATTGGGTGAAAAAATATATTTCGATTTCGACAAGGCCACGATTAGACCGCAGAGTTTTCCGGTGCTGGATGCCGTGGGAGACATTCTTTTTCGCGATGTGGATTTACACGTCGAAATTCAGGGGCACCTGGGTGATCCGGATCGAGAAGCTTATGGTCGCAAGCTATCGCAGCACCGTGCGCAAGCAGTCATGAACTATCTCATTGCGAAAAAAGGGATCGCTCGCGAGCGGCTCACGGCGGTGGGATACGAGAATAGTGTACCCATTGCCGATTGGAGGACGGAGGAGGGGCGGGCAAAAAATCGTAGAATCGAGCTCGTGATTCGGAAATGGAGTGGCGGAGAGAACAGGTGACGCGGAGATGCGTCGTCAACCTTTGCGTGCGCGCGTATTTTTTGCATCGAGCCGCATGCACGATCGCAGTGCTCCTCGCAAATCCGACGTCGTGGGTATGCCGCCGAGGTCCGCGGACAAACCCACGAGCGATTGTGCAACGGCGGGCCTTATCCCCGAAAGCACGCCGCGTGCTCCCAGGAGTTTCACGGCACGAAGAATGGACACGAGGTGTTCGGCGACGGCGGCATCGACGCTGGCCACGGCCGTCAAATCGAGGATCACGTGCTCCGATTGCGTGCGGACCACGGCATCGAGCAGCCCTTCCATGATTCTCGCCGACCGGACGTCGTCGAGCACGCCCACGATGGGGAGGGTGAGCACGCCGTCCCAAACTTCGATGATGGGCAGCGACAGATCTGCAATTTGATTGCGTTGCGCCTCGATCAGCGTGAGTTTGTCGCGCAATTCCTCTTCGGCTTCGACGCGATGGGTGATGTCCGTGATGAATCCTTCGAGCGCGAGCAGCTCGCCGTTGTCTGAGAATACACCTCGACCTTGCTCGAAGCACCAGCGCTGCCCGCCGCCCTTCGTGCGAATGCGATACTGCAGGGTGAACGGCTCTTTGTTGGCGAGCGCCTTCTGCACGGCATTCCAGACGGGTTGTGCATCGTCGGGATGAAAGAGATCACCGAAACTCGTGGTTTTGTTGAAGAGAAGGTCGTCGACTTCGTAGCCCGTGAGCGCCAGGCATCCGGCGCTCACGAATTCCATGGTCCAATCGGGATCGTTGCGGCACCGGTAAGCCATACCCGGCAAGTTCGCCAAAAGTGTCGTGAGAAACCTTTCGCGTTCCTGCATTTCGCTTTTGACGCGTCGCGACGTTGTACCGTCGTGCGTAATGAATTGAACGACGTTTCGTGCGGGTTCCATGACACCACGCCATTCGAGCCATCGCAGTTCGCCGTCGGGGTGGCAGATGGGGGCGTCGAAGCTCACGGTCTCGTGATTGGTCGCGTCGAGTAGCGCTTTGGCGACCTCGTCGTGCGCGTCCTGCCAAACGATAGACGAGAGGCCCAGCTCGCGTAGCTCTTCCTCGGTGCGTCCTGCTATGGCGCAAAATGCGGGGTTTGCCCGGACGATCGCGCCGCTTTTATCGATGTCCAGGCAAGGAGCGGGTTGAAGGACGAATTCCCGGTCTCGGTCGTTTCGCGCAGCGGAGGATGGCATAATGGATGGGCCTCCGAGTTTCGTCCATCGAAGCGCCATGATTCGCCGAGGTCAAGCGTAATGTTGCCTTGCAAATGATGAATTCCGTGTCATTTTTTTGACGCTCACAACGATCAACGGCGTTCGTCTACCTGCGGGCTGGCCTTTTCTTCTGGCCATATCGCTTCACATCGGACAGGGTTGCTCCTGTACCGCCAACACACCAAATGCCATGACGCGAACACACTGCCTCGTTAGTACATCTGCTCTGTTCCTTCTTGCCGCGTGCGCTTCGGCACCTCCGCTGCCCGACAAACCCGTAGAAACGGCGAAACCGGCGGAAACGGCCGCCACGCCACCGGCTGCACCCACGTACCAGGGCAAACCCAAGCTCGGGACGTTTGGTGTCGACTTGGCGGGTATGGACGCCTCCGTAAAACCCGGAGCGGATTTTTATAAATACGCTGGAGGAGCCTGGATCAAGGCAAACCCGATTCCTTCGGACCGGGCGCGCTGGGGGACGTTCGACGCATTGCGTGAAGAGTCGGATGCCAACGTGCGCAAGATTCTCGACGAGCAGGTTGCCAAGAAGCCTGAAAAGGGCACGAATGCGCAGAAGGCTGCTGACATGTATGCGTCGTATCTCGACACGGCAGCCATCGACAAGAATGGTTTTGCGCCGACCAAACCGCTGCTCGATGCGATTGGAAAAGCCAAGAGCACGGACGACATTGCCTTGCTGATGGCTCGAGCGGACCTGCCGTGCAAGGCGCCGATTGGGATGAGTGTGACGCTCGATCAAAAGAATCCCGATCGTTATGTCGTAGGGGTCGTTCAGAGTGGTCTTGGTTTGCCCGAGCGCGAGTATTACCTGAAGACCGACAAGCAATTCACGGAGATTCGGGAAAAGTACGAAGCGCACATTGGCCGAGTGCTCGCGATGGTGGGCGACAAGAAGGCCGCCGCGAATGCAAAGGAAATCTTGGCGCTCGAAACGAAGATCGCCGAAGCGCATTGGCCCATTGCAGAACGCCGCGATCGGGACAAGACGTACAATTTGCGAACGGTCGCGGAGCTCGAAAAAGAAGCGCCGAAGTTTCCATGGAAAAAGTACATGGATGCGCTCGGTTATGGCAAGGAAAGCTCGGTCGTCGTCCGCGAAGTCACGGCGATGCCGAAGCTCGCGGAGATTTTCGCAAAGACGCCGGTTGCAACGTGGAAGGCGTACATCACCTATCATTTCCTGCGCGCATCGGCGGATGTATTGCCTTCGGCGCTCGACAACGAGGTATTCGACTTCGTGGGTCGGACGTTGCATGGGCAACCGGAGCAGCGAGCTCGTTGGAAGCGAGCCGTGACTGCCGTCAATATGATGATTGGCGATGCCGTGGGTGAGCTTTACGTCGCTCGCCATTTCCAGCCGAAGGCGAAAGCCGAAATGGATCGTCTCGTCGAGAACCTTCGCAAAGGGTACGCATCGCGCATTCAGAAGGTCGACTGGATGTCGGCGGAGACGAAAAAGGTCGCGCTGGAAAAACTCGCAGGATTCCGCCCGAAAATCGGTTATCCGAGCAAGTGGAAGAGCTACGCGACGCTCGAAGTCGTCCCCGGTGATGCATTCGGGAATGCTCGACGTGCGGAGGTATGGGATCACGAGTACGACAAAGCGAGGCTCGGCAAGCCGACGGATCGTGAAGAATGGTTCATGCCGCCGCAGATGGTCAATGCATACTACAACGCCACGTTCAACGAGATCGTGTTTCCGGCAGCCATTCTTCAGCCCCCGTTTTTCGATTCCGAGGCGGAACCTGCCGTCAATTACGGGGCCATTGGCGGCGTGATTGGGCACGAAATGGGGCATGGTTTCGATGACCAAGGTGCCAAATCGGACGCGAAGGGCATTTTGCGCACGTGGTGGGCACCGGCCGACATCGATGCATTCAAGAAACGCACGCAGACGCTCGCCGATCAATATTCGGAATTCGAGCCGCTGCCGGGGATCAAGGTCAATGGCAAATTGACGCTCGGGGAAAACATCGGCGACATCGGTGGGCTCACGGTGGCCCATGAAGCGTACACGCTGTCGCTCGAGGGCAAACCTGCCGAGGTGATTGGCGGGTACACGGGCGATCAGCGATTCTTCTTCGGCTGGGCGCAGGTCTGGCGCACGCTTTATCGCGACGAAGCGCTTCGCAATCAAGTCCTCTCGGATCCGCATTCGCCGGCGATGTATCGCGTCAATGGCGTCGTGCGGAACGTCGACGCATGGTATGCGGCATTCGGCGTGAAGGAAGGCGACGCGCTGTTTCTGCCACCGGAAAAACGAGTAAAAATCTGGTGAGCTGGTCGTACCGGCCAACGAAATATGCCGGTCGCCGCTCTCCATGCTAATCCCGCGCGCATCTCATGCGACGGCGCACCCCCCACTCGATCTTCGTCGAACAAACTCAGCGTAAGCTCCTCGCTCGCCTCGCCGAGCTCGATCAACACGCCATCGTTCGCGAGCTCGATCCGCTGCTGACGGCCGAGCGCCGAGCGCGTTTCGAGTCCGTGTTTTCCCAGCGCCTCGACTCCGTCACCGTGCTCATGGACGCCCCGTACGATCCGCACAACGGCGCTGCTGTGCTCCGATCGTGCGATGCGTTCGGTGTGCAGCGGCTTCATGTCGTCGAGCGAGCGGGCATCGAGTTTCTTGCGGCGAAGCAAGTCGCTCGTGGATCCGAGCAGTGGGTCCACGTGCGCACGTATCCCGACAGCAAAGGAGCGCTCGAAACGCTTGCAGAGAGCGGTCACGAGCTTGTCGCGACGCACCCCCAGGGCGAGCTCCTTCCCCAGGATTTGCGCCACATCCCGCGGGTTTGTCTCGTCCTCGGCAACGAACGTGATGGCATCCACGAGGAGCTTTCGCGTGCGTGTCGGCGCAGTGTTCGAGTGCCCATGCGAGGCTTTGCAGAGAGCCTCAACGTGAGCGTGACGGCGGCGATTTTGCTCCAGCATGCAACGACGGGGCGACCGGGTGATCTTTCGGATGCCGAGCTGCTTCTTTTGCGAGCGCGCGCGATGGTGCTGACCATCGATCATGCAGCGGAGATCCTGCTGGCGAAGGGCATCGAGCTCAGTCCCGAGATCTTTGCGCCTGCAGAAACGTAAGAAGGCGCGTCTCGTGGCGATCGGGCATCTTGCTCTGCGAAGCGAAATTCGATAGCCTCCCGATCGCGACGATCGTGGATTTCTACTGACCACCGTCGGGAGATTCGTTGTGTCAGCGCCTCTGCCTCCGAAGCCTGCTCCGCCTCGTCCGCCTTCTCCGGCCGCTGGGCGCCCGAGCGCACCGCCGCCTCCGCGTCCCGCGGCTGGTGCCGCCGCGCCGCCTCGACCTGCGGCGGGCGCACCTGCCGCGCCTGCAGCGACTCCGCGTCCGGCAGCGGGTGCACCAGCGCCGGCTGCAGCAAAACCGGCCGAACCCGAACCCGAAGCGGGCTTCCAACACGGTGGCGATTTACCCGCAGGGCTCGTGATCTCGGGACGTTACCGCGTCGAAAAGATCATCGGTCGAGGCGGCATGGGTGCGGTGTACGCGGTTCGTCATGCCAATACAGGCGAGCTTTGCGCGCTGAAAATGTTGCTTCCCGCGCTTGCGGCAAACCCCGGCGCGGTCGAACGCTTCCGCACCGAAGCGCGGGCGCCCGTGGCGATTGGCAGTGAACACGTCGTGCGCGTGATCGATGCCGACGTGGCTCCCGAGCTCGGGGACGCGCCGTACATCGTCATGGAGCTCTTGAAAGGCCGCGATCTCGGCACGGAGCTGAAGCAGCGTGGCGCTTTGCCCGCAGGCGAAGTCGTCGTGTTCATGAAGCAGGTCGCTCGCGTGCTCGACAAAGCGCATGGGCTCGGCATCGTTCATCGCGATCTCAAGCCGGCAAACCTCATCGTCACGCAGCGCGAAGACGGCACGCCGCTCGTCAAGATTCTCGACTTTGGTATTGCCAAACTGCTGGATCAAAGCGGCGTTGGCGAGTTGACGCAAGACGGCGCGATCTTCGGCACGCCTTGGTACATGTCGCCCGAGCAAGCGCGCGGACAAGCGTCCAAGGTTGGGCCAGCCGCGGATTTGTGGGCGCTCGGGCTCATCGTCTATCGCCTTTTGACTGGGAAAAACTATTGGTCGGCTGAAGGCATGGCCGCGCTCGTCGGGCAGATCCTGTACGAGCCGATGGTTCCACCGAGTCAGATGTCTCCGCATCTCGGTCCGCGGTTCGACGCATGGTTTGCGCGCGCTTGCTGTCGTGAAGCCGAGGGGCGATTTCCGAATGCGACGGAGCAAATTCAAGCGCTCGCTCAAGCGTTGGGCGTGAACTACGCCGCGCAACCGACGAACCTGGACATGCCAAACCCGGCGGATTTGTCGGCATCGGCGCAGGTTCGTCAAGCCGTTGCGGGCATGCCGATGTACGGTTTGTCGATCCCACCGGGGGCTTCGATTCCGGGCACGAGCATTCCTGGCACGAGCATTCAGGCGGCTGGAATTTCTCAAGCGGGCATGCCGATGCCGGTTGGAGTTCCAAACCAAGGCGCAATTTCACTGGCGGGTGTGCCGCCGGCGCAGCTTGCGGCAATGGGTTTGTCCCAATCGGGTGGTGTGATGCCCGGGGGTGTGCCGGGAGCGACGACGGGCGCGCCACTCTATTCGACGCAGGCGGGAACGCCTGGACCGAAGAAGTCGCGTCTCGGGGCGGTGCTCGCGGCAAGCCTCATCATCGTGGGTTTGGCCGGGGCAGCCGGGCTTTTCTTTGTGCTCAAAGGAAAAACCTCGCAATCGGGCAATGCGGCGGCAACCGCGGCGGAAGCTGCGCCCGCGCCCACGCCGTCCGCTGAAGCTCCAGCGCTCCCGTTGCCTCCGGTGACGGCAGAACCGGCTGCGTCGGCTGCGGTCGAGCCTGCAGCGTCTGCAGAGCCTGTAGCGTCCGCCGAGCCTGCGGATTCGGCCGAACCCATCGAGATTGAGGAACCTGCGGCATCGGCAGAACCTGCCGCGTCGGCTGCTCCACCGCCTGCTGCAACGACCGCCGAGCCCGTTGCTGCGGCGCCCAAGCCAACGACGACGTCTTCACCCACGAAGACTGCTGTGAACACCACGGCAAAACCGAAACCTTCGAGCACGGTCGCCCCGAAGATCAAAGGCACGATCAAGTTCTGATGAGCAACACACGTCGGCGTTCATTCGCCATCGCCCTCTCCGCTCTGCTTGGTGCTGCTTTCGTCGCCGCGCCCAGTCAGGTTTCTGCGCAAGAACCCGCCCCCACCGCGCCAGCCTCGCAACAGCAAATTACGCTCGCGCGTCAGGCTGCGTCCGAAGGACTTGGCGCTTATCGCTCGGGCGACTTCAACAAAGCACTCGACCTGTTCGAGCAAGCGAAGGCGCTTTATCCAAGCGCGCAGATCCTCCGCATGCGCGGCTATACGCTGCTCGCGCTCGAACGCTGGATCCCATCGGTCGAAGCGATGGAAGAAGCCCTCGACTCGCAGACGGGCGCGCTCGATGAAGCCGACAGGAAAGACGTCTCCGAGCAGATCGCGAAGGCGATGATGCACATCGGAAGCGTCACGGTCACGACCCAGGTTGCGGGGGCCAAACTCAGCATCGACGACGTGCCCGTCGCCGACTTTCCAAAGGACAAACCTTTCCGTTTGCTGCCCGGAAAACACAAGTTTGTCCTGAGCGCACCCGAGCACACCGATGCCGTCGAGGAGCTGGACGTCGAGGCGAACAAGGAGGTGACGATTGCGCTCGAACCGAAGAAGGTCGAAGCGCCACCGCCACCGCCGCCGCCACCACCACCACCACCACCGCCACCGCCGCCGAAGAACCTGATTCCCAACCAAAAGATGATCGGCTTCATTGCGGCAGGCGCAGGACTTGGCTTGGGCTTGGCGGGTATTGCCGCAGGCGCCGCGTCTGGATACATCTCCGCCAACGTCGCGCGGGACGTGAAAATTCACGAGTACGTGTACGGGACGAACTGCGCCCGCGGGAACCTCGAACACTGCTTGCTCGATCGCGAGGTCGTCAACGCAGACGCGACCGATGCGACGACGCTGCGTAATCTCGGGATCGGCCTTGGCGTCAGCGGTCTCGTCGTAGGCGCCGGTGGGTTGGTCCTGGCCATCATCGCCAAACCCGAACCCGCCAAACCCGCCGATGACGCTCCTGCTGCCAAGAAGGCCCAAGCGACTTCCGTCGTGAAGTCTCTTGGTTGTGGACCGTATGGCGACGTCGGCTTGTCATGCGTGGGGACGTTTTGAAGGTTCGTCCGGGGCATGCTCGCCGCGGCGTGCTTGCAGCGTTTGCCCTCGTACTCGCAGCTTGTATCGACGTGCCTGCGGCGCCTCCGCGTGATGCGCTCAAGGTGCGCGAGGTCAAGGCGTCCCCGGGTGTCGTGCTCGAGACCGCGTGCACGCCGACGGGCATCGAAAAGTGCTTCGACGCGCACGACGACAACTGCAACGGCGTCATCGACGAAGGCTGTGGGTTGCACACGGGCATCCTTCAATTCGCCATCGCTTGGGAAGCCGTCGAAGCGGATGTCGACTTGAACGTGTACGATCCGAGCGGCGAGATCGCGCGGCTTGGAGAACCCACGTCGTCCGGCCTCGTCAAGGATCGAGACTGCCCGCAAATGGGCAACGAGTGCCAGGGGCAAAACATCGAGAACGTGTACCTTGCCGAGGGTGATCCAAAGCGAGGCACGTATCGCGTCGTGATTCGTCTCGACAAGCTCGGTGGTGCCGTTGCGCCCGTGCGTGTGCGCCTGGGTGCGCGCGTAGGGCAGCGCCCGTTTGGCATGGTCGTGGACTTGTCTCCGGGACCTGGCACGGAAGAAAAATCGTTCGAGTTTACACTTTCCCAACCCACCCCAGTTTCGACGCGCGCTTGTTGACGCGCTGCCCCGTCGCCCCCTAGAACACGTTTCGCCCTCTGTCGCTTTCTGGGAGAACCGCTGCGATGAACCCCCTTCTCATGTTCCTCGTCATTATCGGACTCGTCGGCGCCTTTGCGTACAGCGCCGGCAAGCGATGGCAACTCCTGCGCGTGGGCAGGGACGAGGATCGATTCGACGACATTGGCAAGCGTCTCGAGGGCGTGGCGATCTATGCGCTCGCTCAGAAAAAGATGCATTATTACCGGCTCGCCGGAGCCGCGCACATGCTCATCTTCGTGGGCTTTGCGATCCTGCTGCTCCGATCGATCATCCTCTGGGGGCGTGGATTCGATCCTTCGTTCAATGCTTTCATTCTCGGGCCGGAAGGATTTCTGGGTTTGCCCCTTGGGCACATCTACGAATTCCTGAAGGACGTCATTGCGACGCTCGTCATCGTCGGCGCCGTCGTATTCCTTTATTTCCGGGTAGTTCGCCAAGAACCACGCATGACGAAGTCCGGCGAGGCCATTTTGATTTTGGGCATCATCATCACGATGATGGTGGCCGACATGGTGTACGACGGCGCGTCGATCGTGCTGCACCATCAAGCATTGCCACAATGCATCGGTGGAAACCTCGAAGACGTCACGTGTGAATCGATTCGCAAAATCACGGCGCCGCTCGGACCCGTACCCACCCATCCGCTCGCCTGGGAACCTTTTCCCGCACCCGCAGGCTCGGCCTTTGCCATGATGCTCGCGGGCGTTTCGCACGACACGCTCCGCGTGCTCGCGCAAGTGGGCTTCTGGACGCACGCGACGCTCGTGCTGCTTTTCCTGAATCTCCTGCCGTACTCGAAACACTTCCACATCATCACGGCCATTCCGAACGTGTTTTTCCGGCAGACCAAGCCGGCTGGTCGATTGCCATTGCTCGCGCCGACCGCGGAAGCCATTGGCGAAAAGGTCATGGCCGCGGCCGAGGATCCGGCGAAAGCCGAACCCGTCGGAGCGACCAAAATCAACGATTTCACGTGGAAGGCCATCGTGGACTTCTACACGTGCACCGAATGCGGGCGTTGTTCGGACAATTGCCCGGCGCACAAGACGGGCAAGTTGCTCTCGCCCAAGCAATTCACGCTCAACTTGCGCGATCATCTGTACGAACACGCGGAAGAGCTCGTCCACGAAAAGTCGAAATCGGATACGGTCGGCGAAGGCCTCCCGCGCCTCGAAGATGCCGAAAGCGCCGAAAGCGCCGAAGCTGCACCCGCCGAGCCGAGCGAAGCCTTCAAAGACCTCGTGCCGAGCGTCATTCATCCCGACGTGCTTTGGGCCTGTACGACGTGCCGCGCGTGTGAAGAGCAATGCCCCGTCATGATCAGCTATGTCGACAAGATCGTCGACATGCGCCGCCACTTGGTGCTCGTCAAAGGCGAATTCCCCTCGCAGCTCAATGGCCCATTCCAGGCGATGGAAGTCAATGGCAATCCCTGGAATCTAGCGCGTATGGACCGCGCGAACTGGACCGAAGGGCTCGACGTGAAAACCATGTCGGACAACCCGACGGCGGAAGTTCTGTATTGGGTGGGTTGTGCGGCGAGCTACGACGATCGAGCCAAAAAAGTCGCGCGTGCGACCGCTCGATTGCTCCAAGCCGCAGGCGTCGACTTCGCCATCCTCGGACAAGAAGAAACGTGCACGGGCGACCCGGCGCGTCGAGCCGGCAATGAATACTTGTTCGCCATGCTCGCCGAGCAAAACGTCGCGACGCTGAACGGATACAAAGACCAAGGCGGCATCAAGAAAATCATCACCGCATGCCCGCACTGCTTCAACACGATCCTGAATGAATACCCGGACTTCGGAGCGAAGTTTGAAGTGATACATCACACGGACTTCCTCTTGGGACTCGTCGCGGAAAAGAAGCTCAAGCCCACGCAGCCGGTCAAGGGTCGCATGGTTTTCCACGATTCCTGTTACCTCGGCCGGTACAATGGCGTTTACGAGCAGCCGCGGGATATTCTGAAGAGCATTCCCGGCGTGGAGCTCGTCGAGGCTGAGGGGTGGAATCGCAACAAGGGGCTTTGTTGTGGCGCGGGCGGAGCGCAGTTCTGGATGGAGGAGCAGAACAAGGATCGCGTCAATGTCAAGCGCACGTTGCAGCTCTTGCAGACCGAGGCGAAGACGATTGCGACCGGGTGTCCCTTCTGCCAGACGATGATTTCCGACGGCTTGAAGGCTCACGGCAAAGAGGAAAGCGTGAAACAGCTCGATGTCGCGGAGATTTTGCTGGAGAGCTGTGCGCTCGATGGGGCCAAGAAGGCAAAGTCCAAGAAGAGCGCGGAGGTCCAAGCGGACGTGTGAGCACGGCTGTGTGTGCAAGCTTGTTCCATCTGCACGGGGCCTCGAGGGTCGAGCCCTAGAAGTGGGTGCATCCGGTGCGCACCTGAGCTACAGTCGGGCCGTCGCGGACCAGAGGGACCCGAAGATGGAACAAGCGCGGAGCCTGGCAATTTCCATGGCGATTGATTCGTTCGCAGAGAGCGCTTTGCGAGCGCGCGCGGCTGAAGCAGACGAGCCGGCGGAGTTCGAGTGCGATGCATGCAGTACGGTCGTACGGGGCGAACCTGCCGGCCGGGGGTTGTACGTGTGGCCACGAGGTGACGAGGTTCGTTACGAAGAACCGCCTCTATGTGGCAAGTGCGCGACGGCGATCGGTTTGACGGCGCTCGCGATATTCAGCGTGGAAGAAGAAGAGGGGTAGGGCGTTTCCAGGGGCGCATCAGAGCGCCTGGACGCCGCGCCATGGAAAACGCTCGTCCGCGAGCGCTCATTTCCACACTAAAACGCCTCGCCAATCGCGATCGTCGTGACGAGCGGAAACCCGCCCGTATATCCAAATCGCCCAGCGTCGTACGCGATTTGCACCTCGTCGCATTCCCCGATCACCTGCGCGCACGGAATGCGTGCGCCTACATCGACGCGGACGGGACCCACGGGCGTTGCATAACGTACGCCGATCCCTCCGGACAAATGCGGCCGGTCGACGCGAATGTCCAACACGCCGCTCGTCACGTCGCTTCCGTCGAGGAACAGGACGGCGCCCAAGTTCTCCGTGAACGAAAGACGCAATTCCAGCGTCGCCTCCCATAACGTCAATCCGCCCGTCGGCGACCAAGGCGCGACACCCGTTCGACGCAAAGGCACATTGGAATGCAAACCGACGCCGTTGTAAATGTATCCGCGATTGGAGGTGGGTCCGCCGCTGTAGAATCCGCGAAATTGCAGTTTTTGCAGTGTCGCGCGTAATTCGTCGAGCTTCAAATTCGTGCCATCGACCATGCCGTCGCCATCTTCGTCGACGCCGACGCGTTCTTTTGCTTTCTGCTCCAGAATGCCGAGTGTTTCTTCGTAAATGTTCTGTTGCGGAATGAGAAACCCGCCGCTCAGATGAAATGCGAGCGTCACGCGCGGTGCAATGGGCAGGTATGCTCGCAGGTCCGGGCGCAGGCGCACGTCGTCGACGTCACTTTTCATGAAAACGCCCGCGAGTTGCGCATTCAGACCCAAAAAAACGCCTTTTCGAGGGCTCACGCGATCGATGTTGCCTCGATCATCGCGACGAAAATCCAAATTGCCCGACGTCTCGAGGTACATGAGCAGCAGCCGAGAAAACCCCGGTGGATGTTCGTCACTCCAATACAAAAATGGATCGTCCACCTGAACGTGAAAAAATTGCCCAAGATAATGCTGAAAACCGCCGAATCGCCGCTCGATGCCGACCGTGCCCGAATATTCGCGATACCCGAGAGCTGGCTCCTTCGCTTCTTCCGAATCCGGCGCTGGTGTGCTGATGATGTTGAGCGGCCGGTAAATGTTGACCGCTCCGCGCAGAACGGCCTGCGTGTGCGCGTCGATGACGCCTGGTTGTCGCAATTCGAAGCGAGACCGTATTTCGGGCAAAACCTGCGTCGGCGCAGCGAGAAACAAGTTGAACAGCGCGCTCGGGTAAAACACCACGCCCGGACGAGCTTCGATGGCAAACCGCCGCAGCCCGCCGAGAAAATTTCGATCCTCCCAGCTCGCCGATCCGTGCACTTCCACGCGCGCGCCAGCTTCGGCACCCACGCCGAGCTTCACGGCGCGAAGAGCGGACGGTTGTAGCGTGATCGTGACGGGGATCGTCGGGTCGGGAGGTTTGTCTGGAGGTGACAGTTCGGGCTTGATGTCGATCGCTCCGAAAATGCCGAAGTCACCCAGCGCTCGTTCGGCGTCGACGAGGGTCTCGGTGGAAAATAGGTCGCCTTCCTTGAAACCAAGCGACTTGCGAATGATCCCTTCGGGAAGCTCGCCAAGGCCCACGATGCGAATGGCGCCGAACTTCGACCGCGGTCCGAGCTCGAGCGTGTACGTCACGTCGGCCGTGTGCGCGACGAGGTCGACTTTGACCTGACCGACCACGTTCGCGTACGGAAAACCTCGATCAGTCATCGCGCGGGCGAGCGCTTTTTTTGTCTTTTCGTACGCTTCCTCCTCCATGCGCGCGCCGATGACGAGCTCGTTTTTCGCTTCCGTGACGGGCTTGCTCACCTCCGCCGCTTCCGGCATTCGCCAGTCTTTCCACATGAGATTGACGCGGCGAATCTTCACCGGCGCCCCTTCGCTGACCGAAATCTCGACGCGCACGCGACCATCGGACGGTCTTCGGACGACGCGGCCAGCCGTCACGCGAGCTTCGTAGAAGCCGCGAGCCCGCAGATATCGTTCGACGCGTGCGAGGTCTCGTTCGAGGACGAACGGATCGAAGTACTCGTACTCGACGGTGAGCAGGTCGGACAAACCCACGACGGGGATGTTTTGCAAGACCCCGCCGAGCGCGTGGGCGCTCTCGGCGGTGGCGATGCGTTCCTTGATGGCCGCATCGGGGATCGCGTCGTTGCCGAGGATTTCGACCTCTTCGATGATGCAGCCGGACAGGTCGTTTGGGCGGCACGTTGGCGGCTTGGGCTTCGGCGCGCTTTGACAAGCAGAAAGCACGATCGCGCATGCGCAGACGACGAGCGCACGAGCTTCGGGATGCTGTCGTCTTTGGGCAGACACGCGATGAACCTTGGACCTCAAACGATTTGCGGCCGGATCTTCGTCGACCGACCGCGATGGCGCAATCATTAGCGCGGCGGCGATGGATGTGAAGTCAGGAAAACACGAGAGACACCTGGACATATTGATGCGGAATCGATTCGGGGCGCTCGGTGCTCGTCGGGTCTGGACATGATCTGGAAAGTCAGATATGGAAGGAAGGCAACGTCCCGAGCAATTTGCCGGGGGTTTGGACGTTCAGGGACTCACGATGCCTTATCAAGGACAGTTCATTACGTCGACCATTCGTTTGGTGCGCCGTCTCGAGAATGGTGTTGGGGGAATGGGGCAGGTATGGGCGGCGGAGCATTTGGCATTGCGAACTCACGTCGCGGTGAAGTTCATGGTGTCGAAACATGCGACGACGGAGGGGTCGCTCCGGCGGTTCACGCAGGAGGCGCAGGCGGCGGCGCTCTTGCAGAGTCCGCATGTGGCGAAGGTTTTTGATCATGCGACGACGGCCGAGGGGGAGCCGTACATCGTGATGGAGCTGCTTCGGGGTGAGACGCTTCGAGCGAGGCTCGAGCGGATGGGGCCGATGCCCACCGAAGAAGTATGCCGAATGATCGAGCATGCGGCGAAAGCGCTGAGTGAGGCGCATCGGATGGGGCTCGTGCATCGTGACATCAAGCCGGACAATTTGTTTGTCTTGGATGTCGAGGGCGAACCATTTCTGAAGGTGCTCGATTTTGGTATCGTCAAACAGCTCGATGCGGAGACGACCAGTTCGAGTGGCGGGTCGAATCTGGGGGTGGTGAAGTACATGAGTCCGGAGCGGCTCGGGGTCGATCCGCGCGTGGTTGATCAGCGAGCCGATTTGTGGGCGCTCGGGGTCGTGGCGTATGAATTGCTGACGGGCGCGGTGCCTTTTACCGGAAAAACGGATTTTTTGGTGGCGAAAGCGGTGGAGGTGGGATCGTTCATGCCGCCGACGCATAGGCGGCCGGACCTTCCGGAATTGATCGATGCGTGGATGGCGAAGGCTTTGGCGCGCGACATCAACGACCGATTCGACGCAGCGATGGACATGGCGGACAAGTTGCACGTGGCGATTCACCGTCGTCCGCGCATTACGTCGATGAAGCTCGATGCGCGGATTTTCGTCGAGACGGCGCCGTTCATCGAATCGGAGCCGCTTCCTGCTTCGCAGAAGTTCACGTATGATCCGCGTCGATCTTCGAATGTGCCGAAGGGCAAGGACACGGACAAACCCTCGAGGCCGTCGCAAGTGAAGGCTTCGGGAAGCGAGCGAGGTGCGGAGCATCATGAACATCGACGCACGCTTCGTTTCGAACCGCGGTTTCCTATGGTACCGGGAGACTTGCAATCCGAAAACAACGAAGACGGCGCATGGTGTGCGGTGCCGGCGGACGAATGGCCTCGTTGCGTTGCATTCGACAACATGGGGCCGTTTTTTTTCACGGCATCGTGGAATGGGGACGTGGCGGGTTTCGACTTGAATTTTCGCGTGCGCCAATGGACGACGAAGCTCGTGGTACGCGTCAATTGCATTGCGACCGGGCCGGGATTCGTCGCGCTTGGGTGCAGTGACGGGCGCATTCGGTTGCTCGAAGTGACGACGGGCAAGCTGATGCAATTGATGGATGGCCACAAAGCGCCCGTGCGGGATTTGGCTTTGAATGACGATGGCTCGACGCTGGTTTCGTGCAGCGAGGACAACCACGTATGTTCGTGGCGCGTTGCCACGGGCGAGCTTGCGGCGATGCTTCCGGTCGAGCTCAAGTGGGTGCGTGCGGTGGCGATGGTGGGTAATGGGTCATTGATTGCGTCGGGGGGCGACGATGCATCGGTTCGTCTTTGGGATGGTCAATTGCGCGCGGTGACGGTGGTTCGGGATGGTTCGAGCCCGGGGCTGGTGCGCACCGTGGCGTTTGCTCCCGCGGGGAATTGGCTTGCGGCAGGATTCGGCGATGGGGCCGTGCGCGTGTGGGAAACGCAGCATTGGGAGCTCGTGCAGACGCTTCGGGGAGACGGCAAACAAGTGCATTCGCTCGCATTCGACAAATCCGGCAATGGCGTCGTCGCGGGTCTCGTGAGCGGCGGGATTCGCGTATGGAACGTGTCCACGGGGGTGCTCGAACGTGACGTGATGGGGCGCGGGCGGCCGATGATCAGCTTGGCCATGGATGTGAGCGGACAATACCTCGCATCCGCGTGCAATGAAGGCCGTGTCAACGTGTACCGCTGGCCGCTCGATGTACGCATGCGCGAGGTTCCAGGCGACAAACGCAATGCGCGCGCCTGAGCGAGATGGGCCTGAACGAGCGTGTACTTTGCGACGTTGCCGAGGACGGACCGACGAGCGCGTACGTTCACTTGCAAGAAAAGTTGCCGTGGTGACGCGCTTGCCGCTAGGATCGCCATCATGCGATGGAATCTTCTTTTCGTTTTGGGTCTGATGAACGCGTTCTTGCTTGTCGCCTGCGATGATTCGAGCGGCGGCGGAAGTGGAGGCACTGGCGGGTCGAGCTCGAGCTCGAGCTCTGGCGGCGGCGAAGCGGGCACGGGTGGAACGGCGGGGACCGGCGGAGCGGCTGGCTCGGGCGGAACCGCTGGCATGGGCGGCGGTGGCGGGGGCTTGCCGGATGGTGCCGTGTGCGGCCAATCGGCCAATGGCGCCATGTGTGGCCCGGGGCTTGCGTGCTGTTATCCGTGCGGAATTCCGGATTGCGATTGGAAGTGCACACCGGCGTGCGATCCGAATTCGCCGGGGTGCGCGAACGGCTGCATAGCGGCTCCGTGAGTGTTGGTTTTCCGAGGGGGTTTCGGGGACGCAATCGCCCGCGGAACACCCTCTGATCATAGCAATACTACGCTACTTCGTTGATTGCGCTTCGGGAGGCTTGATTTCTCGGCACATGCGGCACCCCGAACTCGCCGCCTTCGGCGGCTCGAACAGCGGGGCCCCCGCCGCAGCGCCGAGAAATCAAACCTCCCGAAGCTTAGCTATTACGAGTTGATCACGGCCCGTATTTCGCAATGACGAGCCCGCCAGTGCCGCTGAGCGGTGCTCCCCAGCCGAAGTCGGCGGTTTTGCTGGTGGCACCCACGAATACCGCTCCGGAGGCGCTGCCAGTGAGCGCGTACCAGCTCGTCGGTGGATTGCCGCGCCAAACCAGCGCGCCCGTTTCATCGAATTTGGCAAGGAAACTCCCGCCCGTGAAGTCGCCCGCGCCCAAGTTGCCGGTGCCTTGGAAATACCCAACGATCACCGCGTCGTCGGTGCTCGTGTAATCCATGAAGACGCCGTACAAGTTGAAGCTCGATGTGCCGAAATGCTTCACCCAAATGGCATTGCCGTCCGCATCGAACTTGGCAAAACCAAGATCATTGACGCCAGTCGCAGCAATGGGACCGGTGCCGAGGTCCACCGTGCCATTGAAGTTGAAGGCGACGAACAAATTGCCGCTCTCGTCGAATGCTTGCGCAACCGCTTGGGACGTGCCCGCCGATGTCGTCACCGGATAGGTGTTCGTCCAAAGCGAATTGCCCATGCCATCCTGCTTCGCAATCGAAAGGACGCCCGATTGTCGCGACACGCCGTAAAAATGGCCCGCGGGACCGATGGTCGATCCGAGCTGCAGCGTTCCAGCAGCCACGTTGAATTCCACTTGGCCGAGCGGATCGTACTTCACGACGCGGTCGCCCGTGACGAGCGTGCCGTCGCCAAAATCGACGCCCGTCAGGCTGTCCGGAGAGACCGATGCCGCAATGAGCACATGTCCACCGTCGCCCGCCGTGAGGCTCGTGATTTCCGTGTCGTCGTAGGTACGCACCCACGAAGGCGCGTCCATTTGCGAAGTGTAGATGGAATCGGAGCCGCCGTGATACCAATGCACCGTGGCGACGATATCCGAATAACGTGCACGTGCACGCAAGTACGTGGTTTCGTTGTCGGCGTCGTTCAGGGCCGCATCCTCGACGACGCTCGGGCTGCCCGATGCATCAAAGGTGAACCACCAGGGTTGCGCCTGCGAAGGACCCGAACCGAGCATCCAACCATTGAGGTCGATGGAGCCCGTCTTGGAGCCGCTGCCGGACACGCCATCGTTTGCGAGCGGCGTAATCCATTCGATGTCGATGCTGCTGTCGACGGTGGGCGAAAGAATGGTGGCCCATTGGAAAGGAGCGCTCGGTGTGGCGACGGCAGCGCACACTTCGTCGTCGCAAACGTGGCTCGAGCATTCGCTTCCGGATGTGCACGGCGCGCCGGCATTGGATTGGCAGTTGCCTTGTCCATCGCAGATACCGCCGCAGACGGGCGACGAATTCGAATCGCCTTGCCCATTCGGCACGTTCGAGCAGGTGCCTTCCGAGCCGGTCACGTTGCATGCCATGCACGTTCCAGTGCATGCCGTATCGCAACAGACGCCGTCGACGCAGAAACCGGACGAGCATTCAGCGCTGGTCGCACATGCAAATCCATTGTCGACCATCGTGCAAGCGGCTGCGCCGCTGCACGTACCGCTGCCGCCGCATTCATCGTCGGGATCGGTTCCCGCCATGATCACGCCGCATTGACCATTGATGCCGCCACCCTTCTTGGCAGCCGAACATGCTCTGCATGTCTCCGTACACGCGCCGCCGCAGCAATATCCATCCACGCAATACCCGGACAAACATTGCGCGCTCGCGCCACATACGACGCCGTTGTAGCTTTGGCACGTGCCCGTTCCGCTGCACGCACCGGCCGCGCATTCATTGTCGGGATCCTTGCTCGCTGCAATGGGACCACACGTCCCGTCGGAACCTTGGCTCTTCTTTGTCGCCGTGCAAGCCTCGCACGTTCCCGAGCACGCCGTATCGCAACAGACTTTGTCGACGCAATTCCCCGACGCGCATTGCGATCCCGCGCTGCACGCGCTTCCATTTTCGAGGCCCACGGGCGCCGTGCACGCTCCCGCTCCGGTGCATTCTCCGCCGGTGCATTCGTCGTCGGGATCGGTTCCCGCTGCAATCGGTCCGCATTGCCCGTTGACGCCGCCTCCCTTTTTGGCAGCCGAACAAGCCATACAGCTTCCCGTGCAAGCGTTGCCGCAACAATATCCGTCGGCGCAATACCCCGACAAACAGTCGCCCGCCGAACTGCAAACCGCGCCATTGTACCCTTGGCACGTCCCCGATCCGCTGCATACCCCTGCAAAGCATTCGTTATCGGGGTCTTTGTTCGCGGCGATCGGACCGCACGTCCCATCGGCCCCTTGGGACTTCTTCGCCGCCGTGCACGCCTCGCATGTTCCCGTGCAAGCAGCGTCGCAACAGACGCCGTCGGCGCAATTCCCGGACGAACATTGCGCGCCCGTCATGCACGCGGCGCCATTGCCGAGCCCCGCCATCACGCATGCGCCCGCGCCGTTGCATTCGCCGCCCGTGCATTCGTCATCCGGATCGGTCCCCGATGCAATTGCCCCGCATTGCCCGTTGAATCCACCTCCCCGTTTCGCAGCCGAACATGCCCGACACGTCTCCGAGCACGGAGCGCCGCAGCAATACCCATCCGCGCAATTGCCCGACAAGCAATCCGTCGTCTCGCCGCACGTCGCGCCGTTGTACTTTTTGCAGCTCCCGGTACCATCGCACGAGCCGGATGCGCATTCGTTGTCCGGATCCCCGTAGAGCGCAATCGGGCCGCACGTTCCGTCGTCGCCTTGACCTTTTTTCGCCGCCGTACACGCCTCGCACGTCCCGCTGCACGCACTGTCACAGCACACGCCATCGACGCAAAACCCGCTCGCGCATTCCGCGCCCGTGCTGCACGTTTGCGCATTGCTCGGTGGAGGAAGCGCCGACTCTGCCGATGCTTTTTCCGCGCACCCCCATGGCCGGCAATCTTCATCGGGTCCCCAAGGCACCGCCTCTTCGCTCACGGTATCCGTACTGCGAACACTGCCGCTCGTTCCGCCAGCACCTTCCGTGCTGCCCTGGTCTTCGGCGCCGCATCCGGTTGCAGCGGTCATGAGTGCCAAAACAAAGGACGCCAAGTGATCCTCGGGTGGGCCCAAAAGGCACCCGGTGCCAAGTCGAATTCATTGTCGTGTGCCCTTTCTTCGTGGCGCAACCGTGCTAGCGCCCCAGTTTTCGAAATGCGCGCATCCGCGGCTTCAGCGTAGGATGTTATCAAACCACTGCTTGGTCTTCAATTGATTGATGTATTCCCCCCGCGCGCACTTCTCGCTATCTTGCTCGCGCCGAGCGCACGCGCGGCAAGAGGAGTGCGACGAGATGGCGGAAGAGATGCAGAACGAGCTGGTCGAAGAGCCTCCCAGGGTGGAACCTCCAGCAGACCTAGGCCAGACGACGAACCGTCGAGGTGCCCTCAAGGCGCTCGCTGCCGCGTCGGGAGCGATTTATGCCGGCGCGCTCATCGTGCCCGTCACCCGCATGCTCGCCCCCTCCTCCAACGGCGAAGCGGGAAAGGCTCGATGGATCCGTGTCGGACGCCTCGCAGACGTCAAACCCGACGAACCCAAACGCGTCGTCGTGATCGCCGACGAACGCGACGCCTACACCGTCACGCGCGATCAACTCCTCGGCTCGCTCTGGCTCGTTCGCAAGGGCGATCAAGTCACTGCGCTCAGCGCGGTTTGCCCTCATCTTGGTTGCTCCATCGACCTCAACGCAGACAAGCAAAGCTACGCATGTCCGTGTCACGTCTCCAAGTTCTCGCTCGCCGGTGAAGCCCTCTCGGGCCCGTCGCCCCGCGCGATGGATCCGCTCCAAGTACGCGTCGTGGACGGGTTTGTCGAAGTTGATTTCCGACGCTTTCGGCAAGGCATACCCACGAAGGAGGAAGTCGGGTGAAACTCGGCGATTGGATTGACGAACGCACGGGCTACCGACAGCTCGTGAAAAGCTTCGTGGAAGCGACCGTGCCTGGAGGCGCTCGTTTTCGCTTACGCGTGGGGCACGGCCCTCGGCCTGATGCTCGTGGTCGTCGCCGTCACCGGCGTGCTTCTCTCCACGGTGTATGCGCCGAGTGCCACGACGGCGTGGGCCAGCGTTGCATACATCCAGCAAAAGTGCCCGCCGGTTGGATCGTCCGCGGCCTGCATCAGTTCGGTGCGCAAGCGCTCATCGTCCTCGGCGCCGTGCATCTCGTGCACGCCATCGTCCGAGGTGCGTACCGAAGGCCGCGCGAATTCACCTATTGGCTCGGCCTTTTGCTCTTCGGCCTCATCGTAGCCTTCGCGCTCACCGGCAACCCTCTGCGCTGGGATCAACGCGGATTCTGGGCGCTGCGTGTCGAAACCGGCATCATGGGCACCGTGCCCGTCGTCGGCACCATCATGCAAGAAGCGCTTCTCGGCGGCAGTTTGCCCGGGAACCTCACCCTCACGCGCCTCTACGCCGCGCACGCCATCGTCTTGCCGCTCGTGACGGGCCTGCTCTTCGCCATGCACGTCATGATCTCGCGAAAGCACGGCCCGGCCCTCGAAACGCCCGCGGACGCGGTCAAAGTCGAACGATATTTCCCATCGCAAGCTGCGCGTGATCTCGTCGTCGCGCTGCTCGTCCTCGCCGTCGTCTTCGTTCTCACGTGGAAGCATCACGGCGCGCCGCTCGACGCTCCGGCCGACCCGACGAGCGATTATCCGGCGCGTCCCGAATGGTACTTTCTTGCGCTCTACGAAATGCGCAAGCCGTTTCCGGGACGCCTCGAGCTCATCGCGACGGTCGTGCTTCCATTTCTCGTCGTCGGGTATCTCATTGTGCTCCCGCTCTTCGACAAGAAGGCCGATCGAGGTGTGATGAAGCGCCTCCCGGTGCTCGTTCCGGTGGCGCTTTTTGGCATTGGCGCGGGCGTTCTCACGGGCGCGTCGCTCAAGCACGACGCAGCGGATCCCGAATTCGTCAAGGCTGTTGCAAAGCCGAAGTGCAAGCCAAGAAATCGCTTGCGATTGCATTCGAGGGGGTACCTCCCCGAGGGTGCATTGGCGATGATGCGCAATCATCCTGAAACGCGGCGCGTGTGGCTATACGAGCAGCATTGTGCGAGCTGTCATCGCATGGGCGAAATGGGACCTCCGGCCGGCGAGGACACGGCGCCGGACCTCACGGGGTTTGGCTCGGCGTCATGGGCTACGCGCGTGCTCATGGAGCCGGATCACGATTCGATGTTCGGCAAGACGGCATTCAAAGGCATGATGCCGAGCATGACGAAGCCGCCGGACGACCCTGAAATGGCCAAGGAATTCTCGCCCATGAAGCAGGAGGACTTGAATGCCATCGTGGAATTCTTGGCGGCGCAAGCCGAGGGCAAGGGCGAGGGAATGCCTGGCGAAAAACTCGTGCGACAGCGGTGTACGGGTTGTCATCGATTCGATGGGAAAACCGACGACGAAGAATCGCTTGCACCGGAGCTTCGAGGTTGGGGATCTGTGGCGTGGATATTGGCGCAGATTGACAATCCTGGCAGTGGCAAGACGTATCCCAAGGGCGCGATGGACCCGAAGCTCGAGGGGACACATGCCGGCATTGCGGAAAAACTGAGCGACGCCGATCGCAAGCTATTGGCGTCGTTCGTGCAAATGCAGGCGAAGAATAAAGTGAAGTAACTCTGCTGCGCAGTCGCTCCCCCGTCAATCCATGTGCTCGATGCTTTCGGGCACGTTCACCCAGCCATGTTTTCGCGCCTCGTACACCGAGAACGTAGGCGGCGGGAAGTTCGGGTCTGCAAAGGCACCCACCGGTACCGCAATGACACCGGGCATATCGGCGACATCGTAATACACGTTCGATCCGCACGTAGGGCAGAACCGAAACGTGACCGTCACGCCGGAATCACCGATGCGGACGAAGCTCGTCGCGACGCCTTCGATTTTCACTTTATCGGCTGGCCAGCGTGCTTGCTGTCCGAACGGGCTCCCCGTTCGTCTCTGGCACGCGAGACAGTGGCATATCGATACGCGGATCGGGTCGCCGTCGCATGTGACCCGTAGCTGCCCGCAACTGCATTGGGCGTGTCGTGAACGCATGGTTGGTTCCATCTGCGGCTTGTGAGTACCTCCAGGATGTGAGCGAGCTTGGTGCGTACTTTAGGCGCGCTCGTCGCGTCGTGAAAAGCACGAAGTTGCGCGTGCTCGACGATTTTCCGGGGCCTCGCGCAGGTCGGATCCGCGCATTCGAGGGGTCACGGGGACGTGGGACCGACGTTGTGCCGTATCCGCCCGACCAACTACACCCGACGCCTGCCGTGCACGTGCTACGCTCAACGCGGACGCGTGCATCGCGCACACGCATGCGCCCGCATCGCCGACGATGCGATGAAGCGTTCAGATGTCGTTCATCAGCTCAGGCAATGCCCGGGCGCCAGACGTTGGGCAAGAACTCATCCAGGCGACTCATAGGCCAGTCGGATTGCAGCTTTTCGATCACGTCTGTCAGGTATTCCAGCGGATTGAGCCCGTTTTTGTGACAGGATCCGGTGAGCGTGCAGCCCGGCGAGCCTTTCTGCGCCGGCGTCAGATCCTGCAAACCAGAATTCTTTCGACCTAGCGCAACCCAACGTAATCGTCTTTCGGCTTCGCCGTTGTCGATCTCGAATTGGCCATCCGAGAAGCACCGACGCCACGCAGCTTCTTGCTTTTTCAGCGTACCGCGCCGCATCGTAGAGCGGTGTTTTCCGGAATCGCTTGCGGCTTGACGTCTCGAATCCATTGATAGAGCTCGTCCACGAGCGGCACGCTGCCCAACGTCCTTTGCGCGAGCCGATCTTCGCTGGAAAGCTTGTGCTCCTTGTATTCGCGCTTCGAGGTTGTAGATCGCCTTGAAGAAATCCAGTCGCCACGGCCGCTCGGACATCGCCGAGCTTCGCAGCTTCCTCGAATTTGCGCCGAATGTGCATCCCGCAGCCGAGACGACGCTCTGCCGGAACGATCTCCCGTATCGCCATCCATGGCATCTCGAAGCGCTTTTTCGTACCCGGCGTACCCGTCGCCTTGCAAATAGACGCGGAAACCATCGAAAAATTCTGCCGGCCCATCCGCCTTCCAATTCGGCGTGTAGTGGAATGCGACGAGTCCCCGCCCCGAATACGCCCACAAGTGCCCTCGTTTTCACGCCATTTGGATGGTCTCCTTTCGAGCACCGGCAAACCCGTGTCGTCCGCATTGATGTACTGGGGATGCAATCACCTTTTCCGCGACGCGCCCAGCAACTGGAGCGAGCACATCGAGCGCAAAAGCCGACCAGTCTCCGATCGTCGATGTCGACAGCGGTACGCCCATGCGCGCGAATTCCTTGCATTGCCGATAAAGCGGCATGGGATCCTCGCACTTGTCGACGACGATTTTTTCGCGAGCAGTCCCGAGCCGGGTCGCCCTTTATCCATGACTTTTCGCTCGGCGCCACCACCACGCCCTTATCACCAACGCCGCACACGAGTTTTTCTCGAAGCTCCTCGATGACCACGAATTTGGCCGGAATGAAGTCCAAATCTGACTCTTGACGTAATCCATGCACGTCTTGTCAGCGCCACACGCAGCACATTTTTCGCAGTTCTTCGGGCACGGCAATCACCTTCTGTTGCCGAGGCAAGTTGCTCGGCAATGGATTGCGGCCCTTGTGGCCTTTGAGGCGGCTAGAGCGCGGGCGGTTTCGGTGGTGCGGGTGGCGGCGCTTCAGGTGCATCTTCGCCGAGTTTCGCGAGCATTGCCTTCAGGTCTTCGGTACTGATTTTCTCGCTCTTGCGCCCGTACAGTGAGCGCAACGCCTTTTTGCAACCGCATGGCGAGCGCCGTGTTTTCCTCTTTGACCCGCAACCAAGGGTCCATGACCAGCGCGATGAGGCTCGTCGATGCGGCCTGCTTCGGCCATCGCCTGGAGTTTGGCGCGTACGTCGGCAAGGTCATCGTGGCGTGAGTTTGTCGAGGGAAGACATGAGCGCCCCGTACCGGATGGCGCTGCGAGTGGCCAACAGAACGACAAACTTTCTGTTTGTCGCCGGAGTTTTCCACGATTTGAGGGCAAACCAAAAGATGTGGCGGTCAACTTCAGGCAGCATTGTCCGCGCGGCGCACGAGCCTGAAGCGTTTGCGTCGCTGTGCATCGCTCAAGTCGATACCTTCGAGGAGCAATCCCAGCTCGGCGGCGTCGACTTCGACGTGACGAGCGCTGGATGGTACGGGCATTGGCAGGTGAAACCGGCCCTGGGCAAGCCGCTTGGCGAAGATGCAATATCCGGTGCGATCCCAGAAAGGACGCGGATCTGGTCCCCTCGACGGTTTCAGAAAACAAAAAGATGCCCTGACGCCGGGTCTTCGCCGATGACTTGCATCACGGCGGCGGACAAACCATCGAAGCCTTTGCGCAGATCCGTAGGCGCCGCAGTAAACAAATGCGCAATGCCGGCGGAAGCGTGAACATTCTCGCAGCGCCCTTTCCTTCAGCACCTCAAGCACTCGGCGGAGCGTCGTATCGTCGAATCCCGGCAGGACGCGCACTGTCTTGCGCTCGTCGACAACGCTATCGACGTGCTGGTCATGTCCCTGCACGAGCCCGCAATCTCGCGAGACGACGTGGACAGGCGAAATACGGGTGCGGCAGAAGTCTGCGCGGCATGCTCGTCGTCGAGCAAGCCATCTTTTCTCAGCCGCCAACGCCACGAGTGAAGCGAATGCGCCTCGACACCAACGCGCGCACCAAACTCGGTTGCCGTCTCGCCACTACGTTTCCACTCTTTTACAAGCTTCGCCCATTGCGATGCGTTTCTCCGTGCCATCCCGACCTCCTGTCGTGGGCACGATCATAGTGCAATCTCGAGGGCCCGCTCCGGTGCGGATGGCCGGATGGTTACGTTGTGCCTTCGGTATGCGGTTCACGATGGCGTGGTCGCGCGAGGATGACTGGCGCGACGGGGTCGCAGAGGCGTGGCCTGCGAGTGCGCTTGGAGGTGGCTCGCTACGGGACGTCGTGAGGTGCCTCGGCTGGCTGGGCGGGGCGGTTCATGGCGTCGTGAGGTGGTCGATGGATGCGGCGCGGGCGGCTCACGAAGGTGCGGATGCGGCGGCGCATGCTGGGAAAGCCGCGCCACGGGCAAGGGAATGCGCGAGCGAGGGGAGGGAGGCGATTTCACGAGGGTGGGGGGTGGGGAGGGCGCAGATTTGGCGTGACGCGCGGCCGAGGTGGTGGTGGAAGATGCGCGGGTCGTCGTGGATGGGGGGACGTGGGGGCACGAGTTTTCACCACCAACTGTCGGTGAAGAGGCAGTGGTAGATGGTGCCCATTCCTAGGAGCTGATTGCAAACGAGCACATCAGGCACGACGATGTTGCCGATTTCTTCGGGCAGCGGTTCGTGATCGGGGAAATACTTTTTCATTTCGTCGACCATTGCTCGAGCGTCCGCGATTTCATCGTCCGCGAGGTCGAACGGGTGAAGTCGCCAGACTTCATCATAGTTGTGATGATTTTTTTTAACGTGTCGCGAGTTGTAGACGACGTAATATGGCGCGATGAAGCTGATGGCTAGGCCAATATCATGAGGCTCTCCGTCTGCGTTCGACGAGCCTTCGAGCTTAACCAAATAACATGCGTCGAATCCACCTCCCGCCAGGTGGAGAGATCGATTCGTCGCGCGATCGGGAAAACGCGCATCGAGCCGCACGAGCAGCTTCTGCCAAGCCGAATTCGGCCGACCGGCGTGCTTTCGGGCCTCCACCAGCGCTTCCCTCGGTCCATAGGGCTCACTCGTGTCGTAAGAAGTGCTTCGCCAGTAATATTGATAGACGATTTGCAATAACTCGTGCATGGTATGTTTCACAGGCGATTGACCCTCGCACCAAGGTCTACCCATGTCGTATTGAGCGTCACTCTGACCTCTGTTGCAAACTGAATGCAATATGCTGCGGCCATCCACTTGGGCTGTCGCATCATGACGGCCTTGGATGCCGTCGTTGCAGCCGCCGCGCTCATCGATGCAGCAACAGCAGGCGAGATGACGCCATATTTTCGCGGGCGAATCGGCATGCCAACCTTGATCGTACATGTCCACGTTTCGGGGAGCAAGTGGCGCATGTCGATGAATTTTAGAGTCGCAACAGCTTCCTGCCACCCTCCTGGGCCTTGCCCATCGTAGGGTACGATCGTCACGAAAATGAATAACGAGGGAGAGAATCCACCCGCTTGGGGCGCCTCGACGGGTCGGTCGTAATCGGCGGCATTCGCCGATGGCGCATGAACGAATTGAAAAAGAACGGCAAGGATAACACATAAAGAAAGCCGCATGATTGACATGCAATCACGCAGCTTCCGCCACGTCAAGCGAGCTATATGCAGTATTTCCGGCATCCTACGCCGATTTGATATCAGCAATCGCTTTGACGCACGCTTCAAGATCGGCCTTGACGAGGCGGTCAACGGTGTGTTTCTTCCGGCCACGAAAAACTCGCCCAACCCCCTGGGATCGCAGGTGCACCGACCGCTTTCCAACATGGAAGCGTACTACAAGAAGGTGAACGATGCGCTGGAGGGCTTGAAGACGAAGCAAGAAGTTATCGCCAAGCTACGAGATATCGCGGACCCACTCACCAAAGGGACGTTCTTGTGATGGAGATCTACGACTCGATCGGCGTGAGAGGCTACGAGATCGTCCAGTGTCCAGGCGGCTACGATGACTGGCAACTCCTGGGCAACCTGGATGGCACACCGCGTCTTGCGACTTGGAAGCCTGTGGTCGTCAAACGTGTGCGCGGCAGCAAACGCGAAGCATTTCGTCCCGCGGATTTGCCGTATGAAGGAGGTTCACTCATCTTGCGTCGCTCCGCGGTGGATGTGCTGCGCGACATGCTCGAAGCGCACGGAGAGCTGTTGCCCTTGCAGGACGAAGGCGGCGTCGAGCTGTACGTGCTGAATCTGCGGGCCGTCGACGATGCACTGGACGAACCGCGTTCGAGTGTCAACTACGTCGGGGGAACCGACCGCATCAGCCGCATCAAGAAACCCGTGTTCATCCCGTCCGCGGTCGAAGGCGTGGACATCTTCAAGCTGCGGCGGAAGCTGAGCCAGATCTACTTCAGCGATCGCTTCGTCGCGCGTGTGAAGGCGGCCAAGCTGAAAGGTTTGAACTTCACCAAGGTGTGGTCTTCGGACGAACCTCTGTGATAAGTGGGCTCCATGGGCAAACCTGGGGCATACGAAAAAGCAAAGCGCAAGTGGAAAAAAGCCGAGCTGGATGAGATGACCGAAAAGTTTCAACAGCTCGGTGTGGAAAATCCAGAAGGCTGGGCGAGGACTCAGGTCATCGAGGGCATTCCAAACCTCCCGAAGATGATCTTTCTGAAGCTGATGTGGCGCACCATTGTGAAGGAAGGTGACTCCCAGTGGATCGACCGCGAGATTGCGGATGCGGAAAAGAATCCAAGCGATCCATTCATTGGTGGCGGCTTGGCATTAAAGAGCCTCCGCGCCAAAGGTGCGACCGACGAAGAGCTCATCGATGTCGTGCGCAATTTTCAGATGGAGTATTTGTGGGATATCGTGATGCTGCTCGACTTCGGCGCGAATAACGTTGGTGCAGATCAACGACAAAGTTCGGCGGCATCCGCCCGGGGACCCATGGGCGATGTTGTCACGTGTCGTCTTTTTCTGGCGGTGTCCTCGCAGGTTTCCAGTGGCTGGAGTATTCGGGATGTAGCCGGCCTCGGGCCCCCCAATTTTGAATTCTCAGCGGTGAACCGCCGTATTGCCAGATGTTCTTTGAGTTATAGGGCGGGGAATGCCACCAGATCGTCAGCGCTTCGACATCCGGAAGTACGGGTATATCTATAGCGGCAACGCACCCGAGGCGAATCGAAACGTCGGACTCATATTTCAGCCATCG
>JADJXL010000006.1 GCA_016715885.1 Polyangiaceae bacterium
CTGGCATGGCGTTCCAAAGCAGTTTGCGCCTCGAGGAAGTACAAACGCGCGTCGATGACGGTTTCGTGCGTCGGTACGAATTCACCTACGAGCAAAGCGAAACCACGGGCCACACGAGGTTCGTTTCGGCGCAAGAATGCGGCGCAGATGGCGCATGCACACCAGAAATACGCCTTCCAATACGCAAATGTACGTGCTGGATCTGAGCACGTCGCGACGACGATAGCGGCGCCCATCGCTACTTGCGAGCTACATGCTCGCGGACGTCAATGGCGACGGGCTGGATGACCTGCTCTCACGCCGGATACGACGGCATTCTCGACGCCGACGAATCCCATCACGGAATGGCGCATCGCGCGAAATCAAGGCAATCAGTTCGCCGCGCCGAAAGTGGCCTTTCGTGCAGGAATGCATCCTTCGTGCAAGATGCGCAAGGTCCATCGGATCCCGCACCGTTCCAGCCGGAGCTCGGGGTCGCTGTCGACTACAACCAAGACGGGCGAATGGATGTATTGCTTTCATTGACGTTTATGGAACCGAAACAACCATATCGTGCTGCTATCGAAAGCAGACGGCAATATTCGGAAGAGGTTTGACACGCAAATCCAGCGCCCATTTCTCTCGGACGTGCACCAAAACAGCTACGTGGGTCGGGTGGATCCGTATCTCGCAGACGTCGATGGCGACGGCGTCGGGGACCTATTTTCCTGCGAAGATCACGGCAGTTCGCCCGGAAGTGGGACTAAGCCAGTCCGCGTGGACGCTCCATCTTTGGCGGCCGGGTGGATTCGAGGGCAAAACGGAGTGTCCATCGACGCTTTCGCGGGGTTCAGTTGTGGCGTCGAGCTGCGCACGGTCGACGTGAATCGAACGGCAAGATCGACCTCGTTTTGCCGATGATCTGCATCGGAGGCACTCCAGCGACACAGACGACGACGTACAGCGCGCTCGAAAGGAACGCGGATTGCACGTGGAAAGCGTGGACACGAAATTGCGCATTCTCCACGCCCCGGATGCGCCATTTTTTCGCCGACGTCAACGCGGATGGTTTGCCCGATGCGATTGCATCCGGAGTATCGGACGGTCGTTTGCGCACGTGGATAATATGGATAGTTGCTTTTTGCAGAAAAACCCGCCTGACAGCTTGAAATGGGACGGGCTTTTCCGCAAGACACATACTTTCACCTCGCGACGCCGCTCGATTGGGATGGCGACGGTCCGCACTGACCTCCTGATGGCCATGAGCCCCAGAACTGCCGAAATGGTACATCTTTCAGCGACGAGCGGAACCAATACCTTCGAGCGAATTTGATGCAGGAATCCTGTTCCGGAAGCGCAGCTTCATGGCGGCGGTCACGCTGGCCGACCTCGCGGCCTCGTGTCGGTGACGTCAACGGTGACGGCGCGGCGGACGTCGTCGTGCTGTTCAACGGGAACGAGCTCCAGGTTTTTCAGAACAAGGCGTCCGATCCTGACGCTCGTTTTCGTTCTCCGATGGCCTGAATGACCATGATCCTGAGGATCCGAGCTTCATTCCGAACGTGTCGTGTCGTACGGCCATCTGACGGACGAATCCATCACGAATGGCGCGGGGGGGAATGGGAGTGGAGATGCACGGAAATCACGGCAATCGGACGAACATCCATGACGACATGGGTTCAACATCACATTGGCGAACGAGTATCAGGTGGCGTGCGTCGATTCGGCGTGAAGTATCGTGACGGCCGATATGATCGCCGTGGTCATGGTTTCCTTGGGTTTGGCGCTCGAATCGTCACGGATCTCGACACGAACGCAGGAACCGCGACGTTTTACGATAACGTGACGGCCGTCAAAGTCGGTGGCTGCGAGGTCTACCTGTTTGCAAATCAAGTGCATCGACAATGGCGCTGGGCTCCAGCGTTGCCGCAATGAATCCAAGCAAAACCGCGCCGAGCTTTCAGACGGCTGATATGGATGTCGACGTCGTGCCGACGAACAACGCGCAGACGTATTTCACGCTCGGCACTACGGGCATTTCGCTCGCGCCGCTTGCAGGGGACATTTTCCGTGGGCACGTCGTTCGAAACGTGGTCGCCGGCGTCGCGGCAAATCGAAAATGCGACGATGCTGTGGGACACGACCGTCGATGTCGCGGACTTCCGACGCATTCGGCAACGTGCTTGGCGTGAAGGGTATCCAATATTGGCGTTGACCTGAGCTACGAGATAACCCTGCATCGTCAATGACACCGCGCGGGCGGATTCTCGGGGCAAGTGCAAGAGCAGACGGAGTGCAGCAAAGCGGGCGTCGATGAACGGTGCCGCTTGTATACGTACACCACGAACGAGTTTGGCGAAGTCGAATCGAGCCGACGAGCGATAAAAGCATACCCGGCACGAAGCCTACACCGTCGAGTACGACAAACGCGACGAGTACGGCAACGTCGAGCACTTGACTGCGAAAGATGAATTCGGCCACGTGCGCGGCACGACGACGGTTTTCGACGAGGAAGGCGCGTGTTTCCGTCAAGGTGATCAACGCGCTCGAGCACGAAACTGCGCTGTCGACTATGACCGGCGATTCGGCGTATTGAGAAAAGAAACCGACCCGAACAAGCTGGTCACGGAATGGCAATATGACAGCCTTGGTCGTGAGACACTCGAAATGCGCCCTGATGGGTCGCAAACGACGACGACTTACGCGCGAGAAAGCGGCCGGAGTACGGCGGTTGTCGCAACGAATCACCACCACGGGCGGCGCCGATGACGAGCTTGTGTTCGATAGCCTTGGCCGACCCATTCGCACGTTTTCCCATGGCCCGACACCCGCGAGTCAAAGGGGAACACACCGCGGCGCATGCAGGTTTTCGGGTACGATCGGCCGAGCGGCAAAACGGCAAAACGCTCGATATTGGCCGCAGAAGGAACGCCGGACGATCAACTGCGGTTCGAGCGCCTTGAATTCGACTCCATCGGGCGCGAAACTCGGCACACGACGCCGCGGAATGCGACGACCACGACGACGCATGACGGGTTTGTCATCGACTCGGCGGATCTGACGATTACGCCACCCCGGCACAACCTCACGGAGCTCGACGGTTCGGGCGACCTGTCACGATCACCGACGCCAAGCAGGGCGTCACCAGCTACACCTACGGCCCGTTCAACACGCTGCGCACGGCCACGGATCCAGGCGGTGCGACGACGACGTGGACGCTCGATGCGCCCGGACGGTCGCGGAAGATAGAGGATCCCGACCGAGGACGACCGTGCTCGAGAACGATGTCTGGCGAGCTGGTCACCTCGACGGATGGGCTCGGCCGCGTCGTGAAGTTCGACGTTGACGAGCGCCGGCCGCGTCGAAACGCGCACGGACAAGCTTGGGGCGCAGCATCGACGACGACGTGGAAATGGGACACCGCGGCGCATGGCATTGGGCGATTGGAGACGGTGACGAGTCCAGATGCCATTCAATCGTTTTCGTACACGGCAAAGGGTCAGCCCGAAGCGAATGGTGAGACCGTCGATGGAGGCCTATTTGCCGCGCGTCAAACGTACGACGACGTCGGTCGCGTGAAGTCCATGGCGTACCCGCAGCCGCTCGGGAGGAACCGTTCGGCGTAATGTACGAGCACGACGAACATGGATTCCGTTGTAAGCGTACGCGAGAAAAACACAGGAAGCCTTCTGGACGCTCGAGGAAGTCGACGATGCCGGTCGAATCCAAAAGAACGATTCGGCAATGACGTCGAGACAACGCGAACGTATGATACCGACAAACAAACCCTCAAGGGTATCTCGACGACCCACGGCTCAAAGGACATCCAAAAGCTCTCGTATGCTTGGGATCAACGGCTCAACTTGAAGAGCCGCACGGATGCCCTTCAGCCGCAAACCAAGACGGAGCGGTTTCGGTACGACGCACTCGATCGCGTAACGTGCGCGTACTTTGGCGCGGTCGAGAGCCCGCTCGAGCCAAACATGGCGTCGTACGACTACGCATTGAATGGCAATTTAACGTTCACCCGGACGCGGGCACGTTGTTGTATAAGGACGCGAAGCATCCGCATGCCGTGGCGAACGAAAACAGCCCCAATGGCCCCAAGTACGGCTATGATGACGTTGGAAACCAAATCACGCGTCGGGCGGCATTTTTCGTGACGTACACGCCCTTCGATTTGCCGAAAACGATTACCAAAGGCGGAAAACGACTTCTTTCGGGTACGACGGAGACCAAAGGCGCATACGCAAAACGACGCCGACCGCGGAAACGCTCTACTTCGGCGACATGTTCGAGCAAGTGACGAGTTCTGCTGGCGTCGTCGAACGTCGCTATTACGTGCATTCACCGGAACGGGCGATCGCCGTGGTAACGCGAGGTGGTGCAGAGCCAGGAACGCGGTTTTTCCATGCCGACCATTTGGGCTCGATCGACGTCATCACGAAAGAAGACGGCACGATTGCGGAGCGGCGAAGCCACGATGCCTACGGGCAACGGCGAAATCCAGAATGGGGCAAGCCCTTCGGGAGCTTCACGAGCCGCACGACGCGCGGCTTCACGGGACACGAGGAAGACGAGGATTTAGGCCTCGTGAACATGAAAGGGAGGATCATGGATCCGCGTCTCGGGCGATTCACGACGACGGATCCGGTCATTGCGGACATTTGGAACGGGCAGACGCTCAACAGATACTCGTACGTCAATGGGAATCCGCTTGCATTCATCGATCCTACGGGTTTTTCGCCGCAGGAAGCGGAGCTGCCGGGCAAATGGGAAACCCATCTTTTGCCACCTGTGCACATTGGCCCAGAGAAAGATTCGTTCACCTATGGCGTTGAAATCAAAAAGCCAGGCGAATCGCCAAAGGATGCTGCCGAAGTGGGCGCCTACGTGCCTCCCATCGACGTGAGCACGACGGGAAATGGTGGCGAGGGTTTGCCGTACGAACCGACGCTACCCGAGCCGAAAAAGGGCAGTTTTCTCGACGGGGTGGGTGCGGGTTTGGGCGATTTTTGTTGATGATTTTTGGTCGCTCATTCCACTGACGCCATCGTGGTCGCGAAACACGGTCGACACGGTCGATCACATGATCACCGCCTACCAGCAGGGCGACGTCATTGATGCGTTCAACGTGATCAACCTCTGATGCCCGTGGCAAACATCTCGCTTGCCGTGGACAATGGCGACTGGTACACGGTCGGTCAGCAGGCAGTCGGCGTAGGGGTTGTGATACTCAGTATCGTCATCGCGAAGAAGGCGCCTGGTTTGAAAAAGGGCCAAAAACGACGAGAGAGGCCGCCAAGGGTAACAACTCCAGTGGGTGAGCTGCGTGCGGCCGGGTTTCAGAGATGCTCACCACGTGATCCAGGATGCCGCGGTGAAAAATCTGCCCGGCTACAATACGAATCCGGCGCCAGGAGTTCGGCTCGATGGTCCTGCACGTGTTCGTGGCACTCCACACACCCGACGAGGCCCGTGCAGCGTCAGGCCGGGGTGGAACCCACGCCGCAGAGCGAAGGATCGGCTACAAGGCGCTGCGTAAAGCTGGGATGTCCCCAGGGGAGGCGCGGCAGGCCATCCAAGAGGCGGATGGTTACTTCAGGAGTATTGGCGTGGAACCGTCTACACCCACAACAATTCCAGGCGATAGGAGATGACGATGAGCGCGAAAATTGAGGGCACAATGCGTGATATTATGAATCTGTTTGTCCGCAAGGACTACGTAGCCCTCGAAAAATTGAGCAATGGCGTACGACTCAAAGCATCCGAAATCGAAGAGGGCATTACCGAATATGGAAGGACCTCTTGTAGTTCCGCCCCGTAGCTATCTCCAAAATGTCGACGTTATCCTAATACGTGCATCCGTTCCACAGGAATACTCGATCCGATTTAATTTTTACACCATTGAGGAGGGTGAATCTGATCTGCAATTGCAGGCAACGTTAATCGACGATCCAACGACAGAACAGATGCGAGTAGAGATAGACGATATCCTTGTCCCATAACGCATGAAACCATGAGCAAAGAAACCTTGCGGTTGTCTGCTCGCACTATGCCGCACAGCGGGGCGAGAACAGCGCATTTGGGAACAACATCCAGAGGCAGATTTGAATCGAAAACAGCCCATAAGTCCCAAGAACCCACGGCGAGAAAAATACCTTCGGGCGGGCGATAGGCTATAAAGAGCAAAATGAAACGTCGATCCAAAGTCAATTACTCGAAGGGTACGGTTTTTCTGGTTCCGTTGCGCGGCGGGGGTTTTGCAAGGGGAGTCGTTGCGAGATTTGACGGCAAAGGGCTCGTGTTCGGATATTTCTTCGGACCCAAGTTGAATTCGCCAGAGGACGCAACGACACGCGGACTCGACCCGCGTCAGGCCGTGTACATTACCAAGTTCGGAGATCCCTCCGCTAAGAAATGGTGACTGGCCCCAGCTAGGCCAGGTCGAAAACTGGAATGACGATGAATGGCCAATGCCCCGTTGATTCGGGTCGATGAGTTTGCAGGCAGAGCCTTCTTTGTCGCATTACGATGATCGTACATTCGACTGCATTGACGAAGAGGAAGTCTCGCCTGCACTCGTAGCTCGATACCCATACGACGGAACCGACGGCGATCATGCGGCCGAGATCCGACTTTCGGAAGCTCCTGAATCAGTGAAAAGTGACAGTGGGGCTCGCTGAGAAAACGGAAAAAATCGTACGCTGGGCGCGTTAATGCGCTCGTAGCGGCCTGAATTTGCCAACTCCAAGTTTGTCGCCGAGGCCGGCGCCCAGAGGTCGAGCGGGGAGCGGATTTCGTTTAACAAAACGACTTGCATGCGCGTCCGAGTTTCGTTAAACGAAAACGGGATGGCACGTCCTTCCAGGGCTGAGGCACCTTCGACACGGATCATCGGCTTTCGTCTCACCGAAGAGGAGGAGAGTCGCCTTGATGGTTTCGTCGTGCAGTTCGGCCACAAAGACCGGTCGGCGTTGCTTCGCTCGTGGCTCGCGCAAAGGGCGCCGGATCCGAACGCCATCCGGTTCACGGAAGACGAAGAACGTCGGCTCGACGAGCTCGTTGCCGAGCAGGGGCACGCAGATCGAACCGCACTGCTTCGGTCGTGGCTCGACCAAAGGAAACCCAACCTGGAAGCCATTCTCACGCGCTGTGCATCCGAGGCGGCCGCGTTGTTTTGTTTGTGCTCGATGAAGCGAAACGGCGCGAATACCGAATATCTTGGAACGCGTATGGATTCAGGGTCAATGACAAGAATATTGCATGGAGCATGAGCTGCTCGGAACCGATTTATTCGGATCGATTTTCATCGACGCCGAATCCATCCGGAACAACGAATTGGCAACGGGATTGTGGGATTGGTACGGAGCGGACGGGCTTGTCGGTCAATTACCGAATCGAACGTCAATCGTGTGCGTGAACGAATCGCGCGAATCTTCGATTCGAGGATCGCCAAGACGCCGCAAAACAAGCAAACCGACGATATGCGGCACGTCTACGAAGCGCTTCGAGCAAAGCAAGATGCGCGCAATGGGCTGATTTACGTGCCTTCAGTCGTGCGTGCGGTTGAAGATCTGGTGCCGCTCGAGCGCGTGCATACGCTCCTTCGGGAGCTCGACGAACGCGGCGTGCCCGAAGCTGCGCCCCAACGCAGGACGGAAGCCTCTGCCGGATGAGGATGCCGCCCTCTGTCCACCGGGGCCGCGGAAGACGGTGTTTGCGTATGCGAGGTGGAAGGGTGACGGTTTCGTTAAACGAAACGGATAGACGTTCGCCCAGTCACCTTGGTAGGCCCGTCGAAAACCTTCGCTTGTGATTCGATGAATCGCGGTATCGATACCGGAAGCCCTCTCAGGCGAAGAGTACAAAATGAAAATATTTTTCCCGCAGAAACACCGGTGTTCGGGCGATCGAACCCCGCCCGTAGGAGTACACGCTCAGTAACAACATCGAGTTGGTGGCATCATCCGCGCATGTCGGAAGCGAATTCCGAGCTCCGGAGGAAGAACGCGATCAGTTCCGTGCGGGTGGTGATTTATCGCTTGCAAGCGCAGCGCTGCTCGAGGCCGCCGACTACCCTCCGAGTGTGCAAGGCGGCGTCGCCGACCTTCCACAGAAGGATCTGCATGGCGCCCAAGACAGGGTGAAGGAGGTTTCGATGTATCGTTCGAGTCCCGAATACATGCTTGGTTATTCGCACGGCGTGATGCTCACGCTGGCGCTCGTGATGATGATGTTCATGGCCTTGCTTCTGGCTATGAGCGATGGGGTGGGCCCAACCATCCCGTTTCCGCCGCACGTCCTTTGCGCCTGCGCATCGCCACGGAAATGCAGGTGCAACACTTCACGATTCGTCCTTCCGCGGCGACGCCCAACCGGCTCGATGCGAGGAGACAATGGCCTGCAAGGTTCCGCCGATGGGCATGGCATGCCCTTCACTGGCTGACACCGTGGCTTGGTCGTGAGGCAATCAGGCTACTTCAAGCCGAATCTCAAGCAGTGGAATGAAAATTTCCCTGCTGGGAGCTGCATGTTCGCAGTCGAAAAAAAGAGCCCGACCCTGTGGGACGTGGGGTCGGGCTCTGGACGTTTGGATTTCTCAATGCCTCCACAACGGCGGCACAACCTTCAGTTGCAGCTTGTGACCCTGGTGCTGTTCCGCAAAATGTCGCCATGTCTGACAGCGTCTCCGGGTTTTTTTGGCATAAAACTCGTCGAAATTCTCGATGTCGAAAATCGCATCCAGAGCCTTTCGTTCGTCCCGCTGAGCATCCGCCATACACTTTCGAACTGCTCGAACGTGATTCTCACGCGTAACCGGCAGTGCACGTCTCGCATAGGATGACGAAACTTGGCGTTTTCGCCAAGAATTCAATGGCCTCCTCATCAGAGGGCATCGGCAGCTTTTTTGCGCCGGCGTTTCATGTCGACCGCTTCGCCTCGATCCGAGCCCTTCGGCTTCCAAGCAGCGCAGGACGAACTCGCGGAAGCTTGGAAAGCCCTTCTCTTTCGCTTTGTCGGTGAGGGCGTCAGCTTCGGCCTCGGGGAGCTCGATGATGACGCGTTTTTGACCGCGCATCGGCGGAATGGGCGTCGATGAAACCTTCGCGCGGTGCTGCTGCTTGTTGACGATGAAGAGCACATACGCCTTCATCGTGTCGAACGGAATGCACCGCTCGACGAGCTGCCGATGAATTGCTGGCGAAATATCCACGACCAAACGCTTTACATTTGCCGCGACTCGCTCGACGTGCGCGGTCGTCTGGATCGGTTTTACCGGGACAAATGTATCGAAGGAGAGGTCTTTTCTTGCCCATGTCATTTTACGCCCCGCCAAAGCCAAAGCCTCATCGCACAATGCACGAACGGGAGTCCTCGCCTCTTTCGCAAGCGGCGTCCATGTCCCCATGAGCGCCTCGACGTAAGCTGTGCGCTGCGGCAGCGCCGTCTCGAAAACGCGGGCGCCATCGACTTGCGTTGCCAGCTTGTTGAGCGTCTCGACGAGCAAACGGCTCACGACGGATCGGGGCATCGTTCGATTCGCCACGAGCAGAGCCGGCAGCGGCGACGTTCGGCGCTTATTTGCTTCGCGCAAGGTCTCGACGAGCAGCCCCGTAGCGGCATAGTCGAGCGGGCCGGGCATGACGGGGACCAAAGCCACGTCGGAGGCAATCGCGGCCGCGATGCATTGGTCACCATATCGGGGCGGACAATCGAGGACGTTCATGTCGACGTCGGAGCGTTCCGTTTTTTTCGGACGAATCTTCTCGACGCGTTCGACCATCAGGTTCGACTTCGACCAACTCTGCCACGCCATGGCGCTGTTCTGAGGATCACAATCCGAGAGGAGCACTCGATGCCCACGTTGCGCGAGTTCGTTTGCGAGCAAGATCGATAGCGTGGTCTTCCCTACGCCGCCTTTGAAGTTCATCACCGCGATGGTCAACATGCGCGCGACCCTAGCATGCGGACAGATGTACATGCAAGAGGGAAGGCGGTGCTAGACCAGAAGATTGGGTGCGGTGGGTTGTGGACAGATGTACACGAAGCCGTCGCCCACGTCATCAATGCGTTTGGCGCTTCATGGCGAAAGCACCATCGTGCGTGGCGCTGCCTACCGTTTTGATTTTGCCCACCTTGGGGGGAACTTGGCCTGTTGAGGACCTCGCTCGCGGCGCGCCAGCGAGTCGAATGCGTTTTTCCAGCGCAATTGTTCGGCCTCGATGTAAGCCTTGGCGTAGCCAAGTACATGACCCGTTCGTTCAAGTCCCGCCATGACCACCCGGAAGTCGTTGGCCCAATCTCCTGGATAAGACTTTGGGCCATGCTCCAAACGAGCGCGAAAGACGTCGTCAAGAAAGCGCAAAAGACTGTCAAAATTGCTGCGGATTCGTTCGTTTCCGTTTGCTTCCGCCACCCTTGTCAACATGTCCACGTTGAGTGTCGCCCGCTTCAGTGCAGCTCGACGCGCTTGGGGCATGCCGCCGATGAGGGCTCCGGACTCACGAGTCCGCGACTCGGTTTCGAGCTTGCGGAGCTCCTTCAATACAGTTCTTCGAATGGATAGTTCTGCGCCGTCACCACCATCCAGAAACCTATCGCCAAACTTGGTACGGACTGCTGCTGCGTCTGGATAACGCCCCTGTTTTGCCTCCTCTTGAAGCATCCATTCCGCTACATCTCGTGCCGATGTCGGATCCAACTCCCTATAGGAATGGCGTGACGCCTTCTTATACAATTGGAATGCTCCTGAAGTCTGAAGCTCATTGTACCATACGTCGGAGGACCACTCTGGTTTTTCGGACGGCCTCCCCTACATGCGCGCGACCCTAGCATGCGGACAGATGTACATGCAATGGCGAAGTTGCGGCTAGAATACGGCTGACATGGTGCGATTGTGCGTGGACAGATGTCCGCAAGTGGCAGCACCTCGTCGCAAAGCCATTGGCCGCACACCTCTACCACGTCATCTTTCCGCCAATTCCACAAGGACTTCCTTTTGCATCCTTCGATCGCTCGATCAGCGTTCGAAGCTTCTGCACAGGAACTGCATAGTTCATCGACGTTGCCGTTACCTTCCAGTCTGCCACTCCGATAACCTCGCCTCCGGTAAGCAACACTGGACCGCCACTGTTACCAGGCTCGATGCGTGCATCGACGCCGTAATACTCTTTCTCATCTGGACCAATTGCACGACTGGTCACGCTGCCTTGAGTCACAGACCAGAATTCGCTATAGGTTCCCTTGCCAGGATGTCCAATTACGAAAATTCGTGTTGTTTGTGGAATGCTGTCAGTGGATGAAAGTCGCAAATACTCGGTACCTTGTTTTGCTATTTTTATTACCGCGAGATCGTTCTCTTTGTCCTCGGCAAGACAAAGCACTTGCTCGAACTTTGACGTGTCCAGTAATTTTACCGCGATCCGGTGATCCAAACCGTCATCAACTTGCCGAATAACGTGATGTGCCGTCGCGATCAACCCGTCAGCGGAGACGAAAAAGCCCGTGCCTTGCGAAGTTTTGCCCTCAATGTGAATGATGTCGTTTCCCTTGAATGCATACGATTCAATGAGCACAACAGCTGATTTCCACCGTGCAATCAACTCCCCACTTGGGGCTAGGGTCTCGAGCCCGCGACCGCTCGTGGGAGGAGGCTGAGCGATATCAGAATTAGAGGGAGGAACTGCGGTACCATTAGAGTCTCGCCGCACAAAATAAAATGCAGCCAGTCCAGTGAGTACCAATGCTGCGACTAGCAAAGGCAGCAGCAATCGCTGCCCTGCCGACTGCGGTGCAGACGCACCAGTTGTTTGCTTGCTCAGAGGCGACGTGATCGGTGTAGACGGTGCAGGTTGCAAGACCGCTCCCTGCGAAACAATGCGTGGCGTTTCAGTCTCAACGTTCTGGGTCAATGGTGGCTGAGCTGGTGGGCTTGGTAGAGGTGTATTGGTAGTCATCCATGAAGGCTTCGCAGTCCCCGCGGCCGAAGCAGGATTCGCTGCTGGGGCAGGTGCTGGGGTCGGCGATTGCGTGGTGGAAACGGATGCAGGCGCTGATATCCCGGACGCTGCCGCAGAAGCCAGCGCAAATGGCGTGCCACAGGACGAGCACTGTCGCGCAGTGCCTGGACTGTCATGCTTGCATTTCGGGCACGTGATTGTTCCCCACATTGGCGCTCAACCTCCATCTATGCGAAGCAGATCCCTGTGCATGAACCCGCGTTCGCTACCACAGCAGGGGCAGGTAACTTCTCGATACTTGTTGCCATTGTTATATTCCAAAATGCCGACGATATCCCCTGACTTACGCCTGCATTCCGTCTCCGAAAATGGCGTCTCATCTCCGCGACGAACAATGCACTTGTGATTCAGGGCACGCTCACAGTGCTGTACCGTTGCTCGCGCCCTCGCACATACGAATTCCACACAAAGAAGACCATCACGACAATCACTATCTTCGTTGCACCCACCCCGCAGTAGCGCTCTCGGCCGCTCTAAGGGACGTGGCGCTGGCGCGTCGTCAGGAACCAATGCCGGTGCTACAAGCAAGTCGTCAGGAACCAATGCCGGTGGCGTTGGCACCTCAGCGGGAGTCGATGAAGTCGGGCCATCAACCGACGATGCCGATGGCGCCATGTCGTCAACCGTTGGCGCCACATGGGGTGTCGAAGATGGGCTTGAAAATGCCGGGGTTGGTGATGAACAGATCCTATTAGAACACCTTAACCCTTCAATGCATTGATTAGATGCATCGCACGCCTCGCCCTCTAACAAAGTCAAAGAAGCGGGCACACATCGTGCCCCATCGCAAATTAGCTTGTCACCACATTGGGTATTTTGGCTGCATGTTCCGCCCCTTGCGCGACGTTGTTCGGGGGAAGTTGTTGATTTGTTTGATAACAACGAGCTACAAGCCTTCAATAGGAAGGCAGAAATCCGATAACTACTAAAATGACGGCAACCCTCGAGAAAATGCTCCGGCGTTGAGATAATGCTCCTCCTGGGGGAGTGCTTGTAAGCGTCTGCGACTGCGTATTAGATGTTGCTGACGTCGCGGTCGGCGTTGGCGGCGGGGTGAGCCACGGCGGTACCGGTTGCTGACCCGATTGGGCAGCACCTGGCCGTGGCGGCAGCGGTTGCTGACCCGATTGGGCAGCACCTGGCCGTGGCGGTAACGGTTGCGGCTGTTGAAGCCAAGGTGGAAGTGGTGCCGCATGTGCCTTCGCGCTCGTTGACGATCCCATGAAGGTTGCAACCGAAGTGGAAGCACTCGAAACTGTAGCGGTTGGCCCCACAGCGATTGGTGGTGGGGTTGGAGTAGTTGATGTCGGTCTATGAAGAAACCAGTCGTTCTTGTTAAACGTCTGCACCGGTTGCGCCGGCGCGATAATTTCGTCGAGAGGCTTTGCTTTATTGGGTGCTCCGCGACAGGCGCCAACAAGAGCATCGGAAAGTTGCTTAAAATCTTGCCCTAGTTTGCTGAGATAATCGAAAAATGCCGTCGCTTTTTTACCAAGTTCGAAGTCCTTCGGATCAAAAAGAATGCCGTCTCGTCCTGCGCAATTGCGATAGTCCCAAAGCCCTGGGTCGCGGGCGAATGCAAGAATGGTCGTGTAAATCGCCACGCCGGAGAAAGCGTCGATGTCCATGGTCTTTGTTTTAATCGCGTCAGCTCGCATTGGATGTTGGAAAGCTGGGTGGCCAGCATTAGCCTCCGGTTTCCCTACGAGATTTGGCACAACCACGGTATCATAATCAATCAAACGCAACGTCGGTCCTCCAGAGTCATCATTAACAAGAACGTTCTCGTGTTGGAGATCGCCGTGTGCAATGTGGTTTGCTCGCAGATCGGACAGCATGCGGCGCCACGCCTCAGCAAGGGCAACGAGTCGATGTGGATCGCGAAGGTTATTTTTCGATGAAAGTCTTCAAGGGAGCACCACGCACCCACTCGAGCTGCACAATCGGATACTCACGCCCTTCTACACGAATACCCTGTTTATGAAATGCGAAATGCGCAAAATATGATAACTTATTTTGCTGGAGGTACGCACTCACCTCGGCATATTGAGTCGCGGCATCTCCGATATCCATTGTGAAACATTTAACCGCATAATCTTTGCCCCCAGAATTCACTCGAAAAACGGACGCAAATCCGCCATTCCACGTCTTTGGCATTCCGAGAGGAGGCCCGCGCTCCGCCACACCCGCCTTGAGTTCAGGGACGAGAAAAGCCTTGGCTCCGTGCATCACGGCGTCCTGATACTTTGCGCGCGTCGGAAAGACCTGTGTCATTGCGTCATTGCGTCAGATTGCTGGAATCGATTTGTATTTGACAACGATTGAACTTGTCGGCTGATCTTATGTGATGCTCCGTCACCCGATACTCCGCCTTCTGGAGCAGTTTCCCCCGCATTCTGTCGCCATCCTTGTCATCATAGACAGGTTCTTGCGCCTCAAACTGGTGTTGGGCATCTTTGGGATTTGCACCGTATTTTTTTTGTGAGCAATCGACCCAGCCAGCTATGGTCACATTGGTCACTGTGGAGGCACTTGCACTTGGGATTGATGAGGAAACGCTTGCATCGCGACGGGAGACTGTTGCAGTGGGTGGCGTGCCTCGAGAGGGAGCGGTTGTCGCGTTTCCCGAACTTGGTGTTACTGGAGCCGAATTTTGTGCTGAACCTCGTGTCTGGATCCAAAAAGAAACAAGCACTGAGACCACGGCTGAGACCACGGCCGAGACAAACATGATATTAGGGTAGCTAGGAGCTCTCCCCTTGGTGTCAGACTTATTGCGTTTAGGCTCGGCCAGTTCAATGGGTTCGTCCAGTGTCGACACTTTCCTGGACGAGGGTTTTCGAGCTGCATGGTACGCGGGCGATGGTTCGGCGAGTTTGGTAGATTCGTCCAGCGTCGATTCTTTCCTTGTAGGAGGTTTTCGAGTCGTATGGTATGCGGGCAGTGATTGCGCAGCCGATGTCTTTGCGATCGACTTCTGCTGATGATCTTGTTCGCGCGTGAAAGATCGGGAGGGCTCCGTTGCGCTCTGTACGAAATTTACATCGGTATCTGGTTCCTTCTCCATTCTGACGACAAGCAGCGTGACATCATCGTTCTCCATTCTATTCGCATCGCGTTCCTGATCTACGAGCTGGAGTAGCTCGTCTTCTGATGCGATCTGGCTAATGCGATTCCACACTGGCATTCCAGCTTCATGTCGCTGGAGCAACCATTTTGCCAATGCATCGGTCGCCAAAATGAAGACGTCTTCCGTCGTGGCGTTGTCCTTCCAAATATTGATTTCCGGCTCTGGATCGGACGGGGTGCTGAACAAACAGCGGGGAGTCGAATTGAAGCCGGCGCTCGACTCCAGCGGCAATGATCGCAACAAATTGTTCCCACAAACTAGGAAAACGCATGCGTCCCCAATAGTCACTGCAGACCATTCCACGAGGTCGTTCTTGTGCTCAACCGCAATCCCACAGAATGTAGCGGCGCCGCGACGCCCCTGATTATTCCACCATGCTCCACCTGCCGCAGCTTCCGCTTGGCGCTTGCGCCACTGTTCTCTTGGACCAGCGAGCCATCTTGTAAGTTCTCTTTTCGTTGGTAATCCGCTCGTACAGGCCGCGTCTACAAGAAACTGCGCCCACGGGCCTGGGAGAAACGACACGGAGGCTCCGTCCGCTACTGCGTAAACGCGAGCGGTATCATTGCCGGCCCCCGCATCGTCGCTCGTGGCCTTAGCTTCGCCTTTCTTGCCAATGCGCAGAAGCCGATGCCGAACCACGAGCGCCGTTCGCGACGATGAGCTAGACGCTTCTCTCAAGGAACGGTCTCCCTCTTGCGTGGTGTTTGAGTGCGATCCCCCGTTCCCCTGGGCATGTATCATCTTCCCGTGGGGTTACTACCGAACGCAAGCAATCGCACGAGTGTTTCGGCGTCCGCGTTATAGATGAATCCTCGTGACGACGGCGAGACGTTAAAACCTTGCGCGGCGGCTGATGCCTGGAGTGGTGCTGGCAGGACAGACGACATGCGAAATAAGAATTTCGCATACTCGTCGGGCAAAGCGCCCTCTGCATCTGGAAGAGAAATAGCGTGACCCTTCCGTTGCGAAATGTGTACATTCAGAAGGAGAGCAGAGCCATCCGACGTTTTTAGATTGGATATTGCTTGGGCGGCTGTCGCCGCCCGACCAGCATCATCTGGTGCTCCATCGGTGATATTGATGATTACTGGAGGGAAGCTATTCTCATGAGAGGCAACCCATTCACGTACCCAACCTGCGCCAAGTTCGAACGCGTCTGCCATTGGTGTAGAACCATCTGCTATGGGGTCCACCCAAACTGGGAAAGGCATTTCCATGTCCACCAGACCACCTGCACCGTCAGGGACTTTTTGCTTTACCGTATCGACTCGTTGTGGTGATACCGCAACATCTGCGATCGAAACGAGCCCCTTGCCCTGCAATGTACCACGGAATGCAGATCCAATTTGTCGTCCGTATCCAACCACACCGAGATCACATCGTGGCGAAATTACGTCACCCTTCTGCGCTGCGAGTGCGATTTCACGAATCACTCGGTTTACGGCCATCGCGCATGCTCCGTCCTTTCGACTGAAGGGATCTGCGGCATTGGGTTGCGCACCGTTGAAGCCTTCATCCATGGAACCGGATTGATCGATCAGGATCAAGATGCATCCAGGCGTGCTTTTCGAGAAAAGTTGCTTGTACACGTCGCCCTCCAAGATTCTGCCGTAGCCTTGCCGACACCTCTCAGGTCCCCTACTCGCGTACTTTTCACGAGTCAAGAGAGATGGGAGTCAGTTATCTAAGATTTTCCTTTTGTGCCGCATCGCACCCAACCCCGCCTGCGTGTCGACTTGTCATGCGCTATGGACATATCTTGCTATCAGCAGTGGCGAGCCTTTAAGCAGTGTATTCCGCCCGCATTGAAATTTGAGTAAACTCGAGCTACGCATATTGTCGTATTGCTGATAGGAGCAAGCCGTGCCTTGCATCATATGTACACGAAACGATTCGGACAAATTCAAACCGCTGGACATCTATTGTGTACATCTGTACACAACGAAGTCGGCCTGTGCGTTTGCCGTTTGCTTCGTTTCCTGCTGGGGTCTCGGCCGGTTATGCATGGTTGGTTGACGCGATGCATTGGGCAGGACCCCCCTTTGGCTGGGCAGCACCGGGCCGGGATGGCGGGGACCAGCGACGCATCAGCGACAATCTTGACCGGGATGCGCGGATCACCGTAACAGGGCGTTACTTTCTTCCTTGACACCAAACCTGCGGAGGTTTGACATGGTCCCTATCTTGGCAGAATAGTGAGAAGGGTGCGTTATGGAGATCTTTCTAGTAGGGATTTGGATCGGTCTCGGCGTCACGTCGTTCAAATATCTTTTCTTTGGGGACTCAAGCGAGAAGATGGCGCCGATCCTATATGTGGTATCCGCCGCATTTGGCCCGTTATTCATCGGGCTGGCCTTGATCAAGCTCGTGGCCAAAGGGTTTGAGTGGCTCTTCAAGGGTCGAGTCTGAATTGTGCATTGACGTTCGATCGATCCAGCAAGAGCCCGCCAAAGGCTGCCGTGTCGCCGCTCCCGCCATGCAAAGCCGAGCCGTTTCTCTCGGCCGCCCGAGCCTCGCTGCGACGGTAGAGCACGACCAAACACTTTACATGGGCCGCAACTGGCTCAACGTACGGTCGTCCGTGTTGACGAGGGCCCGAGGCTCCTGTCTACTGGCGCGAATGAAGTGCCTCGTGATACTGATTTCAAGCATTTGCCTGGCGGGCTGCGGACCGGATTGGAGCGGAAAATTCGAGGGGAAGCTTTCGCAAACAGGAACGTGTTCCGATGGCTCATCCGTCCCCGCCTCGACCACGGCCGTCAGCCTGACGCTGAAAGACGATGGCGACACCGTCACCTGGGAAGCTCCATGCGGAGCGACTGCGATTGCCAACGTCGATGGCGATGTTGCCAACGTGCGTCAGTATAGTTGTCCGGCGCAGACCCAAACCGATGGCACCACCATCGCGACCACGGTTACGGACGGAAAGCTGACGTTGAACGACAACATCCTGGAGGTGGAGTTCGACCTCTCCCTGTCGCTCTCGGGCACGATTACGGGTACGTGCGACGTGGTCGCGGAAGGTTCGTTGAACCGGCTGGCAGAGTGATTTGGGGCATCAACCCCCAAATCGGTGGCGGGGATGTGCGAGGCGCGAAGCTTGGATGCGGACAGATGTACATGCTCAGGTGAAAGTAGTCTACTAGTTGAGCCGATCTTGTGAGATAATGTGTGGACAGATGTACATGAGCTGGTGTGGCCACGCGGGAGAACCTACTCGAAGACGGCGGTCCCGTTCTGCCATGGAATACTGATACCGCAGTTTCGTGCCAACCGGATTCTCCATCAAAGCGGCAGCGCATCGATCATATCCGATTTTAAGCGGGAAATTTGTAGCGCCCCTGCGAGTACCGACCATCGATGCCAACGGTTTTTCTCGCCAGCCTACTCTGCCTTGACAAAATTTGTGCGCGCGCGTTTCATCAACGTCGATGTCTCCTGTATCCTGGCTGAAGGCGTCAGATTGGAAAGGGAAAGTCGATGTTGGGATCATCACGATCCGAGCGGATGAGAACGATGCCGTATGTCGCCGATTCCCGAAAAAAATAGGCATCGTCAATGCGCGCCGTCAGTATAATTTACATTGCGTCAACCCCATTGCGCCCCATGGCTACACGGTTGCAATTCTTCGCTGTGCGGAGCAAGGGAACGGCGAGGCGCTCACGGCAGCGCGCGATCTGCTGGATGACCTCGCGCCGCGATGGCTTTTGGTAGTCGGCATTGCGGGAGGAGCACCAGGACACGGGTTCACCCTCGGGGACGTGGTGGTATCGACACACATCATCGACTTCAGTGTGGAGGCAGTCCTCCAGGACGGATCGCGCGAGTATGCGGTTGCGGGGGGCCGGTTGGCTGCCGACGCGTCCGCGCTTGCCGCCAATGTGGAGTCTCTGGAGGCGGAACTCGGTCCGTGGAACACGCAGGAAGCGATCATGCTGCCCCAACCTCCGGTGGAGCTCGAACGGGAGAACTTTTATGGTGACCCTGAGTGGCAAGCGAAGGTCACGAATTCTTTAGAGAAGTACTTCAAGCCCGCCGACCCGAATCGGCAACCCAAGGTGAAAGCGGCTGCAATCGCATCGAGTGATCGATTGGTCAAGAATACCGAACAGGTGCAGGTATGGCTGAAGGTCGCGCGACAATTCGTCGCGATCGAGATGGAATCGGCCGGCGTCTATCGTGCCGCGTATAGCACGAGACCACCGACGCCGTTCCTTGCGATCCGCGGCATTAGCGACATAGTTGGATTCAAGCGGGATGAGCGGTGGACCGCGTACGCATGTCACGCCGCGGCCTCGTTTGCGGTTTCACTTCTCCGCGCAGAGCTGATCCCGCCCGCCGACTCGCCGCCCATTGGGTCGGCAGTTAATCGCGAAGAGAGCCGCCATCGCATGATCGTCAGTCTGGTAGCGATATGTGCGATTGCGGGTGTGCTCATTGGTTTTTTCGCATTCGGCGGCGTCGATATTGTGAAGATTCTGGTGCTTGCAGCGCTTTGGTTGGCAGTATCCGTGACGATTCGAATCTTTGCACCCACGACGTCCCATAGATGGCTTCGTGCGGTCAAGTGGGGGGCGCCTACGTTCTGCTTTGGGATGATTGCCGGTGCTATATTTAAGGACAGCCATAAACCAACCGAGGTCGTGCTCAACCCGCAACCTCCGCCAGCCCTCGGAAGCTCCGAACTCGCGCCTACGATTATCGGTCCCACAACCACGCAGAGCACAGAGTTTCCGGTCGACGCTGCTACGTCGCCTCCCGCCGACGCATCGAGTTCCGTTCCATCGCCCAGAGCGATTCCAAGCGACGCGAAGTGCGCTTGCAATCTATGGCGAGAGCACGCCGCTTTGGACTGGCGACAAATTTTCGGCGACGAGTCGAAGACATGTACGGCAGAATTCGGCAAGGCATGCCGCGACAAGTTTAGGGCGTGTTGCAAGGAGAACGCTTGCTGGGGCAAATTGGCCCTCGTGCGCCCCTATGAGGATCTTGACATCAAGTGGAACGAGACGTGTCCACGGCCCGACGCGGGAGTGCAGCAATAAAGGGACAGCAACTCATTGGAACAGCGAACAGATGGCTAATGGTGCATTTGAGTTGAATCACCAAGTCATCTTATGCGGTGGCTCAAAATCCGTCCACGGTAGCCCGCGGCGTTTGCACGCGTGAACGAACATCCCCGGAACCTGCCCGTCGAGGTAGTAGCACTCGTCGATGAAATGCAGCGGTATGTACCCGCCGGGCACGGAACGCCGCCCTTCATACCGATACTTGTACAGCCACGCATAGTTCATTTCCCGGCGCAACTGCGGCTGGAGCTTGATGTTCCCCGACGTGAGAAGACCGCGAATCGGCCAAATCTCGGGGTTGTTGGGATAAAGCATGTAGTCCTCGAACTTGGGCCACATGCCCAAAAAGTACGCCACCGAGCGTTTGCCGAAGTACGCAATGTTCTTATGCCCCACATAAAGCGAAAAGGATTGCGGATAAAATGGCGGGCGGTCGTAGGGCACATTCGGCTCCCAAACGTATATTTTCGGGAGGTCTTGAGGCATGTCCGATATGTCAGGGACAATCATCATGTCCGGTGTCTTGAACACCGACCATTGGTTTTGGTTCAAGAGCGGTCGGCGAACACTGACTTCAATATCCGCTTGCTTTTGATACATTTCCGGTATCGAAAACCAATGGTACGCGCGAGGGTGGTCATAGATGTAATAATTGAGCATCTCGCAACCTCCGACGTCATTGGTGGCTCCGTTTCAATGCATAAGCTCCGCCAGCAAGAGCGAGTATCCCCAGCGCTACACCCCAGCCCGCAAGAGAGCTGCTTTTCGTTGACTGCATCGAAGTGGCCTGGCTCGGGGGCAGCGCCGGCGTTGGGACCGCCTGTACCGGGGTCGTCGCCGGCGTCGGGGTTGCCGTGGTCTGCGCTCGGGGCGGCGCTTGGACAGACGGAGTCGGGGCAAAGGCGGCCGGGGTCGTTTCGTACGAAAAGCGCGGTCGAAAGTAGGCGCCTATCGAGAGAAACGGCTGCCCCAATTTGATGGCATGGTCCTCATGGCGAAATCGCGCTTCGTAATCCAACCAGAAAACCGTGCCTCGACCCATCGTGCGCGCTGGTTCGGGTACGCCACTGAGCGGCCTTGTTTCGGTCAACGACAACGCTTGCGCAAGCGGTTTGATGCTTTCGGACGAACTCGGATACTGCGCCGGGTGGTGCGTGCTGGTGGTGAATATCGCCGGCAAACCGTTCTGTAAGGCAATTTGGCACCACGCCAAAAATCCCAGTTTGGGCTCTTTGACGCCCCATGCACTGTAATAGCTGTCGAGTGCGAGCAAGCCCGTTACGCGTGCGTCGCGCCTCCCGGCGGCCAGGCCCAACAAGACTTCGATGGCCCCGTGCCCGCGAGAAAAGCCAGCAATGACAATTTCGCGGGCATCGGGGGCCAACTTCGAGAGCGGGTCGTTACCAAGGCCCAGCGCCCAGCGTTTGTAGGCTTCGGAGCCATTTCCTCCGGTAATGTGGTCGTCGATCGTCCGGATGGCCCAATCCGTCGGAACTGCGGGGGCAATCAGAGCAGGCCAAACGGGACCAATCCACAATACCGTGTTCACCTCGAACCCCTATTTTGGAATGCAGCACCAAAGCGTCCGAAATGGGAATTCGGGTTGAGTGCCAACGTTGTCACACTCGGCTTGGGGAGGAAAATATCCGTCGTCGCAATCGACACCTTGCGTCTTGGGTACTTTGAAATTGCAATTCATGTTGTTTTTCATGCAACCCCAGCACGACATGCCGTCCGGCTTGCATTCTTGATACGCGGGGCATTGAACGGGACAACCGGACGAGCTCGCGCTCGAGCTGCTCGATGACGAACCACCAGATCCTCCAGCTCCACCGCCGCTCGAGCTACTCGATGATGCTTCGCCTCCGGCCCCGCTCGAGGAGCTCGACGAGTTCGATGCATCGCCGCTCGAGCTGCTCGATGATGATGCACCCCCAGCCCCGCTCGACGTGCTCGATGAACCCGACGAACTCGAATCGCCAAACACCCCCGTCGTCTCACTGCCGCACGACGCAAGAACAATCGCCACGAGAATAACAAAGCTTGAACGCATGGTTTCCCTCCTCGCGCGAGTCTACGATCACGAAGGTGCCGTCGTCTTGCAGGACTCGATGATCTCGTACGTCATGGTTGCTCCGAACTCGAAGCGTCGGCGTCTGCGGGAGGCGCCTCGTTCGCGGCACTCGTGTCTGCGGGAGGGGCCTTGACCTCGACGGGAGGCGTTGGAGGCACGCTCGGAGCCTTGGCCTCGATGGGAGGCGCTGGGGGCACACTCGGAGCCTTGGCCTCAATGGAAGGCGCCGGGGGCTCCGGTGGAACGCTCGGAGCCGTCGAATCCGCCGGAGGCAACGGCGCCAGAGCAGAGAAGGCAATGACTTCCTCGATGCCGTCCAAGTCGACGACCGCGTTCGTTCCTTGCATCCGGACAAACGTCGCAACGACTTCACCGATGCCGGGCATGATCACGAGCACCATGTCCCCTTGGTTGATGCTTGCCGGCGCGTCTGGTGGCGAATTCCCCGCGGGTGCTTCCACGTTCGATGCGAGGGCCCTCGAGCCCGCCCCCGGCGCCTTCAAGCCACCCATCGATTGCACAACGCTCTCGATTTGTGCTTTGTCGGCTCCCTTGTAGCTCGAGTTCAGCGTTGTCGGCCCAATTGCGAGGCGCAAGTGCGGGAATTGTGCCGCCACTGCTTGGGCAATTTCATTGTGATTCGGAAGTTGCCCGTCCACGTACCATTTATTGGTCGAATAGAATTCGAGCATGACCATCCTCCGCTAGCTCGCGCTTCGTTTTCGTGCCCGCTTCTTTGCGGTCTTTTTGGCGGTCCTCTTCGGCGTCTTCTTGGCTGTCCTTTTGGCGGTCCTCTTCTTGGCCCTCTTCGCCGGCATGTACACCTTGCGCTCGACGACAACCGTTTTGGTCTTGATTCTCCTCTTTGGTTTCGCGCGCTTTTTCGCGCCTTTCTTCTTGTCCGACTTGGCGTGTTTCATGAGGTCTCGAACGCATTCGTCGAACCGCTCGAGAGCTTTGTGCGTCGCGTTTGCCATTGACTTTCTATTCCTCCGTGCCGGCTATTTCTCCCACCAACTTCTTCCAAAGTTTGTTCAGCCCGTCGACTTGCGCGGGAGTAAAAATGCTTTGCATTTTTTCGATCTGCTCTGCGGTCATTGCTCTGAGAACTGGGCGAAGTGCTTCCTCCAATACCGAGGGATTTCGCGTTGCCCCGACGTTTTTCATGGCATACATGGCATTGATCGCGAACGGTAATAACTCGCGGAAGGTGGAAGCCTCCTTCTCAACCTTGCGGCTGGTGGAAGTCCCCTTCCGGACCTTCCTGGGCGCTTGGACCTTGCGCTCGACGACAACTGGTTTGGTCCTCGTTCTCCCCTTCGGCCTTGCACGCTTCTTCGTGCGCTTCTGGTCCACCTGCGCGTGCTTCATGAGCTCGCGGACGCGTGCGTCGAACTCCTCGAGCGCTTTATCAATTGTGTTTGCCGTTCTTGCCATTGGGCTTCTCACCCTCCAGATTCGGTGCTTTCACGCCCTCTGCTTGCAACAGGTTCCAAACTTCGAGCAGCCCCACGACTTGTGAGGGAGTAAAAATGCTTTGCAATTTTTCGAGTTGCTCGGTGGTAATTTCGCTAAAAACGGGGCGGAGAGCTTCCTTCAATACGGAGTTGTCCCCTGTCGGCACCATGTTTTTCTTCGCCACCGCATTGATTGCAAACGGCAACAACGTACGCCCAGTGGCAACTGCTTCGTTGAGGAGCTTTTGCTCGTCGTCGTATTTTTTCCGCTGCATGTCGCGGTCAAACTGCTTGTCCTGTGCGCGCTCGATCAACTCCCTCACGCCGTCCAGCCGCTCCTCGAGCGCTTGGCTCCTCCGGGCGCTCCGGTCCAATTCCATGAGACGGTATTTCTCATTTCCCATTGCAATCTGAACAACGGCGGTAACCAGCGACTCGACGTGGTTTTGGCTTTGTTGAAGGAGCGCCACCGCTGCGTCATTGACCGTTGCACTGCCAGCGCCCGAGTTTGCGAGGTCGTCCTCGTTCTCTCCTTGGTGAATCACCACGGGGTATCGAGCGACGTTTTCTCCATTGCGGATCGCTTGTACTTCGTACCGTTTGGTACCAGCAGCCATGTAACTGGAATCCGTCTCTGCTGCTTTCATGATTACACTCGCGAGTGCAGCCGCATCAAATGAGTTCACCACGGTCCACGTGTTGACCGTCACGGTTCCTCGTGCACGCTCGCTATAACGCAATCGAAAAGTGACTTTCTCGCCCTCCTCCATTTTTTGCATTTCATCGGTCAGCCATTTGATGATGCTATCGGCCATGGTGCATCCCCCTATTTCGTGTGTGCAGCTCCCACGAAAGCCGCTGCCGCAATCGTCACCGCCGCCAGCCCGACGAGCGGCCAATATGCGAACTTGCCGTTGTCGATCTTTCCTTCGTATACGTTCGTTTTGGGTGCGTAGATCCGTTGATCGACGAGGTTGTTCCATGTTTTGAGGCCGTCCTCGTACTGGAATGCGCGCTGCATTGCGTCGGCATCACGCTCTGGCGTATTGACATAGTTGCGTTGGTAAAAACCCTTGAACGCCGTTATGTAAGCGTTCCATTTGATCCTCAGTTCGTCGCTTTCGGCGATTTGCTGCATCTTTGCGTTTACCGCATCGGCCACATTGTTCACGTAATTGAGCATTTCTTGCACCTGGTCCACCCCAACGGCAATGATGGGAGGTTGTTCCCCGCCGGCGGTCGAGCACCCAACCGTCGTGGCACCGTGACGCGCCAACCAGCTTCCACCGACGGACATCGCCAGCGCTTCGATACCCGAAGGACGTTGGCGGGATGGTTTCGGCTGGATGTAGACGACTTGCGGTCTGCGGATTTGGTTTTGGTTCGCTGCCATTGCGGGCATGGTTTGTCCTTTCCACTCATTGAAGGTTGCGCTCTGGACTTCATTTCCAAGATTTGAGATGTCGAGGTCTGCTCCGTAAAAGAATCGCAAAATCGCGTCGAACGTTCTGCCGTTTCGTGCCAACCAATCGGCACCGTTTTGAGACATGCACCCTCGGTTGTCCGCGCGCGAAGTGCTGGACAATTTCGTGGGCGATACCTGAGCCCCCCTCTTGCCGTCGTTGTAAGTGACCCACTTTTCGGTCTTCGTGGGGTCGGCACCAGGCGCGCCGTTCGACCAGATGGCTCCGGCGACGTAATTTGCGATAATCAAACGGCCGCTGTGCATGGCCACCATTCCACGCGTCGCATTCACGGCATCAACGCATTGGGGCAAAGCGCTCTTTGCAAATACTTGAAACTTTTGCGAGTTCGGAATTGGATTCGTACGCCCGAGTTTCGCATCGTCTCTCATCGCTCGGAGCGCATACGTGCGTGAAGCAATGGCTTGCGCTTTCAGGGCCTCCGGATGCGCTCGACCATTTTCGCCAGTCACGACGCGCGGCAGATACTCCTCTTCGAAGCGCAACCAGCCTTCCGAGGTCAGGACCTTTTCGGGCGCCGTCACCTCGTTTTTCACGAATGCCGCCGGCGTTTCGTGCACGGTGGGAGCAACGACCGGGGCGGCAGCGTTTTTCTCGTTGAAATCAACTGCGAGGTAATCGTGATACTTGATCGCCCCTCGAAACGAGTCTTCCGTGATGCTTCGGCGCCGGTTCAGCCATTTGTCTCTTTCAGGTCCCTCGGTTTCGTTACCGCCAACGGTCATCATGTTGCCGTTTTGATCCGGGGGAATTTGAACGCGCGAGACATGCCCGAGTCGACTTCCCGGCTGCCCCCGCGTCCAGAGCACCAAGTCACCCGGTTGGAGCACGTATCGCCCCGAGCGGATGTCGGCGGCGGGCACCCAAGCCTTGGACTCACGTGCGTCGTCCTCGAGCTCCCACACCGCCGCTCGGTACCCATGCGGCACAGGTTCGTCGGGCCGCGCAACAGCCGCCAGTGCTGCGCTCTGGGCGACTGCGCACCAGTCCCCGCGATCGATGCCGAGTTTCTGCCCGGTTGCTCGACGTCGCGCTGGGGCGAAATACTGTGCGATCCGCGCGCCTGCGTTCGAGCCGGGAGGTTCTTCCCCCACCCCCGCGGCGAGCTCCTGCTCGCACCAGCGCAACGCACGCAAGCCCAGGTCCGTTTCTCCGACCAACCCAGACGGCGTGGACGGCTTTGGCGCTGGAGGAGAACTCGATGGGGTCTGCGGCGCCGTCTGCGAAGGCGCAGTGGGCTTGGCGAGCAGCGCAGTGTCGTACCGAGAAACGCGTAGGACTGCGTCGGCTTGTTTCGTCGCCGTCGCGTATTTCTGGCCCCCCGTGAGCACGTGCGCGGTTTGGGGGTCGCGCCACACACGCTCGAGCTCGACCGTTTGCCCGTCGAGAACCATGAGCTTTTTCGCAAATCGAATCCCGTGCGAATAGTCACAATACCAATACTGCTTGTGGAATGTGGACACTGGCTGAATCGGTTTGCCGTCAGCGGTATGCCACCCGTAAATGCAAACGGCATTCGGGAATTCCACAAGGCGATTCGAAATGATCAGGTCTTTTTTGCACCCCACCACGAGACCAGCGCGGTCTTGTCGCTGCCGCTCGATGATGCCATTGTGCTCGACGAACCGCTTTGTCGTCGTCATTCCTTTCAAATCTTTGAAGGGTTGTGGCGCGAGCTTCGTGCTGCCGTTTTTCCAAATCAAGTCGACCATGAATGCAGTCGGTAGAACCGATTCGGTTTGGTCCGCAATGATCTGAGCGGCCGGACCACCTATCGGCACGCGACACCAATCCGAGGCGTTGCCTATCGCGAGGTAATCGCTCGTTACTTCGAAATAGCCCCTTCCGTCCTCGAGCGGTACCTGTACCCAAGGCCAAAGGACAGCACCGCCTCCCAAGACAATCTCGACGATCTGGGCGTCTCGTTGCGGCCCGAGGTCGTCGTTCAGGTCGAACCCCGCGACCTTCATAACGCCAACCTCCAGATGATGGCAACGGTAGCCCGCTCATCGGTAAGGTTCGTGATGCGCACTTTTTGGACATCGAATGACAGGGGAAATCGGCTTGCCTCCGTGCAATCCCCCGGACGAGCTTCGTATCGTGTAACGTTGTTGAATGTAAGCAATTCCAATCGGATCAAACGGCCGAGAATCGCGTTGAACGGGTTCGCAACCAAGATGCCATGCGTTGCCCATAACGGGATATCGGCAACGACATTGGCGCCGCCATTCAATGTGGTGTAGTCCGATGACCATTGCATTGGAATGCATGGTTTCGAGCCATAAGCAATCGTAGCCTTTGCGAACACGTTGGTGCCTGGCACGATCTGTGTTCGCAGTTTGGCTCGTAGCTTGAAGCTCGTTGCTGCAAGGGTGAACGCGCAACCCTGCATCCAATCGAATCTCGCCTTGTGGCTCGAACCGCTGATTCCCCAATCGATAAAGCCTTCAACACCAATGACGGATGCTGGAGGCGCTTGGGGATTGATTATTTCCAACCCACACTGAATCGTGACGAGTTGCGGGGATCGATTTGAACCGCCCTTGTTTGCAAGGACTTGCTGCGGCTCGCTTTGGGCCGGATCGAGCTTTTCCGAAGCGCCGTTATTCGTGCCGTCGTGGAGTCCGAGAAGGTCAATGTCCATGGCGGCCTCCACTGCCCGCGTTATTGGAGCCCAATTTGGGCAAATCGTGCCACGGTAACGTCGAAATCGACATCCGCCGCAACTCCACCAACGAAGGTGCTGACGACAATCTTCGTCACGCCGCCGCTGTAGGTTTTTTGCGGTAATATCGTGGTGTCGGATCCCACGAGTTCGGTGATGCACACCGATACCGAGAATTCGTTGGGAGCCATGGGGACATCCAGTGTCAGCTCCACCTGTCCCGCGCCGAGTCTGTTCGCGGTTTGACTGAATCCCCTTGTGCCTCGCACAATGGGGACCATTCCACCGTCAACTGTGCAGCCAAACATTGCAATCCTCCATCACTTGAGCGTGTTTACGACGACGTCAAAGTTCATATTCGTGGGGATTCCGTCACGAATGAGTGCGACAACGAGGTACATGCCTGGTGGTCGTGGCGGAGGCGGATCCTGAACCTTCCACACCGACGCGGTATGTTTGTTCGAGCCGAGAATTTGCCACGGGGTCGCGGTCACTACGAATTCGGAAGCGGCAAGAGCCGCATCGAGCCGTAGGATCCACAGTCCAGGGAAAATCTGTTCCAAGTAGTCGGCAAACCCCTTGCCCTTTATCAATGCTCCGGTAATTGCCATTTCGACTGCGGCAGAGTACGTGGCCATTTCGGTGCTCCATCAACACTTGGGCGTACTACGAGGGAACCAAGGCCAGCCGGGCGGCCAGCCGGGCGATGCGTTGGGGGCAGGAGCCGTTGGAGGCGGCAATTGCGGCGGTGGAACTGCCCACGGCGCCGGCGGTTGGGGCGGCCATTGAGAAACAACCGCACCGCGGGGAGGCACGCCCCAAGGGGCTGACGACGACGACGGCTGCGACTGTGCCGGAGGCTGCGACTGTGGCGGTGGGCCTCCCCATGGCGGCTGCGACATCGGCCAAGGCGGGGCCGCGCTTGTGTTTGCGCTCGTGTTCACGCCTGGTGGCGCACTGGGAGCGCTTGGTGCACTCGGCGCATCTCCCCACGGTGGCGTCCACGAGGCGCCAGCACTGCCAGCAGCTTGCCACGGTGGCGTCCACGCGTTGCCGTCACTACCAGAAGCAGCGGGTTGCCACGGCGGCGTCCACGAATTCCCGGCGTTGACTTCCGCGGTGACATCCTGGACCTCTCGCGTTGGCGAGTCCCCGCTCGAAAACATTCGGCGAATGCCATCGGCAGCTTGCAGCAGTGCCATCAACAAGGTCCCCTTTTTTGAGCCCTTTTTCGCCGAGTTTGCGACAAGCGCCACACTGTTCTGGGCTTTCCTATCGCCTTGGCGCGCGCGCCCCATGATATTTTCCGCAGCTTTCACAGCCGCAGTCGCCTTGGAAACGGTTTGCATCGCCGGGCCGAACCCCGGCACGAAAGAAAGCGCACTCAGGAGCAGCGGATTCTGCACAACGCTTTGTGCTTGTTTCAGCACATTTTGAGCCGCTCGGCTTTGGGTGAGCTTGGCGATGCTCGACCAAATACTGGCTCCCGTGGCAATCTCTGGAGGAACCTTGGCAATGCCACGCTGAATCAAATCCTTCACGGTCTGCTCGGACGCTGTTGCAGTGAGCCGAACGGGCCCCGTTCTGGTGGGAATTTCAGCCACGGCAAGCCAGTCCCCGCCTTGCCGAACGGTCTTGAGTCGCACTGGGATCGGGGCTTGCTTGCCGCGCTTGATGTAGACTACCGTCTCCATGGTTACTCCATTCTTGGTTTATTTTGGCGGCGGTGATTGGGATTGAGTTTGAAGCAATTGCGCAGCTTGCGCCGGCAATTGCGGAAGGTTTGTCGCCGAAGACGCCCCCGCGGGAGCTTTGGCATTCGACTGAATGGGCATCGGGCCTTTCTTTACATCCCACGTCGAAGGCAACGTTATCGTCATGCCGGATTTCCAAGGCAAAAGGTATTCGATTTCGCCTACCTTGCGAATTCGCAGGTCGGGGTTGGTTTGAACCAATTCCCGCCATCGATTGGCATCGCCGGTGTACCATTGCGCCAACTGCGACGGTAACTCGGAACCTCGAACCGTGTACGTCCGGCCCGACGTGGTATTCGACACCGTGGACGCCAAACGGACTTCTGCCGCGCGTTTTCGCAATGCTTCGGCCGAACGCGTATAGCCCTGCTTTTCGACTTCGTTGGCCGCCGCTTCCATTGCGGTTGCGTTGCTACCTGCCATCAACTGTTCGACTTTCGCCCGCACGTCGGGCGGAAGCTCCTCGAGCTCGCTCGGCTTGGGCATCGGCGGAGGCGTTGGGGGAGGCATCGGCGACGGCGATGGCCAGGGATACGGTGACGGCGATGGCGATGGCATGACGATGACCGGACCCGTCAAAATGGCGAAATACCCGGTTGGCGGCGCGACTTGCTTCGCTTCATCGGGTCGGATCGCCTGCAAGAATTTTGGCTCGCGAGCAGTGGCTAGCCATTCCACCGCGGCGATTGCCATCTTCCCATAGCCTTCCACCCATTGCCTGGCTGTCACTTGAGTTGCTTGGGTTCTCGGTAGGAGTTTTACGCGCGTCGGATCGCCCTCGACAGCCTCTACCCCGTATTGATCGAGCATTGGCACCAAATAGGGGATGGCCTCTTGCCGAAAGACCTTCGTGCCATCGCTTGCGATCGTGGTCATCATGCTCGCCGTGGTGGTGCCTGGGGGCGATTGTGGCCATCCTGGGCTTTGCTCAGGCCACGGCGTTGGTGGGCTTGGCGGCATCGGAATCGGCAGCGGCCACGGCGGATTCGGAGAGGGCGAAGGTGCCGATGGCGGTGGAGCTGGTGGCAACGGCTTGGCTGCCGGCGGCGGTGGTGGTGGTGGTGGTGGTGCAGGCGGCAAGGGTTTGGGGGTAGGTTTGGGCGGACTGTCGCCGCTTTTGGCTGCGACCGCAGCAGCGCCCAGAAGGCCCAAAACTGCCATAACGCCGAGAACGGCCCCACCACCCATTTTCATACGCGCCCCGCTATTCCCATGGTTTGCTCGGGAGCGCTGGAGGGCATGCCCAAGCGTTTCGATGGGTCTTCAATCAGCATCGTTTTACCTTGCTGAAGTCCAACGAGAATATGATACAGTTTCACCCGATGCTTGCCGCTGTGGTTGGTCACGCTGAACGTCTTCCAACGAAACACGCAACGCGCTGGTATGCGATGTTTTACGCGCAGTTCTGCCACGCGATACGCTGATAGATCCTCGCAATCGCCGTAGCCGGTCTGCAATACGATAGCTGCGTCGCGCCAGTTTTCTTGACCGAGCGGCTCCTGCTTGTACCGCACGCGAGTGCTGTACAAATCGGGAAACGCTCGCGAGCTCATGAGCGCCATATTGACTTGCACGAGGCATTCGAGGAACGTGTCCAACACCTTGTGCGCAACGGCCTCATTTCCGAGCTCAAAACTGGTACTCGTATGGAAATTGACGCTGTACATTCCAAACTTTACCTCCCGAAGGTTGGAATGGGACTCGAGCGGCGTCGTTTACTCCACTGCGGGACCGATCAACACAGCGCGGAACAATTGAGCCGCGCCAGAGATGTTTGCGAATGAAATCGTCACGTCGTGACCGACATTCGCAGTATCGCCCGTCAATTCCACCGCAACGGATTGCGGAGAGAAGGTTTCACCCGGAATTGGATCCGACCCGACGAACTGCGAATCTTTGCCAACTTTGATGTCGGTAATCACGAACGCCGGGGCAATCACGGACGGAATCACGAGACGTCGAATCTTGATGGGGGTTTGCGGACGTCGCGTCACACTTCCAGGTTGGCCCGCCGGCGTCGGCGCATCGGCCTGGAATCCGAACGGAAATACTCGAGCTTTGGTGTACCCTGTATTGACCGCCAACGTCGGCTGAATGCCGATATTTGCCATGCCCTGCAAACGGCGCTGTGCGGCTTCCTTCTTTCGTTGGGCCAAAAGGTTCCTCAGCGCGAGAGCCTTTTTCCTTTTTGCGGCAGCGGCAGCCAACGCCCTTTGCCGAGCCGTTGTCGTGCTCGCGCCAATGATATCGAGTCCTGCGCCCGCAATATCGATGGGATCGACGATGTCACTCCCCGAAACGATATTGGACAACATAGCCAAATCGGGATCTTCGATACTGTTCGCACCAAACAACAGATCGGCGTCCGCACCGAAAAGCAATTGGTCGTTGCCAAACAGCAACTGATCAGCGCCGCTGAACAGGTCCAAATCGGACCCCGACGCGAACATTTCGTCGATATCATCGGCGCCGCTCAGCAGCTCCAAGCCCGCGGTCGTCACGATGAGGTTGCCAAGATCATGCAGACGGTGTTGTCGCATTGTGTACTCCCCGTAAAACGTTTCTGGTACGGCGAACGCCTCGCGACGTTCCACGAAATCACGCAGCGGCTTGGTTCCACGCTATTGCCGCAGCCAACTCTTCTTGCGTCATCGGATTGCCTTGCTGCTGCGGAAGGCCATTCCAATTCGGCGGCGCGCCCCATGGATTCCACGATGGTTGTGGTGGGGGCAATTGACGCATTTGTCCCTGGGTTGCTGGAGGCATTGCGCCAAAGCTCAAGGACTCGCCAGCCGATGGCGGCTGCGGAATCGCGGGTGGCTGCTCGGGTGGCAAGGGCGGCGCGGTCTCGTCCCGCTTTTGTTTCCCGAGAGCAGCGCCAGACGCAGCAGCCCACGTAGCGAGTGCCCCGTTGGCAAGATTGTGAAGGTTTGCGGCGACGAAATGTGCAACGGCTCCCCCGGCGAAGCCCAAACCATAGGCGACGCCGTGCAGCACGAGACCCGTCGCTGCATCGACGGGAAGGCCCAAGATGGTTGCCTTCTCGCCGTAGTAACCGCGCAAGTACCCCATGCCAAACGCCATTCCAACGATCTCCGCCGTCGCGAGGACGTTGCCGGCGATGACCATGGCTTCTTGCTGCGCGCGTGCTTTTGCGTTGCGCAACGTCTGGTTGTCCCGGACCAACCGCGCCATCTGCTGTCGGGCCTCTCCCAGCGTTGCGTTGACTTTCCGGACATCGAGCTTGTCGGCCATGCACATCAGATAACGGCACGCCGGCGCGGTCGTCGACAGCCACTTCCGGATTCATTGGCGGGTCCCCAATACTGTACCCTATGAATCGACCGTACTTAGTTGAACGATTTCAGACTTTTACTGTTGGGAGCCTCCAACAAATCCGGATCAATTGATCCAATGAATCGGAGGGGACATGGCCTTCATCACACGCACAGCAGCCGCCAAAAAGTATCGCGTGACGTACGACCATCTCAGACAGCTCGAGCGCGACGGCAAACTTCGCAAATTCGCGGCAAAAGACGTCGATTACACCCATGACAAACCGTGCCCGCGAGGTGGGCAAATCAAGTGGGTGTACAACGAGGACGACGTGGCCAAACATGCTGGCAAGAAGGCTGACGTACGGTTTGCCCGCATGTCACGCACAGCGGCGCTCGTGTTCGACTTGCTGGCGGAAGGCAAGGACTTGGTCGAAATCGTTCGGCGTACTCGACTCGACATTTCCGAAGCCAACCGAATCCGGAACATCTATCTCCGCGAAAAAGATGGGTTCGTCGTTCCAGGGGAAGCCCGTCGAGTCGCGAACCAATGAATCGGAGGGGGACATGGCCTTCATCACACGCACGGCAGCCGCCAAAAAGTATCGCGTGACGTACGACCGTCTCAGACAGCTCGAGCGCGACGGCAAACTTCGCAAATTCGCGGCAAAAGACGTCGGTTACACCCATGACAAACCATGCCCGCGAGGTGGGCAAATCAAGTGGGTGTACAATGAGGACGACGTGGCCAAACACGCTGGCAAGAAGGCTGACACACGGTTTGCCCGCATGGCGCGCGTAGAGGCGCTCGTGTTCGACTTGCTAGCGGAAGGCAAGGACTTGGTCGAAATTGTTCGGCGTACTCGACTCGACATTTCCGAAGCCAACCGAATCCGGAACATCTATCTCCGCGAAAAAGATGGGTTCGTCGTTCCTGGGGAAGCCCGTCGAATCGCGCGCGACCATGGGTTCGAGCTGAAACCCGACACGATCGTTCCTTTGCTGGTTCGATTGCTCGATGCAGCACGAGCAAACAATCGCTCCAAGCCGAAGAAGCCGATTCGTGGGTTGGTTGAGGAATGACAATCGTTCCGCAATGACAATTGTTTTGCAATGACAATCGTTTCGCAATGACAATGGTTCGTCAGCGGAGACCCAACAACCGCCGAAGCGTCTCCGGGTCCGTCACCAGCTCGTCGAACTCGTCTCCAGACAAAGACTGCGGTGGCGCTTCGTCCTTCAGGTGTTCGGGACGCAGAGCAGAGCGCTCCAACGCTTTCACGAGTTGCAGAAGGTCATCATCATCGTTTGGTTGCACGTGCGACTTGCCCCTCGAGCACACCACGGTGTGCGCTCGTGATTATCTGCACGGCTTCTTCCGCGCGCCAACCGTTTGCTCGCAACGTCATCCCCAGGGCCGCGCTCAACGCAAGTGCGACATGTTGAACAGCCGTGGGCGATGGCGGCTTTGCGAGCGTCGTTTGCTGAACTTCGGCATCAATCTGCACGTCGCTTCCGCTAGCGAAAAGTCGCGACAGATGTGCCGCTCGTTTCATCGTCCTCTCGCTCATCTGCTGCGGCACGAACTTGGCGAGTTCGGACAAACCCTTCACGTCCGAGTCAGCAAAGCGCTCGACGATGCCGATGCAGCTCGAGCTAGCGATGCCGCTCCCCGCGAGAAGACGTCCGAGCGCGATGCAGCCGGCTTGCACCGGCAGCAGCAGCTCCTGCGGTGATGGTTCTCTGAGCACGTTCGCGCGAGGCGGAACGAGCTTCTCCAACGAGTCTGGTCGAGCAGCTTCGACAAGACAAACGCCTTCAAAACCAGTCACCAACGCGAGCAGTTGCGAGTCGAGTTCGTTGGGCATCAGCCCCCCAAGCACAGTTTCGAGAAGTTGTCAATAGGGCCGATCGCAAACGGGCCGATCGTTCGAAGGATTCCGCTAACAAACTTTGGCGGTCCATTTCCGTTCACAAAATAAGCCGCATGGGCGATGGTGGCGCATCTCCGTGCTGGATCGCGGGGGTGCAATGGATCCGTGCTGGATCACGGGTCGTCTTCGGAGTGCCTATGCAAACGAGCCAAGCTGCTGCGGATCGTGTCCGCGGTGAGCAAACAGATACCCGATGGAAGAGTGCTTACTCGCGTGTTGTAAACAGTCCACAAGGCCCTGAAGGGAAACTCCGATCGGTGCTCTGGGCGCTGATCTCGATGAGCGATCCCCTTGGTCGATGTTGGGCAAGCCAAGACTCGATCGCCAACTTCGCAGGGGTGAAGATACGGACGCTGCGACGGTACTTGGATGAGTTGGAGATCACGGGGTGGCTCAAGAAGACGCCGATGACGTGGCGCCTGCTTGCGCTCGAGCAGGCGCATTTGGGTCTGCCTCTACCAGACCAGGATCACGATGGGATTTCGCCTGATGTCGTGGTGTTGTGTCGCCACCGCCAACCAGCAGTGGAAGCGATGGAGCTTCGTATTGTAGCCACGAGCCAAAATGGCCAGAACCATCGGCCAAAAACGTCCTCCGGGGTACTGGCCAAATTGGCCTACGATCCTGGGATCAAATCTGATCCTACCTGTAACCAAAGAGAGGGGGATCCAAGGCAACTCCCCCCCATTTTAGATTCTGCTGAAAACGAGGGATGGGGGGCACTTTGTGTGTCGTACGACAAGCACTACCGCGAGGTGTACGGTGGGCGGGCAACTTGCCCCATGCCGGTGGACATTGCCGGACTGCTCGGGGGGCACGTCGCGGATCTTGCAAAGCTGTTGCGGGATCGATTGCGCCAGCGCTCCGGTCCTGAAATTTCCTTCGCTGACGCAGTCCATCGGATCGCTGACGCGGCTGTAGCAGCATGGCTTCGCACCAAGGAAGAATTCCTGCTCAAATGCAAGCATGCACTCAGGGCGTTACGAATGGATCTGCCGAAGTTCGGCAAGAGCGCCGTCGATACGATTCTGAGCGAATTGGCGCCCCAAACGACGATCAAGACCGCAGTGACCGCAACCAATACGCCAAAGGTCGTCAGTTTCGCCGAATACCTCAAAGGCGAGCAAGTAGCCGCAAAACCGATGGAACTCGTTACGCAGCCGAATGAAACCAATACGACGCCGAACGAAATAGCTGCGAAATCGAACACAACGAAAAGCAAACTTGCAGAGATGGCCGAGAGCGAACATCTCGCGCCAAGTGCCCCTGCTGCATTGTCGCAAACAACGGTGGAGCAACTGCCAGAAAAAGTTGATGTCGCCGCGACGACCAAGGCACCGACCACCGACGAAATCAAGGCAGCCGCAAAGTCGACCAAGACGAAATCAAGTGCCAAGTTAGTTTTGTTGCATACCACGACGAACCAAAACTCAGAAAGCACACAGGTGTCACTGCCCGAAAAACCCGACCCCTCGGTTCTGCTTCGAGCTTTGGGGGCGCCGCGATGGTGTGATCTCGCGTTTGCCACGGAGCTGATGTCCGGGCCTCTCCCCATGCCGCAGTTGCTCCAAGTGCTCCAAAGTTTGCACCTCGACGAAAATGCGCTGACTTCGGCCCGAATTCGCGCTAAAGTCTTCCGAACGATCTACGGAAGGTCACCATGAGCGAAGCTATGCAACAGCAACCAGCCAAGACCAGGAGGCCGGGGGCCGGACGGAGACCGAGGGCAGGGACTCCGGCATCGCACACCAAGGCGTGGCGTTTTACCGATGCACAGGCGGCGCTCTTGGACGCTGTTTTGAAAAACAAGCGGCTGTCGGATGCTCGATTGTATATTTTTGAAAACCTTTTGCGGGATGCCGAGGGAATTGGTGAATTCCAGGCATTGACGCAAAAAGTTCGGGAGGAAATGCTGGCGCAGTTCGGTCCCGATCCGAGCACACTTTGTCCGCATTGTGGGCAAACGAGTACACTTCTGAGAGCCACCAAATCGACCATTCACGTGCGATGCGATCAGGGGCATACGTGGTCGATACCCAATAAGTGAAAGGGTTTTGATAACAAATGGTCGTGGATGAACTCGTGCAATTGGAGCCCGAGGAGGCTTTTGCCACCATCACGAGTTTGCTCGTTGCCGATGTAGACAAGAACAGACTTGCAGCGCTTTTCAGTGATTGTGCGGACGCTGCAAATACGCGCGGCAATCGCGAGAACGAGCGAATGTTTCTCTTGGCGGAGCTCGTGACCGGTGGAACGTCTCCGACAACCGCCAATTTCGAGGAAATTCGCAGCCGGGCCAATATGATGCTCGCTTTGCACGAGCAGCAAAAACTATCGCCAAGAATGGCAGAATCGCCGCCCAAGGTTGAGCCGGCAGCTGCGGAAGCGAAGGCGTTGGCGGAATCGCCAACGGCTGCGCCCTCCGAGGTCGCGCTGGCGGAGTCGCCAGCAGTATCACCGGCAGCGGCAGCCGAAGCATCGAGCGCTGCACCCGAGCCACAAGTCCGCCGACGAACTCGGAAAAAGAAGTAGCTTGCTTGTTGGTACTCGGGGTCGCCTAAGAAAACGGAAAAAGCGACCGCTAAGCCCCTTCTGCGGCGTCGCATCGGGGTCGCTGGAGCGGACTCAACACTCGTCCAGATGGAGCGCAATCGAGAATCGCTTTCGATGGGTCAACGTGCAGATTTCACGTGCCGTGCAGGTCATCTCGGCGGGCGTCTCGAAAACCTTGGTTTGCGAGAAAAAAGAGATGTATGGTGCGACCGCTCGAGATGACGAGCGCATCAGCGGCAGGCCGATGTGGAAGTCTCGTGGCGCCGGCTGGTGGTAAGCTCATTGGATGCAGCAAACCGACTCGACATATGCAGGCAGGCAGGCTAAACATCCGCCCCAAGCAATGATGGGGAGTTCGTGTGGGCATAAGAACTGGGTGATTTCGCTGACCGGAAATGCCAATGCAGAAGGGCCGATCTAATGGGATCCAACTATGTTCAATTGACGACTAATGACATATACGCATTAGTGCAGCTCGCAGTGGAAAAAGTTCGTTCTCAGCTCAGCGTAGAGCTCGGAGCTGGCGATATTGCCAAACTGGCCAAAGCAGCTGAGACTGAACTGCGTGAGCGCCCGCAGACCGTCTACAAAATCGTCATGATCGCTGCAGCGAGAGTCGCCCCAAACATCGGCAAAGCGGATATTGCAGCGATTGCAAAGGAGGCGGAGATAGAGTACGAGCGCCGCGGCAAAACTTTAGAAGACAAAGGTGGTGATTGGGGCGGAGCTTGAAATCAACAAGTTTCCCCGTCGAAAAAGGATCGGAGGGTTAAAGGATCGGAGGGTTGAGGTGCGGCGAAGGGTGCATCCGTGTCCAGGAATTCCGCAAAGCGGCGACGTCAAGCTACCCTACGGAATGGCGCCGGACGGCCGACTCCTGCACATCTCCGAGGTGAAGAAGGGGCTTGCCTGCGGATGCGTCTGCCCGAGCTGCAGCGGCAAGCTGATCGCGAACAAAGGACCGATAAAAACGCATCACTTTGCACATCACTCGGATCGGAACTGCGTCGCCGCATATGAGACGATGCTGCACATGCTCGGCAAACAGGTGATCGCCGATCAGAAGCAGGTGATGCTGCCGCCGGTCGTCGCCAAGTACAAAGGTTGTACGAAGAGCATTTGCGACGCGGTGATGTTCACGCTCGATGAGGTCGTCATCGAGCCGGACATGGGGGGCATGCGCCCCGACATCCTCGGTCGTCGCAGAGTCGAAGATGGTACCAAGGAGCTTTTCATTGAGGTTGCTGTCACGCATCCGTGCGAGCCGGAAAAGAAGGAACTCATCCGCGAGCGCAAGGTGGCGGCCATTGAGATAGACCTCTCGAAAGTGCCTGGGAATGCTTCTCAGGAGGAGATGGAGCAGGCCATTATCACCACTGCCCCTCGAATTTGGCTGTTCAATGCCCGAGAGGAGAATGCCAAAGAACGATTGCAGGCCGAGTTCGAGCGCATGGCTGCCGAGGATCTCGCGCGTGAATTGCGAATGCGCCAAGAGAAGCAGGCAAAGCTCGACGCACAGGCGGAACGGCTCGCGGAGTCGTTTCGAACAATCAGAACTGTGCCGCTAGGGACAGGCTCGCGGGCGGACCAGGATCTCGTGGATCTCGTGCTTGACACCAGCCTGCGGGATCTCGTCGGAATTCAATTCCCCGGCAACGTGTGCTTCGCCGTCGCAGCCCAAGTCTGGCAGGTGGCCATTCTGGACTGGCTCATCCTCGACCAGCGCGGCCTTCGTTGGGAGTTCGAGACGGCGCATGTGCTGAAACAACTTCGACAACGTGGTCTCGTGCGGCGACAGTTCGCCGATGACATCAGCGTGGAACTGGCCGACGCCGTTCGGATCAGGCAAGTTGACTTCAACTCGCCGCGGGAGTCCGTTGATGCGTATCTCAGCCACCTTGCAGCGCAACGCATAATAAACCAACAATCTGGCAGGTGGCACCGCAACGAACGGACTGCGAAAGAAGCCCAGATGCTCCGGGCTCGGGCGGATGGACGTCACCGGGTGGCTCAGCTCGAAGACCGGATAAAAAAGCTCGGGGGGAAGCACGGGCTGGATGTAGCGCAATGGATGCGTACCCAGCATAGCGGGCTCGCGGGCTCGCCGGCGGCGCTGGCGATGGCGGGCGGAGGGGACTACGATAATCTGGATAACCACCTGAGGCGGCTGGAACGCATGCGAGAGTTCGGAGCTTACCCCGAAGAGAACCTTCTCGGTCTGCCCCTCGAAAAGGAGCAGCAAGCTCGCCGCGAGGAACAGCGACTCGCACGAGAAAAGGCCGAACAGGAGAGGGAGGAGCGGGCGCGGAAGGCCGAGCAGGAGAGGGAGGAGCGGGCGCGGAAGGCCGCCGAGGAAGCCCGTGAGGCGAACGCACGGCGGAGGCAAGTGCTAATCGAGCGGCTCGTCGCTTCTGCTGGCGAGAGTGAAGTCGAAGCCTGGATAGACCGGCCGTTGCAATCACTGGGAGGCGTATCAATAAAAGTAATTGAAGGGTTCAGCGAGGATCAGGAGCGCGCCGCCTATAGCGAGCTGATGGATGAACGAAAGCGGCGGAATGAAGAATGGCTGCACAAATTGAAAGTCAACGAACTCCAGGAGACCCTGCGCAAGGAAGCCCGGCGCTACCGAGATGAAGAATGGGTTGACTTTTGGATGCGCGCGGCGAACTCGTTTCTCAAGAACCAACGTCCCTTGGACGTTTGCATCGACAAGGCAGGGCTTGAAAGGTGTCGCGAGGCGCTCAAGGTTGCGACTCGAAAGCGTCGAGGGTAGTCCTCGATTCTGGGCTCGTCGTTGGGACGGCAAAGTTCCCATGTCAATTTGCACCCGATTCATGGGTTTCTGTGGGTTTTGTTGATGTGTTTGAAGCCTGCGATGCACATTGTTGGCGCGGCACAGGTCGACATGTTGGCATACGCGAAGTAGCCCCCGGCCCAAGCGCAAGACAAAGGCGCGTGGGACCGGGCTTTCGCTTATGACTTCTGTCAGCTACGCCGCCTTGTCAAAGCTGGCTTCTAAGTCGATGCCGTCTCGCTTTGCTCGTGCAAGACCATTCTCCAGGTACTGGACAACGCGTCGCTTGCCGAGCGACATCACCGTGCCATCGTTTTTGAACATCCCCTGGTAAATTGTAAAAACGTCGTTTTCCTCCCAGGGAACCCCGAAATACATCATGGCGACCAGTTTCCAGACGTCTGTACGAGGAAGAGCGTGTAGCGCGTCATCGAGAGCTTTTTTGGCTGGCGGTGGTGAGAGCAAGTCTTCGTCCACGAATTGCGCTATCTCAGCCATTGATTTCCTTTCCCGATATCGCGGATCGGCTTCATACTCTTCCTGGCGCTTCTTCGTCAGCTCGATGATGTTCAAGAGAATCGCCTCGAACCGTCCAACTGGCCGCCGCTGATTCCGAATATGTCGGGCAGCGGTCTGCCGAGACTCGCCGGTCTTTTCCCTGCGCTCGCGAACGAGTTTTTTGAATTTGCTGGGCATGAGAGCATCTTCCTCGACAACCGCGCGCATCGCAGCCCCCCCTGTCGACGCTCGCGGTGAAGAAGACGCACCTATCCCGGCTCTGAGGACATCCCTCTTCGCCCCGCGCCGAGGGTCCTGGGGGGCGGACCAAGGCGGGGTAATGCCGGAGCGGCGGCGGCCGAAAGTATTGCCATCGATTTGCCGAAGTCAACCCCAGCGGTGGAAGCCGGGGGGTCTTGCTCCGAACCGCTCCTTCAATGCCGCGATGGCTGTCTCGTCGCTCGACTTGAATATGACGTCCACCCAATAATCCGGCTTACTGTATATCGAAGACGTATTCTGGTTGAACTGAATCGTCAAAACGGTATCTGGCGGGGTTGGGATAACCTCGGCCGCCCCAAAGCCAGTTTCGGACGTACCCTTGATCCACCCTCGTGAAGTCAGGTGCATGTCGTAGCTTTCGCGATCTGCTGCCATTACGTCCTCCTTCGCGCAGACGCTCTACCGCACGTTGTCTGGAATCGCAAACGCGCCTTCCGAATTCATACCGAACGTGCAGTACATCGGGAGTAAGTTCTGACCTCGGGCATACAAGTGCCCCGCGTTCTCAAACATTGCCTTCGCAATGGATCCGAAGTCGATATGCAGGCGATATACGCGTGCGGTGCTTCCTTCTTGCACTGTAATATTCGGAAGCCGAATGCCGCAATCAGACTCATCACCCTCTGGTGGAGGCAATCCTTCCACGTTGGCCGCTCGACATTCGATCAGGGATGCCTCTTTATATCCCACGTTCACGACCAAATAGCGGCCTGAAGGAAGCTCCGAGAGCGCCTTCCATTCACCAATCGTATGCGGTAACTCTGTCGGGTGATGGGCAGAAAGTACAGCAAGTGCCATGGGCTCGTCGATGGGGCCAGCGACCCTATAAGGCGATCCCTTTCCGCTATGCCACTCCTCCACATAAAATTGTCCAGGCCCAAGTTCGATTACATACCTCGTGCCAGGCTTGGGATCGCTGTTCTTCCCATAGCGGAACACCGTGCGGACGACTTCTAGCTGAGGAGGTTTGGCGGGCGCGTTCATGATGGCGCACGTTAGTTTGACTAGGAGTCGGAAGTCAACGGGTGCCGAGGACCACTCGTCACGAGACGGAGTCGAGTTCATCGAGTTCTCGAAAGGCAAATCTCAATTGCCCACCGTCTGGACGAGTTTCGATGTGCCCGTAGTCCTACCGTTTTCTGACACGACCCTACACGCGCTCGGTAAAGGAATGTTACCGGGTGTGACCGACCGATCCAGAGCGGCTCCACCAGGCGCCCTTCGGCGCCCTCGCTCGCGTGGTCGCTCGGCCGTGTACAGATGTCCGCACGCAAGTGCGGGTCTAACAAGTTTCAAGTTTCATGGTTGTGTACAGATGTCCGCAAGCGCCTTACTGACGCGCCGGATGCTGGATGTTGCTGAGCGAAACGGACGCGCTCGATCGTCTGGTCGCTGCATCGTGAAGGCACGGTCGGCGAACGAGCATGAGCGCACGCTTTGCTTTGTGTACAAATGTACGCACGTGATAGAAGATGTTGTTGCGTGTATGCCATATGTTGTGTGTACAGATGTCCGCGCTATGTTCGCCATGGGAGGGCATCGTGGATGACAAGCGAGGGTTCTCGTTGGGGGAAGTCGTGCAGACTCGGGGGTCGAGGGATGTGTTCACGCGTGAGGAAGTGCTGGGATGTTTGCTTCGGCACGCAAACGGCGACTGGGGGGACCTCGAAGAAGAGGACAAGCGAGCAAACGAGTTGGCGTTGAAGGACGATGAACGCCTTGTGAGCGCCTACAAGTTCGACGACGGTCGGAAGATGTACATCATCACCGAGTGGGACAGGTCGTATACGACCGTGCTGCTTCCGGAGGAGTATTGAGAAAGACTGATTGGAGCGACTTCTTAGAGAGCCGCACGGCGCCCTCGCGTTGGCGCTCGTCGAGATTCACGAGGCCGCTTGTCATCGAGCGCATCAAGCGCGCTTTCCGCTTGGCGCCCCTCAAGGAAGCTGAGTCCGTCGTGCGGACATCTGTACACGTCCATTTGCTAATGAATTCGGAACGCAACGCTGAAGTTGCGTACAGATGTCCACGAGCGGCTTCGGAACCAGTACACGTGAATCAGCGTGCCCGACGCTTCGCTTCGGATTGCTCGGCGATGAGCGCGACGATTTGTTCGGCTACGACGGCGACAGCACTCCGCTTCTTGGAGGGCGCTCCTGGCGTGGGTGCATTGAACTTGTCCTGCTCCCTTCCAACAAAACCCTTCGTCACTGGGTCATACTCGATACCGAGTTCGTCTGTGATCCTCCTCGCGGGCGGGCCCTCGACATAGAGGAAGAATCGATCGTCTTCCACAACGGCACTTACAGAACCGTGAAACATGTGCGTGATCGTGCGGACTCCATAGGAAGGTTTGCTAACGCTGTACCCTGTGGTCTTGGCGGTTGTCTCAATTGCGTCCAGTAGTTCGTGGGCAGCAACCTCGCGATCTTTGTAATGAGACGCAGGATCAAGCTGTAGATGTGCTTTGACAAAGATGGTCTTGGCTTCGGTAGTTTCGTAGGACATGGCGTTCTCTACCACGCCGATTGTGCATGCGCTGCCCCTCGGGCCGAGCGACGATGGTACAATTGCAGCCGGACCCTTGCGGCATGAGGGCGCCCAACTACGCTTGGACAGCGGGCGCTCGGAGCTTGCGCTCGCGGTTCGAGAGGAAACATGCCCAGGCCCAATGCTCGCTCGACGCAATGTTGTATCTACTGCTTGGAGGAGAAGGACGAATCCAAGTTCAACACGGAGCACGTAATCCCGCGATCATTCGGTGTGTTCGAGAACAATCTCGTGCTCAAGTGTGTATGTAAGAAGTGTAACGATTTATTCGGCAGCGAATTCGACGAGAAATTGGCACGGGATTCGATCGAGGCACCGGAACGAGTGCGCGCCGGCTTGAAAGAAGCCTCCAAGTTTCAGACACGCGGCAAGCGAAGTACACTTCAAGTCCGCATCAACGAAGAGGGGCCGCTCAAGGGCGCGTATGCCTTTTATGTACCGGGGGGCGACGAGCGATCTTTGAACATTACCCTGGCTCCGCAGGTCGGCTTTGCAGAGTCGGCGGAGGGGCCGTTCGAGTGGTTCCTTCTCGACGACATTCCCACCAAGGATGAATTGACTGCGCAAGGTTATGGGCGTGACACTGTCGCACGCTCCGAAGGGTGTTCGATTGAGCGAGCGCAAGAAGTGCTGGAAGCCCGAGGTTATGCTCGCGGCACGATGGAAGCAAAGTACCAGCATGCGAACACGGAGATGTTGAGCAAAACGCTCGCGCAAATCGGTGAACTCGACTTCCGTGCGATATCCAAGATTGCCTTCAATTATTTCGCAGCAACACAAACAGCCGGTATTGCACGAATGCCCGAGTTCAACGATATCCGTCGCTTCATCCGCTATGGGATCCCAGTAGCCGAAAGGCTTGTTGAAGTTCGAACCGATCCAGGAACGATCGAACGAGCGTCCGATGGTACCGCAGCTCGGGGCCACTACCTCACCGTGCAGACATCGGGACATCGTATCATTGCTCAAGTCTCGCTGCTGTTGCGTCTGCGGTACGTCGTCACACTCTCAAGAACTGCGTTTGTCATCCCATACAGCCCAGTCTCCGCACACTTCTTCGATCTCGACACCAGACGGCCCGCCCTGATCAACCCACCGCCATTATTCTGATTGCGCTCTATTCTGATTGCGCTCTCGTTGCTTCACGGGTCAGGTTGAATTTGCGCCCAGCCAAACGACTTTCGATCCTGCCAGGGAGCATTTCGAGCTTGACACGCTTCCGACGGCGTGCTTGTCAATTGCGGATCGGTGAAGCAGATGGACGCTAAAACTCGGGGCGCTTGGATCTTCCACCACGCCAGCAAGCTCGATGCAGTCGTAAACCGTACCGACTTCGATAACATCGGTTTGGCGGGAAAGGCCGGCGTGCTCCTGTCGGTCTTGTCGGGGCAGGATGGCGTCACGGTCCCGATGCCGCGAGTCGAGGCACTCGCCCGGACGAACAACATCACCAAACTCGAGCTGCCGGGCGTCCTCGCAAAGCTGCATGAGCGGAAGCTCGTCGATCTCGGCACGGCTGGCATTAACGTCCTTGGCGTCAGCTCGACCGAGGTGCTCTCGCACACCGCGGCGAGCATGTGCTCGCTGCCCCTTACCTCCACCGATCGAAGCATTACTCTGTCACGAATGGGCCGAAAGACTAGAGCGCAGCGTGAGCAAGAGCGGGAGATCAATGAATATATTCGTTCGTACGAATTGGGCTACCGTTTTGCGGTATGGTGGTCAAGAGATGGCGTTCGATATGGTTACAAGCAATTTCGTACCCTCGCGGAAGCAGAAGCAAAGCGTGATGCCATGATTCGAAAGAACGAAAAACCCACGCCTGCGGACTACTTTGATCGACAAGCGCATCTCGTACAGCTTCGGGTCTGGATTGAGCAAATCGCTTGCGGCGACATGACCCCAATCTCGGGATCGAGTCGAGAATGCGTCTGTGATTGCGTGTATGCCGATTAACGTTCTTGGCGACGAGCAGGGTATCAACGCCCGTCCATCACCCACTCATCACCCACTCGCATGTGGACACCTGTACACAAGGGCGACCTATGCGGCCAAGCTGTGGCGCGGACTTGCACAACGAGCTCGCGTTGGGCTAGGCTACCGCCCAGGGTGTATCAGCATGCCGTTCTCCAAATCTCTCAGGGATCAAGTTGATCGATATCTCGCAAAAATGCAGGATATGCCGCGCACGATCGATCCACAAGATACCCGCCGCGGCCTCCGATACATGACTCCATCCGGCGCAATCTTCTTGGATGAGGCACAGCGCGCCGAACTTTTCCAATTGGTGGAGAACATTCGAACAAAATATGCAAAGCACGAGTGGAGTTTTGCGAAGATAAAAGACGTTGTCCAGGAAGCCATTTTGGTAGCAAGAGAGAATGCTGACAGAGAGATGGATAAGGAGCAGCGACGCCGGGCCATTGCGCACATAGAGACGGTGTTAGACAAGCCGTTTATCGAATGGGAGGTCTATTTTTCGATCATTGGGATAAACGAGGACTGTTTACCGATTGATGTCGGACGAACGTCCTTCCACCCACCACCGGACTCATTATCTGCTAAGTTGGTATTTGCAGACGACGCACCCTGCGACCTGCCAGAATCGGTGAGAGCGTCCTGTCGCCAAGGCGCGCGCGAAGAAATTGACGACGAATTCGGGAATAGCCCTTGGGCGTGCGTCAAGGTAATGGCATTCGAGGGGGACGATTCGGCCGCAGCAACAGCGGGCTTGGAGGAGATACGTCTTACCCTGGACGTTGTCAATTTTTATGCGGATCTTTGGCGTCCCATCAATTACCGTGCGCGCGCTGCCTTGAAGTGCGAACCGGATCCAACGATCCTCGCGTATATTGCCCGTCCAGTAGGCAAAGAGGTTTTTTCACCCGCCACGGACAACGTGGGACCGATAGACGACGTTTGGCTATACCCTGCGGACGCTGAGGCGGCGAAGGAGTACGCGTTTGATCGCGTCGCGGAAATTCTAAAAAAAGACGACACCAACAGGACCGAGATCGATCACCGCCTTTTGGCGGCTTTGCGTTGGGCAGGCAGAGCGACCATTGCTCGACGTCGAGACGAAGCTTTCCTGCTTTTCATGATGGCATTGGAAGCGCTGGTTATGGGCACGAAACATGCGGACGCCATCACGTACCGACTTCAACTTCGCATAGGGCAGCTTGCCAGTCCAGAAGTACGCAAAAAACTGTCCACGGAAATCCGTGAATTGTACGATAAGCGAAGTAGGCTCGTTCATTCCGGCATTGCGGAAATATCCGAGCTTGATCTCTGGCGCGCTCGAAATATCACGAAGGACACCGTGATCAAGCTTCTTCAAAGGGAGCCATTCGTAAGTATGACAAAGAACAAGGAAATGGATGATTGGTTTGACGACCGGATCGCGGGGCATGCGGCCACTGATGCCAGCGACTAGCAGTCAAGCTCGATGGTGCATGAGCCGTCGAGCACTCGGTTCATCATGTCAACGTCACTCGTCTTCGTCGTTCTCCGTCATGGTTGACGGTGGCGATTCAGATGGTGGTGGAAAATCATCAAACGGCATTGTGTGGTCGTCAAAAGCAATCGATGCAAATAGTCGCAAAAGAAACCAGATGATTTTGCGAACGGATTTTGAATTGACGGAGACGGCACGTTTTTTGGAAGTTCGTTTCTTTGTTTTTTTCATAAGTACCAAACATCGGGAGCCAAGCAAGACACCAAGTCTTGCTTGGGTTGCCCATGCTCCAATACACCGGCATGCCCATGCTCCACCCGTATTGACGAAGATTTTTTCTCTCTGCCAAAACGAGCGCTGTCTTGTCGAACCGCAATCGAATCGGCCCGTCACGACACTCCAGCTGCTCGACTCCCGTGGATACAGCCAACGGGTTTGCACCCGACCGCCACGATGAACAGCCACGAGTCAACGCAAGTGTACAGATGTCCATGAGACATTAGTGTCTAATATTGAATTTCGATCGACTTCTGTGTACAGATGTCCACAAATAATTGGCGGGCAAACAGGCGAGCTGTGGCAGAGGTTGACGCACGTTCAGTGATGATTAGTTTGTGGTTCTGTGTTCACGGCCACACTCACGACGGTAAGAATGGAAACGTTTGACACGTTTGTGAGTTCGCGCGAATTTGTGCTGCTTCACGTGACGCGGGGAAACGATAATCAGATCCTCACAAAAATCGCCCAATACTTGCAGGTGGAATATCCCAACCGATTTGCCGTCGGCGTGTTGGACTCAGGGGCACCGCGGATAAATTGTATCCCGGCAACAACGCGGCTGCTCGATAAAACCCGCCCGCAACGCGTCGCCCACACAAAGAGGCATGTCCCGCCGCCGACCTCCGTCCGTCGAACGCAAGTGTACAGATGTCCGCGCGACGACTAAAGCCTATGTGCTGCTTTGACTTGCTCGCGTCCCATTCGTGTGTACGGATGTCCGCACGAAGCGTGGCTGTTCGCACGCAGGTTTGTGCGTTGGCTACCTTTGGCGAACAAAAGGCATCAATTCTGCCAACGGATTCGCTGGGCGTTCTGGGAGCTCCGGGACATGCCCGCGACCCCCCGAGGCACGACGCGCTTCTCTCAAATTCGTGTTGTGATTCACGATTCGCTTCACGCCGCCAACCACGGCGGGGTCGCGGTTCAAACGACGAGTGCCGCCGAGGCGCCGAGGTCCACGCGCCGTCAAGCGTACATGAGGCGCCGAGGTCCACGCGCCGTCAAGCGTACATCTGTCCACGCACGAGTTGAACCGTTTCCGCTTTCCGATTGCTTCGCGCGCCCACGTCCGTGTACATCTGTCCGCGCGCTGCTGCCAGCAGCTCGTACATCGTCTCGTGCCCTGCACCACCTTCGCAAAAAAATCGACATGGGCCTGAAAGGATGTGCTCTTCTCGATGCCCTAGCTTCTTGTGAAGACCAAGTCCGCTCCCAAGCCCGCCCCTGAGCAGCCAGTGCCCCTAGTTTCGTACGTCGCCGAGTTCGAGCAGTGGATGCGAGCTTCGGCTCGCTGCGGAAAGGGCAAGGCCGAAGACATCTGCCAAGAGATCCGGCTCGCCTTGTGGGAGCTCCGGGACCTGCCCGTCACGCGAGACGAAGCGCGTCGTGTCTTTGTGCAATTGGCGAGTCGCCTCGAGTGCCGTGCGAGGCGGGAAGTCTACCGCCAAGGCGCTCTGCTTCACGACGCAGAAGAATTTGCCGAACAAGTGAGGTGGTTCAACGAGCACGTGGAGCGCGAGACTGTCCGCGCGGTGGCCTTGTTCAATGCCCTCGAAAAACTCAGCGACCACGAACGATGGTTGGTGAAAGAATGCAAAATCGATGGGCGCACATACGCCGATGTCGCGAACCAAGTGGGCGTGAGTGAGGAAGCCATTACCAGCCGCTTGTGGCGTGCGATGGCTCGGCTCCTCGCCATCTTCGAAGACGAAAACGGCGACGAGAAAAGCGAAAAGCGAGGCGCCGTCATCGCCCCGCTCGCGTTCGAATTCACCGACGTGCAGCGCGCCGCGTTCAGCGCCATCTGGAGGGCCGAAGGACGTGTCCCCACGTTCGGAGGAGGTCCGCCGGATCCACCCGGACCGCCGCCGGTTGTGCCCGGTGCTCCTCCCGTTCCCGTGGCCCCCGTGGTTTCGGCGGCTGTGGGGTCCGCCGTTTCGGCAGTCACGATTGCCATCGTGCTCGTGCTGCTCATACTCGTTCCGACGAGCATCGTGGCCATTTACTATTTTTGGGATCCACCGCTTGCCCAAACGGCCAACAAGGGCCTTCGCGCGCCTCCCGTGAGCGTCGTCGAGGACGTCGTCCCTTTGGACTACGTTCCCCCCCGCCAAGGCAGCAGCATGCAAATTCCCGCAGCATCGAGCTCGGCCAGCGTGCAGGCTCCGACAGCGTCGAGTTCGGCCAGCGCGCAGGCTCCGACAGCGTCGAGCTCGAGCGATACCCCAAGCTTGAGTCCGCCAATCGATCCCGAGGAAATGGAACGCGCTCGGCGTCAAGCACCTCGGTCTCTCCCGGCGAGAAAAAAGTAAGCGACAACGGTCCCACATTCGGGACCGCATACGTGTGAATCAGGCGCGGTTCATCCGCTGCATTGGAGGAATATGTTGCGTCAACAATATGCAGAGGATTCGCTCGTCGTTCTTGTGGGCATGAGAATCCGTAGATTGCGCATGGAGCAAAAACTATCGCTCCGCGACTTCGGAAAGCAGGCTGGGGTGCACCCATTCCACGTCATGGCCATCGAGCTGGGGCAGTTGGCAGCAAATACGAAAACGCTTCGGGCCATCGCCAAGGCACTTGGAGTCGCCCCGCTCGACTTATTGAATCACGACACCGAAAACGACGATATGGGGCACATCATCGAAATGATGCGCAAGGACCCTGATTGTATCGCCCAAATAAGGAATAAAGTGCGCCCGCTCGTCGAGAATTGAGGGCCTTCGCCATCATGCCTCGTCGTTCGATTCCCGACCCCATTGCCGCAAAACTGGGGGCCAGAATTCGTGAATTGCGCCTCGAACGCGGCATGTCCATCGCAACGCTCGCAGCTTCTGCCGGTTTGTCCAAAGGACACATGTCCAGCGTCGAACGGGGCCTCGTCTTGATCAACGTTGGCACCGTCGTGGCCACGGCGCGCGCTCTTGGCGTCCCTCCGTTCGTTTTGGCCGTGTTCCCCAACGAAGACCCCCTCTCCGCAGTCATCGAGCAGGTGCGCTCCATCGAGGGCGGCGATGCCCACAAAGCTGCCGGCAAATTGCGACGACTGGTCTTCGGCCAGTTGGCCAAGAAAACGTCAAGAACGCTAACTTGCCGCCATGGACAAGACCCTGATTTGCATCGTGTTCGTCGTGTTTGCCGGATGCAGCGCACCCCAGGAAGGCGCGCAGACACCCGTCACAGAACCAAATCTGCGGGAGGAGGAAGAGCCGCCGCCAAACGCCGAAAAGCCACCTGAGATGGATGAAGAAACGCGACGTGAGTACGAGGACGTAATTCGACGCCACCCCCCTTCGCCGGTAAGCCTGCCATGAGGCAGGACCCGGTAAAATGGCCATGATGCGCACTGTTCCCGCCTTGTTCGTTCTTCTCGTTTCCGTGTCTGTGCCCAACAAAGCCGCCGCGCAAGACGCCCAGACATTTGCAGAACTGGTTACTGCCGGGGACAGGGCGCGGCTGGCACATCGAATTTCGGACGCGCTCAAAGCATACAACCAAGCACTTGCCATTCGCAGTGACCCTGCGGTCGAGGGCCGGTTGGGCCTCGTTATCTTGGAGATTGGCGAACCTAACGTGGCTGCGGCGTATTTGCTGAGTGCGATTACCAAGGCACAAGCATCGCCATACCTCATGCGGCAGTTCCACGATGCGTTCAAGCGCGTGCGCCCCAAGGTCTGTTACGTCGAGGTATTCGTGTCCGAACAGAACGCGGAGATCCTCATTGACGGGAAGCAAGAGCCCGATTCAGGCAAAAACTCATTTCATGTCTTCGTGGTCGCAGGCTCGCATACGTTCCAAGCCAAACTGGAGGGGTTCGAGGATGGCACCGAGACAATCGACATCCCTGCCGGGGGGGAATACAAGGTCAGGCTCGAGTTGAAGCCACTGCCACCCCCTCCACCCGTTCAGGAGGAGGCCAAACCAAACCCGGACCCCAAACCGGCGGTCGTGGGCAAACCGCCAAAACGTTTGTCCGACTCATATACGCGTTTTCATGTTGGTGGCGGGGCAGTGCTCGTGCTAGAGGCCACTCCCGGCGTAGCCGTTGGACCTCAAATCAGTGGAGGCTTTCGCCGTGGGTTTTTCTCTATCAACGCAGACGCACGCGTTGCATGGGCCGTAGGAACGCTTGACAGTGCACCGGACATGCGGCTTGTCACGTGGGCAGCAGGGCTGCGACCGTGCGCGCATTATAGGTTCTTGTTTGGTTGTGGGCTGCTCCAAGCGAGTGGCATGAAGAGTTTGTCGGAGGACGATCGATGGCAGACCAGGTTTGGCGGAGGGCTTCACGCGGGGGTCGATTTGCTCGTGCGTGCGCCAGTTCATCTCCAACTTTGGGGTGAGGGCGTCGTGCTCTCGAATAGCTATACCGTAGGCAAAAACGGCAACGGCTTATGGGTTGGTTTGCCTGTGCTGGGAGGATTTGGCGCAACAGCCTTGTTGACGTGGTGATGGTTTGTCTGTTACTCGGTCAAACTGGATGGAACGGAAAATCATCGCCCTCGTGGTCGTGACGTCTTCGGTGTTCGTCGCCCTCGCCGATGGTTGTTCGGCTGATCAGTGGAACGGCATGAACAACAGTTGCTGCCCCACGGACCCCAAAGATCCAGAATGGGATGATCCCTTCTGTACCGAGGCTCGCCACCAGCTCGAGGCCGCGCGAGATGCCGGCTACGACGGCGCAGGATGCCGGCCGAACTTCCCCGGCTACGAAGGGCAGGCGATGGACGAGGCGATCGAGAGCGTCTGCGTCCCGAACGCGCCGGATAAGTTTGACGCACCACAACCGCTGTGGGTTGGGCCGAAAGCAGAGGACCCTGGTTGCGCCCCCGAGATCGGCGCCTTTGGTGGTCGTGGGTACAACGACCTCGTGGTGCCCGATCCGGGATGTCCGGCATGCGTATGCGGTCCCATCGAGGGCTCGTGTTCACCCCGGCCGAACAGCATCCACCTTCGCGCGGACTTCTGCGAGGTGTTGCAGACCTACACGTCCGACTTCTCGGCCCCCGAGAACTGGGATGGCTCCTGCACGAGCATAAACGCGATGCCGGCGGGCGCCGAGTGCCCGGTTGGCAGCGGAATACCGTGCGCGCAATCGATTTACACGTCGGCGCTTCTCGATCCGGTCGAGGGATGCGAGCCCATTCCGGTCCCTGTACCGAAGTTGCATTCCGACTCGCCCACGTGGGGCACGCGGGTGCTTTCGTGCAATGCTACGCCCATTGATTTGTCTTGTCCCGACCACGATTCGAAACGATTCGCGGTTTTGCCGGAAGGCTGGCGTCATTGCGTGCGGCACCAAGAAAAAGGCATTCACGAATGCCCGAGCGGCTCGAAATACACGGACCAGGTCATTGCGTATTCGAACACGGGCTACACGGATACGCGTCAATGCACCGAATGCGGCTGCAAAGCAGCGGGCGGCGCTTGTTACGGGACGTTCAACGTGTACGAAGACGAGCAGTGCACGAAGTTCATCCAGAATGACGTGCTGAACTCCGAGACGTACGAGTGCTCGAACCTGATGCCCGGCGTGGCCGTCGGGAGCAAGGAGCTCGTCGACCTGACGTACGTGCCTGGCAAGTGCGAGCCCACGGGAGGCCTGGCCATCGGTACGGTGGAGAAGAACGACGCGGATGCGGTGACATGGTGCTGTTGGGCGGGGGAAGGGGTGGGGACAAAGTAGGGCGCGAGTTCTAGCTTCCGACAAGCCCCTTCTTAGCGGAAGTCAGAATGATGTTGGCACAGAGGGCAGGGGCAAATTATTTGATGGGAAAATCGCGTCACGACAGGCTCGCATCGGCGCGAAACGTCGGGGCGTGTCGCTTCCCTGCTGCCGATGCGCATGACAGGCCCGTCCATCAGAAACCGTGCAAATACCTCCTTCGATTAGCTACTTGACTATCCCAAGGTCCAAGGCGTAGGTGGATACAGGCGCTAGGACATTTTTTGACAGCAATAACATACACTACTATGTGGCTTTTTGCACAGGGACAAAAAAAGACCGATAGTTAATGTATTGTAATTGTTAGCGATTGATGAAAACAGGCGGGTTGTGCCTAAAGTGCGCAATTTTCTTGACTTTTGTCAAGCCAATTTTCGTCGACGAGAATGTGGTGAATTCTCGCAGGAACGAGAGGTTTCGCGAGTCCGCCTTGACATATCATAGACTTCGTGCCGGCAGGTAGTTCGGCTTGACAATAATACGGTGGTGGCTTGCGCGCGTCCAAAAACAAGCAACGATGTGCAATCGAAGAACGTTTGGGAACGGAGCGTGGAAATGCTCTCCACGGAAGATTCTGTTGTCATAACTGGTATCGGTGCGGTCACTGCCTATGGCGTTGGCTTGAACGCGCTTCGGAAAGGACTATGTGATGGCAGAAGTGCAATTGCATCAGCGGGGCCGTTGCTTCCGGGGGTCGAGGATCGGGCAGTGGGACTCGTCCGCGACTTGTCAGAGTTTCAGCGTAAATTCCCCCAAATAAGACCACCGCTACCGTTCCCACTGACCCGCATGGCACTTCTCGCTGCCAAGGAAGCTATCGAGGATTCCAACCTTCCTCCTGCAGCTCGCCCAAGCACCGGAATCTTTCTCAATCGAAATCAGGGCGCAACCGCAGTCGTCGTCAAAGCTGCCGAGCCAATGTTCAGAGAGGGGCCTCAGCGGATGAGCCCACTAGCATTTTCACAGAGTGTCCAGAACGCCCCGCTCGGCGCGATATCGATTCACTTGGGTCTTCATGGCCCTCACATTCTCACAGTGGGCGGGGGCGCCTTCATGCTTGGATTCGAGGCGTTGCGATCCGGAGAAGCAGACGCCATTCTCTGCGGTGGTATCGACGAAGTCGAGGCCACTACGTTGCCTGCCGCAGAGGCTCTTGGATATCTCGCAAAGCCAGGGCAGGAGGGAGCCATAAAGGGAGAGGGGGCTGTGATGTGTTTGCTAGAGCGAGCTCATCACGCACGGCAACGAGGCGCGCAAGTCTATGCCGAACTCGCAAGTGTGGCTGTTGGATCGGATTCGGCGCTCGAAAAAATCGAAGAAGCAGATATCGCGTGCTGGGGGCGACCGACTGGCGCAGGAATAGCGCAATTGTTGCGCGAGGTTCTAAATGATGCGGGCGTCCACATCGACGATGTGGCGCTAATGGTGGGCACTGCCAATGGCCAGCCCGCGATTGACGACGCAGAAAGCGAAGCAGCGGCGATCCTTGGCCTTAGTCGTACTCTGACGACTACGCTAAAAAAGCACATTGGCGAGGGTGCTGGTATGGCAGCGGCAGCATCTATCGCATGGGCAGCAGACTCCATTCGGCGCACTTCGTTGAAGAGAAACAGAGCGCCGGTGGCGCTCGTATTTAACATGGAGAATCACGCACTCTACTTTGGCGCCGTCCTTCGATAAAGGATCTGAATATGCATGACACAATTCAATCGAAGCGTGTGGCACTCGTCACTGGAGGCGCCCGCGGAATTGGTAGAGCAATATCGCTGGAACTAGCCAAAAATGGCTTTTGCGTTGTCGTGAACTATGAACGAAGCGAACAAGCTGCGGTCGACCTTCTCGACGAAATTGTTCGCTCGGGTGGCCAGGCGCATATGTTTCGTGCTGACGTAGCGGATTGGAACGCGGTTAGCCGTATGTTTCAATCCATAACCGAGGACTTTGGCCGCCTCGACGTGCTTGTCAACAATGCGGGGGTGCTCCACGAAAGCTTGTTCGCGTTGACAAAGCTGGAGGATTTTTGGACTATCCTCAATACAAATTTGGGCGGAGTTGTCAACTGCTCTAAGATTGCAATTCCGCTGCTCATGCGCGAACGGAAAGGGCGAATCATCAACATTGCGTCGATTGCCGCAATGCATTGTAGCGTAGGTCTTTCCGCATATGCGACATCAAAGGCCGCCATCATTGCGCTGTCGAAAGTACTTGCCAGGGAACTAGCGCCTTCGGGAGTGACTGTAAACGTTGTTGCTCCTGGACTTGTCGACACCGAAATGGCGAGAAACAGGCGAAACGGAACAGTACGCTCGCAGCCAATTCCACGCATGGGGACACCAGAGGAAATCGCTGCTGTCGTCACGTTTTTGGCCACTGAAGCGCCGGCATATCTCACAGGCGAAGTGATCAAGGTTGATGGTGGCGCAGCAATTGGGTGAGGATGTCATGTCAGATCGCATTGTCATTACGGGTCTGGGCCTTTGGACGTGCTTTGGTCGGGGAACAGAGCCCCTACTTTCCGCAATGCGACGCGGTGATCGAGGATTTCGCCCGGTGCGAGGCATGCTGTTCGACGATCATCCGTTTTTTCCAACAAAGATGGCTATGCAGATCGAGCCCGAACCGCCATCAATGTGGGATAACGCCAGGCGAGCAGTCGATTGGCCGAGCACTCTGGCTGTTGAGACGGCTCTCGATGCGTATGAAGCAGCGGAGATTCCCGCTGGAATGTACGACAAACGCCGCGTTGGAGTGCTCAATGGTACGTCACACGGCGCGAACCATGGACTTTTGGAATTTGTCAGACAACGTGTTGTAGAAGGTCGCGTCCCAGACGCATCCCTTGTCGCTCGATCAGCGTCATGGGTTGGCAGGAGCATTGCAGCGCGGATCAATGCGCGCGGCGTCAATCTAACAATTAATACTGCTTGCTCGTCCGGCCTCAATGCATTCGGTCTTGCGGCACGATTACTTCGATCCCACCGAATCGATTGCGCATTAGCGGGCGGGAATGACACGTTTTCTTTGCTGAGTTTCGCCGGTTTCAGCAGTTTGCGTGCAATTGATCCGAATGGCTGTCAACCATTCGATGTGCAACGACAAGGCATGTCTCTTGGCGACGGAGCCGCGTATTGTGTACTTGAACGAGAAAGCGAAGCGCGCAGTCGTGGCGCGCGCATCCTTGCGGCAATTACGGGATATCGAAGTGCTGGAGACGGCCATCATGCAACCGCACCCGACCCCGAGGGTAAGGGCGCAATGGAAGTCATGTCGAGTGCGCTTGCCGAGGATGGCCATGCCGAAGATTTAGCGCTTGTCTCGGCACATGGGACTGGAACGCCGGCAAACGATAGCGCAGAACTTCGCGCAATTTCTTCAGTAGTCGAAGCATTTGCGATTCCGGGCCCAATTCATGTCTCATCTATCAAGAGCCAAGTAGGGCACACGCTTGGAGCAGCGGGCGCCATTCAGGTTATTGCTGCCATACTGTGCATGCATGATAGACTCGTACCGGGCACTATTGGGCTTCGTACGCCATTGTCACATACACCGCCGCTCAATTTGCCAAAAGAACCGCAAGCTGGCGATATTCCGTTGGCGCTTTGCAATTCATTAGGATTTGGTGGCAGTGTTGCCTCGTTGTGTTTGCGGCGAATCAATGAGCCATTTGTCGTCTCCCATTCGTCCACGTGAGGTCTCGTCATGAATCTACCGGAACACATTGCGAAGATCATCATTGAGCGGCTCGAACTTGAGGGCTTCGATGCCCAGACATTTCCGAAAGACATGCTCCTGTTTGCCCCTGACGAACACGGTGGCCTGGGGCTCGACTCTTTGGCCAGCCTCGAGATCATTGCAGGGCTCTCTACAGAATTCTCCCTGCCATTTGACGACGTTGCCGAAGACGACTTTCACACGGTAAACACCTTAGCGGCGTACGTGGAACGTAAGAAGAAAGAACAAGCGCCATGAACATCGATTTTCTCGGACATGCGATGTTACTCATTCGGGGAGCGGAAGGAACCATCCTCTTCGATCCACTCTTTTTCGGAGCCCACCACGAAGGCCTCTATGAGGTATATCCACGGCGGGAGCTAGATATCGAACAATTACCGCCATTGGATGCCGTCTTTTTAAGCCAGGCGCGCCTCGACCATTTCGATTTGCATTCAATGGCGCTCATGCCACGGGAGTTACCTATATACTGCGCCGCGGATTCGCTGCTCCTTGCCTGCCTCGACGGTCTTGGTTTTTTGCGGATCCGCCCATTGCGCAATCTTGAACCCGTTACAATCGGGTCGCTGGAAATCATCCCAACGCCCGGTGCGGCAGATACAATCCAGCACGGATTTATCGTTCGCGATGGTAACATCGTTCTGTGGAACCTTGTGGATACGAACCCACCGCTCTCCGTCATTGCCGAAATTCGATTGCGTTTCCCCGAGATCCATCTCGCCATTGTACCGTGGCAACCACTCCAGGATCAATTGGTGGCTATCGGCGGTGCGCGTCAGTTCCCCTATGAAATGTATGGGACCATAATTTCCACGGCGCTCCAGATCGGTGCACGCTCTCTCGTGCCTGGCTCGTGTGGATTTCGAGCCACCGGGCACCACGCGTGGCTAAATCACGTGCTGTTTCCGATCACGCGAACGCGCTTTGTTGAGGACGTCGTTCGTGCGAACCCGGCATGGGATTCACAAATTTTCGAGATGGATTCTGGGGACAGAATTGTACTTACACAGGATGTCGTTGGCGTTCAAAAAAATCAGGTCGAATACTGCAAATCGGGACCATACCGCTGGGAAGAGCTTGCATATCGGCCGGATGATGCTGGCTGCCAGGTCAACGAACACCGAGGCGAACTCTTCTCTATAGCATCAAGCTTGCCATTCGTCAGCGCATTTTTCGAGGACCACATGCTGCGAATTGTTAATCAGGAACGCACGCTCTTCGAGGGGCACCGGCGCCTGCATGTGCGGCAGCAGTTCGACATTGTATTCGCAGATGGACGCCGCTCCTGGACATGGGCCTTTTCTGGCGAGCATTGCGTATGCACGCCAGGACAATGCGCATTGGCAGACGTTTCGAGCATTCTTACAGCGAGTTTGTTGACTGGTCTAGTGGCTGGAACTGTTTCTTGGGACTTTGCAAGCGCTAGTGGAGATTACCGCCATTACAGTGGCATACATGCAGTAAGTGCATGCGGCGTGTACGCTCCTCTAGGCGCCAGGCTCGAGGATCCGCTTAGCGTTGTGTTTGGGGCACGATCAACGCGCGAAAAGTGGTTTGCAGAGCAGATCGAACGCCTACTCACCGCAGGCACATAATGCCCCAAAGGCTCGTCCGAGAATGGGCTCGGACGTTGGAAAGGCAATGCTCATGTTCGACGAAAAGACAAAAAAAGAATTGCTCGATCAACTGGGGGCAAACGCAGCCGCCGCTGCGGCCGCCGCCTCATCGGCTGCCGCAATTGCTGGTTTGCTCTCGTCCGCATCGAAGCCCAGCGCACGGATCAAAGTCAATGTGGACCCGCGCACTCCGATGACGTTCACGCTCCCCGAACAACGGCTCGGTGAGAAGCAAATGCTTCAGCTCCGTGTCGTCAAGGATTCAAAGGGGTTTCGGGTGGTTGACCCGCGCATTGCTGGAAATGCAGCAAGTGCACCCGAATTTGGCGTTCATCAAGATGCCGCAGGCATGAACCTGGCTGTCGTTCGCGAAGGCGATTTGCTCCACGTGTATGGTGTGAATGCGTTTACGGGCGACACGCAAGATCTCATGAAATGCATCGCGGCGGAACAAGCATAGTACTCGAGCAACGTTCGGTACTGTAGTGTAGGATCCCGCACCGGTGCAGCGCGATATCGACGGACGCGTTTCGTGGTTGGGGCCGGTGCGGTGTCCACTTGCACGACAATCGCATTGATTATCGCGGTTTGTGTCAATGCAGAGTATCGGCAATACTCGGTTTGTCAAGCATCAACTGATGGTGCCCATGGAGGTCTCTCGATGAACACCGAACAGACAACCATTCCCGCCGTGCGCGCTAGATGGTTGGCGTTGCGTGACGAATTACGCCAAATGCGTCAAAACGAATCCCTGCGACGCTCCGTTGAGGCCCGTGCAGACCTTTGCCGCATGGGTGTCGCAATGGCTTTTTCTCACGAACTCCCTCGAAACACTGTCGTACGAATCGCTGATCAAGCGAATCGGCGCCATTATCTTCACAATCGTATCTTCCGGGAACTCGACATTAGGGAGCCGTTTGATATGGAAGGTCGTGAGCATCTTGATGCCGCACTCTTGGCAGGGCAAGGAGCCATTATCGTGCCAGCGCATTTCGGACGTTATCGCTCGATACCGCAAGCGCTGTTCGACATCGGCCTTTCAGTGACACTCCTAGTGGACGCCCCAAACACGACAGTGCTTTCTAGCATGGTGCAAATGGACGCCTGGCAGCAATCCTTCGTTGGGACGGGCCCCGAATCATTTGCTGTCGTAAGCAGCCGAGATGTATGCTCGTTGTGGTCACTTGCCCGCGCACTTGCAGCAGGGCGTGTGGTGATTGCGTTTGCAGACGGGAATTCCGGCATCAATGGTTATGCTCACGACCGCGGCAGTATCTATCTTCCTTTTTTGAGTCGTACCATTTCTGCCCGCACCGGAATCGCGGCACTTGCTGTACATGCGAACGTTCCCATGATTCCTGTTCGTGCTCGGGAACGGGCAGGCAGGCCCCCCCTGCTTTGCTTTTATCCGCCCATCAGGGCAGAGAACCACGAAGACAAAACGACGTTTCGCGAACGTGGTACTAGGGCTCTTTACAAGTGGTTGGAGAAATGTATTCGCGAGTCGCCTTCACATTGGGAGGAATGGTCGACGTTCACGCGCTGGGTCATTCCCACATCTTTGGTAAACGAGACGCGAATGGCACCAGTTCTGGTGCCTCAGGCGCTTCCTGCCCTAGCGGGCAAATTCTTGACGATAGCCGGTCCGTACTACTGGGTATCTTCGACACGTGGCACACGAGCTGTCTTCGACGTCGAACGCTTGCAATGCGTGAGCGACGATCAGCATATGGTAGATCTTGTCCTCGCTGCGGAATCTGGGACAGGCGCACTGGAATGGGCAAATCGATACGCAAATTCAGCATTTGCGCTCGATGTTCTGGCCCGTGCCATTGCAGGCGGAATTGTAACGCTGACCCGGCGAGGTATCGCGTAGTATGCTCATACTTCTCCCACGGTTGGTTTGTGTTGCCCGAGCGATAGCGATATTTTGGCTTTGGCGACCATGTCTTCTCCAACGTGCACTGCTGCGTCGAATCGAAACAATGATCCTGCCCTGACGTCGAGTTCTGCCGAATAGACTATCGTCGTGCCTGGCTTAACAGGACGGAAAAACCGGGCACGATCAACTGCTGCCAGTACGCCGACTGCGCTGCCGTCCTTTGGGCCAAGAGATCGCGCGAGAATACCGCAGGTCTGTGTCATCCCTTCAATGAGCAGCACTCCGGGCACCAGGGGATCACCAGGAAAGTGTGCATTGGTCCAAGGTTCCTGCAAAGGTATGGCGCGCGATGCTACAATACGGCGGGTATCAATCGATAACACCTCATCCACAAATAGAAAACACTCCCCGTGTGGTAAGACCTTTCTTGGGTGAATCGGTTCGTGCATAAGACCTCGATTCATTGCGAACAGATGCAACTGCATTGTGAGTATGTCAGACGTTCCGAATTGGTCAAGGTCAACAGATATTGGAATATCAGCTCCCTTATGTCAACAAGGGGCCGTTTCAGAAAATGGCAAATTGTATGCCACGATTTTTTCCGTTTTCCAAAACGACCCTGACTGCGACCAGCTTTGCCGCGTGAGGGTGAGTCACAATTTGAGTGCAACACGCGATGCTCACGTTGCGCGAGTTCGTTTGCGAACAAGGTCGATAGCGTGGTCTTTTCTACGGCGCGTTTGAAGTTCATCACCGCGATAGCCTGCGTACAGATGTACATGCAAGGTAGAAGGTGGATCTAGAATGCAGTCGATTGAGTGCAGTGTTGTGTGGACAGATGTCCGCAAAGCAGGCGCACGTTGGCTTGACGTACTTGCTTGGCAAGTGCGAGCCTACGGGAGGCGTGGCCATTGGGACGGTCAGAAGGAAGACACGGATGCTGTGACGTGTTTGGTGAGGGGGCGGGGCGAAGTAGCAGTTGGCAGATGTACGACAGTGGCCGACCGTCGCGCCCAACGTGCGGACATCTGTACATGTCCGGATATGAAAACTCTATTTAGATAGGTTATGTTCTTGTGTACAGATGTCCTCGAACGCAGCGCTCGACATTCGACCGAGAGCATCGACGTCAGTGATCTGTGTCACCGCTTCGGGAAAATCGCCCGGCCCTCGAAAAAAGTTTCGGGATTTGCCCTCTACCGCGCCCTAGACAAGTAGAGCGTGCGGATCTCCCCTTCGAGCTCTCCCAAAAGTGCGTCCGACTTTTCGGGCTGCGGGCAATAGCCTCGCACCGCACTCTACGTTGGCGCGGAAGCAGCACATCGTCGGGCCATGCCAGAGACGCAACTTCCCCACCACATTTGCTAAGGGCAGTCGGGGCGACAAAAACCGAAACTTTTTTCAAACGTCGGTCGATTTTTCAAATCCGGTTACCTGCTTCACGAATCGGCGCAGGTGACGGCAACCTGTTGCGCGCCAACACACACGACCCCTTTTCCCGTATCCTCGACGCTGGGAGGTTCCCATGCTCAGCGCGAATCGGGGGATTTGGCAGGCGTTAGTCCCGCTGTGGTTCCTGCTCTTTGGCGTGTTTGCCCCTGCCGGATGCGCGTGCGAACCGGAGGGTCAAGTTCGAAGCACCGAAGCGCATCCGTGTCGCTCCCAGCACGAGAAGCTCCCCGTCTTCCCGCGGCTCGAATCGAAGAGCGCCCTTGTGCCCGGAACGATTCCCGTAACCTACGGGGTCACCAACACGGGCGAGAGCGCGGTGAGTATGCCGCTCGTCGTGCCACCAGGCCGGGCGGGTGTGGAGCCATCCATCGCGGTTTCTTACCGCAGTGACGGCGGCGATGGTGTGCTGGGCCGGGGGTTCTCCATCAGCGGAGCTTCGGCGATCACTCGATGCCCTAGGACGATGGCGATCGACGGCGAAGTCCGTGAAGTGGACTACTCGTCCGGTGACGCCCGGTGCCTCGACGGCAAGCGTCTCGTCATTGTCGCGCAAGACGGGGACTCGATAGAATACCGTACATTCCCTGATGACGCACAGGTGAAGGTCGTCGAGCACTTTGCGACGAGCAACGAATCGTACTTCGAAGCGTTTCTGCCCTCGGGATGGGTCGTCGAATACGGCAAAACCGCGGGAAGTCGGCCGCTCGCGCGTGGAGGCGTGCCGCGCGCATGGCTCGCGACGGAAACGCGCGACGCTCGCGGCAACTCCATGAGCTACGGGTATTGCTTCGCCGAAGGTGACGGTTTTACAGCGGAATATGCACTCGATGAAGTGCGATTTGCGGGATTCGACGGGGAGGAAGGGACGCGCGCCGTTTCGTTCGTGTACGGCACGAAAGACCCCGACGACGTGCGGACGATTTACTCGGCTGGCATGGCGTTCCAAAGCAGTTTGCGCCTCGAGGAAGTACAAACGCGCGTCGATGACGAGCTCGTGCGTCGGTACGAATTCACCTACGAGCAAAGCGAAACCACGGGCCACACGAGGCTCGTTTCGGCGCAAGAATGCGGCGCAGATGGCGCATGCACACCAGAAATACGCTTCCAATACGCAAATGTACGTACGGGATTCGAGCACGTCGCGACGACGATAGCGGCGCCCATGTCGCGACTTGCGAGCTACATGCTCGCGGACGTCAATGGCGACGGGCTCGATGACCTGCTCACGCCGGATACGACGGCACTCTCGACGCCGACGAATCCCATCACGGAATGGCGCATCGCGCGAAATCAAGGCAATCAGTTCGCCGCGCCGAAAGTGGCCTTTTCGCAGGAATGGTCCTTCGTGCAAGATGCGCAAGGTCCATCGGATCCCGCACTGCTCCAGCCGGAGCTCGGGGTCGCTGTCGACTACAACCAAGACGGGCGAATGGATGTATTGCTTTACGACGTTTATGGGAACCGAAACAACCATATCGTGCTGCTATCGAAAGCAGACGGCACATTCGAAGAGGTCGACACGCAAATCCAGCGCCCATTTCCTCTCGGACGTGCACCAAAACAGCTACGTGGGTCGGGTGGATCCGTGCATCTCGCAGACGTCGATGGCGACGGCGTCGGGGACCTCATTTCCTGCGAAGATCACGGCAGTTCGCCCGAAGTGGACCCAAGCCAGTCCGCGTGGACGCTCCATCTTTGGCGGCCGGGTGGATTCGAGGCAAACGGAGCGTCCATCGAGCCGCTCGCGGGGTTCAGTTGTGGCGTCGAGCTGCGCACGGTCGACGTGAATCGGAACGGCAAGATCGACCTCGTTTTGCCGGGGATGATCCGCATCGGAGGCACTCCAGCGACACAGACGACGACGTACAGCGCGCTCGAGCGGAACGCGGACGGCACGTGGAAAGCGTGGGACACGAAATTGCGCATTCCTCCACGCCCCGGACGCGTCATTTTCGCCGACGTCAACGCGGATGGTTTGCCCGATGCGATTGCATCCGGAGTATCGGACGGTCGTTTGCGCACGTGGATGAATATGGACAGCCGTTTTGCAGAAAAACCCGTCGACAGCTTGAAATGGGACGGGCTTTTTCCGCAAGACACATACTTTCACCTCGCGACGCCGCTCGATTGGGATGGCGACGGCCGCACCGACCTCCTGATGGCCATGAGCGAGCCCCCAGAACTGCCGAAATGGTACATCCTTCGCGCGACGAGCGGAACCAATACCTTCGAGCGAATCGATGCAGGAATCCCGTTCGAAGCGCAGCTTGGCGAAGCGGTCACGCTGGCCGACCCTCGCGGGCCTCGTGTCGGTGACGTCAACGGTGACGGCGCGGCGGACGTCGTGCTGTTCATCGGGAACGAGCTCCAGGTTTTTCAGAACAAGGCGTCCGATCCTGACGTGCTCGTTTCGTTCTCCGATGGCCTGAACGACCATGATCCCGAGGATCCGAGCTTCATTCCGAACGTGTCCTTTTCGTACGGCCATCTGACGGACGAATCCATCACGAATGGCGCGAAAAAAGAATCGTATTTGTATTTGTCGAGGTCCGACACGAGCAATCCGTGCGAATACCCGCGGCGATGCGCGGTAGGTTCGCATCGTCTCGTGCGCGGCTACGAAGTGAACGACGGTCAGGGTGGCGTGCGTCGATTCGGCGTGAAGTATCGTGACGGCCGATATGATCGCCGTGGTCATGGTTTCCTTGGGTTTGGCGCTCGAATCGTCACGGACCTCGACACGAACGCAGGAACCGCGACGTTTTACGATAACGTGACGGCCGTCAAAGTCGGTGGCCGCGAGGTCTACCCGTTTGCAAATCAAGTGCATCGACAATGGCGCTGGGCTCCAGCGTTGCCGCATGAATCCAAGCAAAACCGCGTCGAGCTTGCATTTGCCGATATGGATGTCGACGTCGTGCCGACGAACAACGCGCAGACGTATTTCACGCTCGGCACGAAGCGCCGCTCGCGCCGCTTGCAGGGGACATTTTCCGCGGGCACGTCGCTCGAAACGTGGGTCGCCGGCGTCGCGGCGAACGAAAATGCGACGATGCTGCGGGACACGACCGTCGATGTCGCGGACTTCGACGCATTCGGCAACGTGCTTGGCGTGAAGGTATCCACGGTTGGCGTTGACCTGAGCTACGAGATAACTCGCATCGTCAAGAATGACACCGCGCGATGGATTCTCGGGCAAGTGCAAGAGCAGACGGAGTGCAGCAAAGCGGGCGTCGATGAACGGTGCCGCTTGTATACGTACACCACGAACGAGTTTGGCGAAGTCGAATCGGAGTCGACGAGCGATAAAAGCATACCCGGCACGAAGCTCACCGTCGAGTACGACAAACGCGACGAGTACGGCAACGTCGAGCACTTGACTGCGAAAGATGAATTCGGCCACGTGCGCGGCACGACGACGGTTTTCGACGAGGAAGGCGTGTTTCCCGTCAAGGTGATCAACGCGCTCGAGCACGAAACTGCGCTCGACTATGACCGGCGATTCGGCGTATTGAGAAAAGAAACCGACCCGAACAAGCTGGTCACGGAATGGCAATACGACAGCCTTGGTCGTGAGACACTCGAAATGCGCCCCGATGGGTCGCAAACGACGACGACTCTTACGCGCGAGAAAGCGGCCGGAGCATGGCGGTTGTCGCAACGAATCACCACCACGGGCGGCGCCGATGACGAGCTTGTGTTCGATAGCCTTGGCCGACCCATTCGCACGTTTTCCCATGGCCCGACACCCGCGAGCCAAAAGGGGAACACACCGCGGCGCATGCAGGTTTTTGGGTACGATCGGCTGAGCGGCAAAACGGCAAAACGCTCGATATTGGCCGCAGAAGGAACGCCGGACGATCAACTGCGGTTCGACGTCTTCGAATTCGACTCCATCGGGCGCGAAATTCGGCACACGACGCCGTGGAATGCGACGACCACGACGACGTATGACGGGTTTGTCATCGACTCGGCGGATCTGACGATTACGCCACCCCGGCACACCCTCACGGAGCTCGACGAGCTCGGGCGACCCGTCACGATCACCGACGCCAAGCAGGGCGTCACCAGCTACACCTACGGCCCGTTCAACACGCTGCGCACGGCCACGGATCCAGGCGGTGCGACGACGACGTGGACGCTCGATGCGCTCGGACGGCCGCGGAAGATAGAGGATCCCGACCGCGGGACGACCGTGCTCGAGCACGATGGGTTCGGCGAGCTGGTCACCTCGACGGATGGGCTCGGCCGCGTCGTGAAGTTCGACGTTGACGAGCTCGGCCGCGTCGAAACGCGCACGGACAAGCTTGGGGCGCAAGTATCGACGACGACGTGGAAATGGGACACCGCGGCGCATGGCATTGGGCGATTGGAGACGGTGACGAGTCCAGATGCCATTCAATCGTTTTCGTACACGGCAAAGGGTCAGCTCGAAGGAATGGTGCAGACCGTCGATGGAGGCTCATTTGCCGCGCGTCAAACGTACGACGACGTCGGTCGCGTGAAGTCCATGGCGTACCCGCAGCCGCTCGGGGAGGAACCGTTCGGCGTAATGTACGAGCACGACGAACATGGATTCGTTGTTGGCGTACGCGAGAAAAACACGCAGGAAGCCTTCTGGACGCTCGAGGAAGTCGACGATGCCGGTCGAATCCAAAAAGAACGATTCGGCAATGACGTCGAGACAACGCGAACGTATGATACCGACAAACAAACCCTCAAGGGTATCTCGACGACTCACGGCCCAACGAACATCCAAAAGCTTGCGTATGCTTGGGATGCACGGCTCAACTTGAAGAGCCGCACGGATGCCCTTCAGCCGCAAAACAAGACGGAGCGGTTTCGGTACGACGCACTCGATCGCGTAACGTGCGCGTACTTTGGCGCGGTCGAGAGCTCGCTCGAGCCGTGCGTGGCGTCGTACGACTACGCATTGAATGGCAATTTAACGTTCAAATCGGACGTGGGCACGTTGTTGTATAAGGACGCGAAGCATCCGCATGCCGTGGCGAACGAAAACAGCCCAAATGGCCCCAAGTACGGCTATGATGACGTTGGAAACCAAATCACGCGTCCGGGCGGCATTTTCGTGACGTACACGCCCTTCGATTTGCCGAAAACGATTACCAAAGGCGGGAAAACGACTTCTTTCGGGTACGACGGAGACCAAAGGCGCATACGCAAAACGACGCCGACCGCGGAAACGCTCTACTTCGGCGACATGTTCGAGCAAGTGACGAGTTCTGCCGGCGTCGTCGAACGTCGCTATTACGTGCATTCACCGGAACGGGCGATCGCCGTGGTAACGCGCGGCGGAGCAGAGCCAGGAACGCGGTTTTTCCATGTGGACCACTTGGGCTCCATCGACGTCGTTACGAAAGAAGACGGCACGATTGCGGAGCGGCGAAGCCACGATGCCTACGGGCAACGGCGAAATCCAGAATGGGGCAAGCCTTCGGGAGCCTTCACGAGCCGCACGACGCGCGGCTTCACGGGACACGAGGAAGACGAGGATTTAGGCCTCGTGAACATGAAAGGGCGGATCATGGATCCGCGTCTCGGGCGATTCACGACGACGGATCCGGTCATTGCGGACATTTGGAACGGGCAGACGCTCAACAGATACTCGTACGTCAATGGGAATCCGCTTGCATTCATCGATCCTACGGGTTTTTCGCCGCAGGAAGCGGAGCCGCCGGGCAAATGGGAAACCCATCTTTTGCCACCTGTGCACATTGGCCCAGAGAAAGATTCGTTCACCTATGGCGTTGAAATCAAAAAGCTAGGCGAATCGCCAAAGGATGCTGCCGAAGTGGGCGCCTACGTGCCTCCCATCGACGTGAGCACGACGGGAAATGGTGGCGAGGGTTTGCCGTACGAACCGACGCTACCCGAGCCGAAAAAGGGCAGTTTTCTCGACGGGGTGGGTGCGGGTTTGGGCGATTTCGTTGATGATTTTTGGTCGCTCATTCCACTGACGCCATCGTGGTCGCGAAACACGGTCGACACGGTCGATCACATGATCACCGCCTACCAGCAGGGCGACGTCATTGACGCCTTCAACGTCATCAACCCCCTGATGCCCGTGGCAAACATCTCGCTTGCCGTGGACAATGGCGACTGGTACACGGTCGGTCAGCAGGCAGTCGGCGTAGGGGTTGCGATACTCAGTATCGTCATCGCGAAGAAGGCGCCTGGTTTGAAAAAAGGGCCAAAAACGACGAGAGGGCCGCCAAGGGTAACAACTCCAGTGGGTGAGCTGCGTGCGGCCGGGCTCAGAGATGCTCACCACGTGATCCAGGATGCCGCGGTGAAAAATCTGCCCGGCTACAATACGAATCTGGCGCCAGGAGTTCGGCTCGATGGTCCTGCACGTGTTCGTGGCACTCCACACAATCTGACGAGGCCCGTGCAGCGTCAGGCCGGGGGTGGAACCTACGCCGCAGAGCGAAGGATCGGCTACAAGGCGCTGCGTAAAGCTGGGATGTCCCCAGGGGAGGCGCGGCAGGCCATCCAAGAGGCGGATGGTTACTTCAGGAGTATTGGCGTGGAACCGTCTACACCCACAACAATTCCAGGCGATAGGAGATGACGATGAGCGCGAAAATTGAGGGCACAATGCGTGATATTATGAATCTGTTTGTCCGCAAGGACTACGTAGCCCTCGAAAAATTGAGCAATGGCGTACGACTCAAAGCATCCGAAATCGAAGAGGGCATTACCGAATATGGAAGGACTCTTGTAGTTCCGCCCCCAGAAGCATTCCAAAATGTCGACGTTATCCCAATACGTGCATCCGTTCCACAGGAATACTCGATCCGATTTAATTTTTACACCATTGAGGAGGGTGAATCCGATCTGCAATTGCAGGCAACGTTAATCGACGATCCAACGACAGAACAGATGCGAGTAGAGATAGACGATATCCTTGTCCCATAACGCATGAAACCATGAGCAAAGAAATCCCTGCGGTTGTCTGCTCGCACTATGCCGCACAGCGGGGCGAGAACAGCGCATTTGGGAACAACATCCAGAGGCAGATTTGAATCGAAAACAGCCCATAAGTCCCAAGAACCCACGGCGAGAAAAATACCTTCGGGCGGGCGATAGGCTATAAAGAGCAAATGAAACGTCGATCCAAAGTCAATTACTCGAAGGGTACGGTTTTTCTGGTTCCGTTGCGCGGCGGGGGTTTTGCAAGGGGAGTCGTTGCGAGATTTGACGGCAAAGGGCTCGTGTTCGGATATTTCTTCGGACCCAAGTTGAATTCGCCAGAGGACGCAACGACACGCGGACTCGACCCGCGTCAGGCCGTGTACATTACCAAGTTCGGAGATCCTTCGCTAAGAAATGGTGACTGGCCCCAGCTAGGCCAGGTCGAAAACTGGAATGACGATGAATGGCCAATGCCCCCGTTGATTCGGGTCGATGAGTTTGCAGGCAGAGCCTTCTTGTCGCATTACGATGATCGTACATTCGACTGCATTGACGAAGAGGAAGTCTCGCCTGCACTCGTAGCTCGATACCCATACGACGGAACCGACGGCGATCATGCGGCCGAGATCCGACTTTCGAAGCTCCTGAATCAGTGAAAAGTGACAGTGGGGCTCGCTGAGAAAACGGAAAAAATCGTACGCTAGGCCGTTAATGCGCTCGTAGCGGCCTGAATTTGCCAACTCCAAGTTTGTCGCCGAGGCCGGCGCCCAGAGGTCGAGCGTGGGAGCGGATTTCGTTTAACAAAACGACTTGCATGCGCGTCCGAGTTTCGTTAAACGAAAACGGGATGGCACGTCCTTCCAGGGCTGAGGCACCTTCGACACGGATCATCGGCTTTCGTCTCACCGAAGAGGAGGAGAGTCGCCTTGATGAGCTCGTCGTGCAGTTCGGCCACAAAGACCGGTCGGCGTTGCTTCGCTCGTGGCTCGCGCAAAGGGCGCCGGATCCGAACGCCATCCGGTTCACGGAAGACGAAGAACGTCGGCTCGACGAGCTCGTTGCCGAGCAGGGGCACGCAGATCGAACCGCACTGCTTCGGTCGTGGCTCGACCAAAGGAAACCCAACCTGGAAGCCATTCTCACGCGCTGTGCATCCGAGGCGGCCGCGTTGTTTTCGTTTGTGCTCGATGAAGCGAAACGGCGCGAATACCGAATATCTTGGAACGCGTATGGATTCAGGGTCAATGACAAGAATATTGCATGGAGCATGAGCTGCTCGGAACCGAATTTTATTTGGATCGATTTCATCGACGCCGAATCCATCCGGAACAACGAATTGGCAACGGGATTGTGGGATTGGTACGGAGCGGACGGGCTTCGTTTGTCAATTACCGAATCGAACGTCAATCGTGTGCGTGAACGAATCGCGCGAATCTTCGATTCGAGGATCGCCAAGACGCCGCAAAACAAGCAAACCGACGATATGCGGCACGTCTACGAAGCGCTTCGAGCAAAGCAAGATGCGCGCAATGGGCTGATTTACGTGCCTTCAGTCGTGCGTGCGGTTGAAGATCTGGTGCCGCTCGAGCGCGTGCACACGCTCCTTCGGGAGCTCGACGAACGCGGCGTGCTCGAGCTGCGCCCCAACGCAGGACGGAAGCCTCTGCCGGATGAGGATGCCGCCCTCTGTCCACCGGGGCCGCGGAAGACGGTGTTTGCGTATGCGAGGTGGAAGGGTGACGGTTTCGTTAAACGAAACGGATAGACGTTCGCCCAGTCACCTTGGTAGGCTCGTCGAAAACCTTCGCTTGTGATTCGATGAATCGCGGTATCGATACCGGAAGCCCTCTCAGGCGAAGAGTACAAAATGAAAATATTTTTCCCGCAGAAACACCGGTGTTCGGGCGATCGAACCCCGCCCCGTAGGAGTACACGCTCAGTAACAACATCGAGTTGGTGGCATCATCCGCGCATGTCGGAAGCGAATTCCGAGCTCCGGAGGAAGAACGCGATCAGTTCCGTGCGGGTGGTGATTTATCGCTTGCAAGCGCAGCGCTGCTCGAGGCCGCCGACTACCCTCCGAGTGTGCAAGGCGGCGTCGCCGACCTTCCACAGAAGGATCTGCATGGCGCCCAAGACAGGGTGAAGGAGGTTTCGATGTATCGTTCGAGTCCCGAATACATGCTTGGTTATTCGCACGGCGTGATGCTCACGCTGGCGCTCGTGATGATGATGTTCATGGCCTTGCTTCTGGCTATGAGCGATGGGGGTGGGCCCAACCATCCTGTTTCCGCCGCACGTCCTTTGCGCCTGCGCATCGCCACGGAAATGCAGGTGCAACACTTCACGATTCGTCCTTCCGCGGCGACGCCCAACCGGCTCGATGCGAGGAGACAATGGCCTGCAAGGTTCCGCCGATGGGCATGGCATGCCCTTCACTGGCTGACACCGTGGCTTGGTCGTGAGGCAATCAGGCTACTTCAAGCCGAATCTCAAGCAGTGGAATGAAAATTACCTGCTGGGAGCTGCATGTTCGCAGTCGAAAAAAAGAGCCCGACCCTGTGGGACGTGGGGTCGGGCTCTGGACGTTTGGATTTCTCAATGCCTCCACAACGGCGGCACAACCTTCAGTTGCAGCTTGTGACCCTGGTGCTGTTCGCAAAATGTCGCCATGTCTGACAGCGTCTCCGGGTTTTTTGCATAAAACTCGTCGAAATTCTCGATGTCGAAAATCGCATCCAGAGCCTTTCGTTCGTCCTGCTGAGCATCCGCCATACACTTTTCGAACTGCTCGAACGTGATTCTCATCGCGTAACCGGCAGTGCACGTCTCGCATAGGATGACGAAACTTGGCGTTTTCGCCAAGAATTCAATGGCCTCCTCATCAGAGGGCATCGGCAGCTTTTTGCGCCGGCGTTTCATGTCGACCGCTTCGCCTCGATCTCGAGCCCTTCGGCTTCCAAGCAGCGCAGGACGAACTCGCGGAAGCTTGGAAAGCCCTTCTCTTTCGCTTTGTCGGTGAGGGCGTCAGCTTCGGCCTCGGGGAGCTCGATGATGACGCGTTTTTGACCGCGCATCGGCGGAATGGGCGTCGATGAAACCTTCGCGCGGTGCTGCTGCTTGTTGACGATGAAGAGCACATACGCCTTCATCGTGTCGAACGGAATGCACCGCTCGACGAGCTGCCGATGAATTGCTGGCGAAATATCCACGACCAAACGCTTTACATTTGCCGCGACTCGCTCGACGTGCGCGGTCGTCTGGATCGGTTTTACCGGGACAAATGTATCGAAGGAGAGGTCTTTTTTCTTGCCCATGTCATTTACGCCCCGCCAAAGCCAAAGCCTCATCGCACAATGCACGAACGGGAGTCCTCGCCTCTTTCGCAAGCGGCGTCCATGTCCCCATGAGCGCCTCGACGTAAGCTGTGCGCTGCGGCAGCGCCGTCTTCGAAACGCGGGCGCCATCGACTTGCGTTGCCAGCTTGTTGAGCGTCTCGACGAGCAAACGGCTCACGACGGATCGGGGCATCGTTCGATTCGCCACGAGCAGAGCCGGCAGCGGCGACGTTCGGCGCTTATTTGCTTCGCGCAAGGTCTCGACGAGCAGCCCCGTAGCGGCATAGTCGAGCGGGCCGGGCATGACGGGGACCAAAGCCACGTCGGAGGCAATCGCGGCCGCGATGCATTGGTCACCATATCGGGGCGGACAATCGAGGACGTTCATGTCGACGTCGGAGCGTTCCGTTTTTTTCGGACGAATCTTCTCGACGCGTTCGACCATCAGGTTCGACTTCGACCAACTCTGCCACGCCATGGCGCTGTTCTGAGGATCACAATCCGAGAGGAGCACTCGATGCCCACGTTGCGCGAGTTCGTTTGCGAGCAAGATCGATAGCGTGGTCTTCCCTACGCCGCCTTTGAAGTTCATCACCGCGATGGTCAACATGCGCGCGACCCTAGCATGCGGACAGATGTACATGCAAGAGGGAAGGCGGTGCTAGAATTTAGAAGATTGGGTGCGGTGGGTTGTGGACAGATGTACACGAAGCCGTCGCCCACGTCATCAATGCGTTTGGCGCTTCATGGCGAAAGCACCATCGTGCGTGGCGCTGCCTACCGTTTTGATTTTGCCCACCTTGGGGGGAACTTGGCCTGTTGAGGACCTCGCTCGCGGCGCGCCAGCGAGTCGAATGCGTTTTTCCAGCGCAATTGTTCGGCCTCGATGTAAGCCTTGGCGTAGCCAAGTACATGACCCGTTCGTTCAAGTCCCGCCATGACCACCCGGAAGTCGTTGGCCCAATCTCCTGGATAAGACTTTGGGCCATGCTCCAAACGAGCGCGAAAGACGTCGTCAAGAAAGCGCAAAAGACTGTCAAAATTGCTGCGGATTCGTTCGTTTCCGTTTGCTTCCGCCACCCCTTGTCAACATGTCCACGTTGAGTGTCGCCCGCTTCAGTGCAGCTCGACGCGCTTGGGGCATGCCGCCGATGAGGGCTCCGGACTCACGAGTCCGCGACTCGGTTTCGAGCTTGCGGAGCTCCTTCAATACAGTTCTTCGAATGGATAGTTCTGCGCCGTCACCACCATCCAGAAACCTATCGCCAAACTTGGTACGGACTGCTGCTGCGTCTGGATAACGCCCTGTTTTGCCTCCTCTTGAAGCATCCATTCCGCTACATCTCGTGCCGATGTCGGATCCAACTCCCTATAGGAATGGCGTGACGCCTTCTTATACAATTGGAATGCTCCTGAAGTCTGAAGCTCATTGTACCATACGTCGGAGGACCACTCTGGTTTTTCGGACGGCCTCCCCTACATGCGCGCGACCCTAGCATGCGGACAGATGTACATGCAATGGCGAAGTTGCGGCTAGAATACGGCTGACATGGTGCGATTGTGCGTGGACAGATGTCCGCAAGTGGCAGCACCTCGTCGCAAAGCCATTGGCCGCACACCTCTACCACGTCATCTTTCCGCCAATTCCACAAGGACTTCTTTGCATCCTTCGATCGCTCGATCAGCGTTCGAAGCTTCTGCACAGGAACTGCATAGTTCATCGACGTTGCCGTTACCTTCCAGTCTGCCACTCCGATAACCTCGCCTCCGGTAAGCAACACTGGACCGCCACTGTTACCAGGCTCGATGCGTGCATCGACGCCGTAATACTCTTCTCATCTGGACCAATTGCACGACTGGTCACGCTGCCTTGAGTCACAGACCAGAATTCGCTATAGGTTCCCTTGCCAGGATGTCCAATTACGAAAATTCGTGTTGTTTGTGGAATGCTGTCAGTGGATGAAAGTCGCAAATACTCGGTACCTTGTTTTGCTATTTTTATTACCGCGAGATCGTTCTCTTTGTCCTCGGCAAGACAAAGCACTTGCTCGAACTTTGACGTGTCCAGTAATTTTACCGCGATCCGGTGATCCAAACCGTCATCAACTTGCCGAATAACGTGATGTGCCGTCGCGATCAACCCGTCAGCGGAGACGAAAAAGCCCGTGCCTTGCGAAGTTTGCCCTCAATGTGAATGATGTCGTTTCCCTTGAATGCATACGATTCAATGAGCACAACAGCTGATTTCCACCGTGCAATCAACTCCCACTTGGGGCTAGGGTCTCGAGCCCGCGACCGCTCATGGGAGGAGGCTGAGCGATATCAGAATTAGAGGGAGGAACTGCGGTACCATTAGAGTCTCGCCGCACAAAATAAAATGCAGCCAGTCCAGTGAGTACCAATGCTGCGACTAGCAAAGGCAGCAGCAATCGCTGCCCTGCCGACTGCGGTGCAGACGCACCAGTTGTTTGCTTGCTCAGAGGCGACGTGATCGGTGTAGACGGTGCAGGTTGCAAGACCGCTCCCTGCGAAACAATGCGTGGCGTTTCAGTCTCAACGTTCTGGGTCAATGGTGGCTGAGCTGGTGGGCTTGGTAGAGGTGTATTGGTAGTCATCCATGAAGGCTTCGCAGTCCCCGCGGCCGAAGCAGGATTCGCTGCTGGGGCAGGTGCTGGGGTCGGCGATTGCGTGGTGGAAACGGATGCAGGCGCTGATATCCCGGACGCTGCCGCAGAAGCCAGCGCAAATGGCGTGCCACAGGACGAGCACTGTCGCGCAGTGCCTGGACTGTCATGCTTGCATTTCGGGCACGTGATTGTTCCCCACATTGGCGCTCAACCTCCATCTATGCGAAGCAGATCCCTGTGCATGAACCCGCGTTCGCTACCACAGCAGGGGCAGGTAACTTCTCGATACTTGTTGCCATTGTTATATTCCAAAATGCCGACGATATCCCTGACTTACGCCTGCATTCCGTCTCCGAAAATGGCGTCTCATCTCCGCGACGAACAATGCACTTGTGATTCAGGGCACGCTCACAGTGCTGTACCGTTGCTCGCGCCCTCGCACATACGAATTCCACACAAAGAAGACCATCACGACAATCACTATCTTCGTTGCACCACCCCGCAGTAGCGCTCTCGGCCGCTCTAAGGGACGTGGCGCTGGCGCGTCGTCAGGAACCAATGCCGGTGCTACAAGCAAGTCGTCAGGAACCAATGCCGGTGGCGTTGGCACCTCAGCGGGAGTCGATGAAGTCGGGCCATCAACCGACGATGCCGATGGCGCCATGTCGTCAACCGTTGGCGCCACATGGGGTGTCGAAGATGGGCTTGAAAATGCCGGGGTTGGTGATGAACAGATCCTATTAGAACACCTTAACCCTTCAATGCATTGATTAGATGCATCGCACGCCTCGCCCTCTAACAAAGTCAAAGAAGCGGGCACACATCGTGCCCCATCGCAAATTAGCTTGTCACCACATTGGGTATTTTGGCTGCATGTTCCGCCCCTTGCGCGACGTTGTTCGGGGGAAGTTGTTGATTTGTTTGATAACAACGAGCTACAAGCCTTCAATAGGAAGGCAGAAATCCCGATAACTACTAAAATGACGGCAACCCTCGAGAAAATGCTCCGGCGTTGAGATAATGCTCCTCCTGGGGGAGTGCTTGTAAGCGTCTGCGACTGCGTATTAGATGTTGCTGACGTCGCGGTCGGCGTTGGCGGCGGGGGTGAGCCACGGCGGTACCGGTTGCTGACCCGATTGGGCAGCACCTGGCCGTGGCGGCAGCGGTTGCTGACCCGATTGGGCAGCACCTGGCCCTGGCGGTAACGGTTGCGGCTGTTGAAGCCAAGGTGGAAGTGGTGCCGCATGTGCCTTCGCGCTCGTTGACGATCCCATGAAGGTTGCAACCGAAGTGGAAGCACTCGAAACTGTAGCGGTTGGCCCCACAGCGATTGGTGGTGGGGTTGGAGTAGTTGATGTCGGTCTATGAAGAAACCAGTCGTTTCTTGTTAAACGTCTGCACCGGTTGCGCCGGCGCGATAATTTCGTCGAGAGGCTTTGCTTTATTGGGTGCTCCGCGACAGGCGCCAACAAGAGCATCGGAAAGTTGCTTAAAATCTTGCCTAGTTTGCTGAGATAATCGAAAAATGCCGTCGCTTTTTTACCAAGTTCAGAAGTCCTTCGGATCAAAAGAATGCCGTCTCGTCCTGCGCAATTGCGATAGTCCCAAAGCCCTGGGTCGCGGGCGAATGCAAGAATGGTCGTGTAAATCGCCACGCCGGAGAAGCGTCGATGTCCATGGTCTTTGTTTTAATCGCGTCAGCTCGCATTGGATGTTGGAAAGCTGGGTGGCCAGCATTAGCCTCCGGTTTCCCTACGAGATTGGCACAACCACGGTATCATAATCAATCAAACGCAACGTCGGTCCTCCAGAGTCATCATTAACAAGAACGTTCTCGTGTTGGAGATCGCCGTGTGCAATGTGGTTTGCTCGCAGATCGGACAGCATGCGGCGCCACGCCTCAGCAAGGGCAACGAGTCGATGTGGATCGCGAAGGTTATTTTCGATGAAAGTCTTCAAGGGAGCACCACGCACCCACTCGAGCTGCACAATCGGATACTCACGCCCTTCTACACGAATACCCTGTTTATGAAATGCGAAATGCGCAAAATATGATAACTTATTTTGCTGGAGGTACGCACTCACCTCGGCATATTGAGTCGCGGCATCTCCGATATCCATTGTGAAACATTTAACCGCATAATCTTTGCCCCCAGAATTCACTCGAAAAACGGACGCAAATCCGCCATTCCACGTCTTTGGCATTCCGAGAGGAGGCCCGCGCTCCGCCACACCCGCCTTGAGTTCAGGGACGAGAAAAGCCTTGGCTCCGTGCATCACGGCGTCCTGATACTTTGCGCGCGTCGGAAAGACCTGTGTCATTGCGTCATTGCGTCAGATTGCTGGAATCGATTTGTATTTGACAACGATTGAACTTGTCGGCTGATCTTATGTGATGCTCCGTCACCCGATACTCCGCCTTCTGGAGCAGTTTCCCCCCGCATTCTGTCGCCATCCTTGTCATCATAGACAGGTTCTTGCGCCTCAAACTGGTGTTGGGCATCTTTGGGATTTGCACCGTATTTTTTGTGAGCAATCGACCCAGCCAACTATGGTCACATTGGTCACTGTGGAGGCACTTGCACTTGGGATTGATGAGGAAACGCTTGCATCGCGACGGGAGACTGTTGCAGTGGGTGGCGTGCCTCGAGGAGGGAGCGGTTGTCGCGTTTCCCGAACTTGGTGTTACTGGAGCCGAATTTTGTGCTGAACCTCGTGTCTGGATCAAAAGAAACAAGCACTGAGACCACGGCTGAGACCACGGCCGAGACAAACATGATATTAGGGTAGCTAGGAGCTCTCCCCTTGGTGTCAGACTTATTGCGTTTAGGCTCAGCCAGTTCAATGGGTTCGTCCAGTGTCGACACTTTCCTGGACGAGGGTTTTCGAGCTGCATGGTACGCGGGCGATGGTTCGGCGAGTTTGGTAGATTCGTCCAGCGTCGATTCTTTCCTTGTAGGAGGTTTTCGAGTCGTATGGTATGCGGGCGGTGATTGCGCAGCCGATGTCTTTGCGATCGACTTCTGCTGATGATCTTGTTCGCGCGTGAAAGATCAGGAGGGCTCCGTTGCGCTCTGTACAAATTACATCGGTATCTGGTTCCTTCTCCATTCTGACGACAAGCAGCGTGACATCATCGTTCTCCATTCTATTCGCATCGCGTTCCTGATCCTACGAGCTGGAGTAGCTCGTCTTCTGATACGATCTGGCTAATGCGATTCCACACTGGCGTTCCAGCTTCATGTCGCTGGAGCAACCATTTGCCAATCATCGGTCGCCAAATAGAGACGTCTTCCGTCGTGGCGTTGTCCTTCAAATATTGATTTCCGGCTCTGGATCGGACGGGGTGCTGAACAAACAGCGGGAGTCGAATTGAAGCCGGCGCTCGACTCCAGCAGCGGCAATGATCGCAACAAATTGTTCCCACAAACAGGAAAACGCATGCGTCCCCAATAGTCACTGCAGACCATTCCACGAGGTCGTTCTTGTGCTCAACCGCAATCCCACAGAATGTAGCAGCGCCGCGACGCCCCTGATTATTCCACCGTGCTCCACCTGCCGCAGCTTCCGCTTGGCGCTTGCGCCACTGTTCTCTTGGACCAGCGAGCCATCTTGTAAGTTCTCTTTTCGTTGGTAATCCGCTCGTACAGGCCGCGTCTACAAGAAACTGCGCCCACGGGCCTGGGAGAAACGACACGGAGGCTCCGTCCGCTACTGCGTAAACGCGAGCGGTATCATTGCCGGCCCCGCATCGTCGCTCGTGGCCTTCGCCTTTCTTGCCAATGCGCGAAGCCGATGCCGAACCACGAGCGCCGTTCGCGACGATGAGCTAGACGCTTCTCTCAAGGAACGGTCTCCCTCTTGCGTGGTGTTTGAGTGCGATCCCCCGTTCCCCTGGGCATGTATCATCTTCCCGTGGGGTTACTACCGAACGCAAGCAATCGCACGAGTGTTTCGGCGTCCGCGTTATAGATGAATCCTCGTGACGACGGCGAGACGTTAAAACCTTGCGCGGCGGCTGATGCCTGGAGTGGTGCTGGCAGGACAGACGACATGCGAAATAAGAATTTCGCATACTCGTCGGGCAAAGCGCCCTCTGCATCTGGAAGAGAAAATAAGCGTGACCCTTCCGTTGCGAAATGTACATTCAGAAGGAGAGCAGAGCCATCCGACGTTTTAGATTGGATATTGCTTGGCGGCTGTCGCCGCCCGACCAACATCATCTGGTGCTCCATCGGTGATATTGATGATTACTGGAGGAAGCTATTCTCATGAGAGGCAACCCATTCACGTACCCAACCTGCGCCAAGTTCGAACGCGTCTGCCATTGGTGTAGAACCATCTGCTATGGGGTCCACCCAAACTGGGAAGGCATTTCCATGTCCACCAGACCACCTGCACCGTCAGGGACTTTTTGCTTTACCGTATCGACTCGTTGTGGTGATACCGCAACATCTGCGATCGAAACAGGCCCCTTGCCCTCCAATGTACCACGGAATGCAGATCAATTTGTCGTCCGTATCCAACCACACCGAGATCACATCGTGGCGAAAATACGTCACCCTTCTGCGCTGCGAGTGCGATTTCACGAATCACTCCGGTTTACGGCCATCGCGCATGCTCCGTCCTTTCGACTGAAGGGATCTGCGGCATTGGGTTGCGCACCGTTGAAGCCTTCATCCATGGGACCGGATTGATCGATCAGGATCAAGATGCATCCAGGCGTGCTTTTTCGAGAAAAGTTGCTTGTACACGTCGCCCTCAAAGATTCTGCCGTAGCCTTGCCGACACCTCTCGGGTCCCCTACTCGCGTACTTTTCACGAGTCCAGAGAGATGGGAGTCAGTTATCTAAGATTTTCCTTTTGTGCCGCATCGCACCCAACCCCGCCTGCGTGTCGACTTGTCATGCGCTATGGACATATCTTGCTATCAGCAGTGGCGAGCCTTTAAGCAGTGTATTCCGCCCGCATTGAAATTTGAGTAACCTCGGGCTACGCATATTGTCGTATTGCTGATAGGAGAAAGCCGTGCCTTGCATCATATGTACACGAAACGGTTCGGACAAATTCAAACCGCTGGACATCTATTGTACATCTGTACACAACCGAAGTCGGCCTGTGCGTTTGCCGTTTGCTTCGTTTCCTGCTGGGGTCTCGGCCGGTTATGCATGGTTGGTTGACGCGATGCATTGGGCAGGACCCCCCTTTGGCTGGGCAGCACCGGGCCGGGATGGCGGGGACCAGCGACGCATCAGCGACAATCTTGACCGGGATGCGCGGATCACCGTAACAGGGCGTTACTTTCTTCCTTGACACCAAGCCTGCGGAGGTTTGACATGGTCCCTATCTTGGCAGAATAGTGAGAAGGGGTGCGTTATGGAGATCTTTCTAGTAGGGATTTGGATCGGTCTCGGCGTCACGTCGTTCAAATATCTTTTCTTTGGGGACTCAAGCGAGAAGATGGCGCCGATCCTATATGTGGTATCCGCCGCATTTGGCCCGTTATTCATCCGGGCTGGCCTTGATCAAGCTCGTGGCCAAAGGGTTTGAGTGGCTCTTCAAGGGTCGAGTCTGAATTGTGCATTGACGTTCGATCGATCCAGGCAGAGCCCGCCAAAACTGCCGTGTCGCCGCTCCCGCCATGCAAAGCCGAGCCGTTTCTCTCGGCCGCCCGAGCCTCGCTGCGACGGTAGAGCACGACCAAACACTTTACATGGGCCCGCAACTGGCTCAACGTACGGTCGTCCGTGTTGACGAGGGCCCCGGGCTCCTGTCTACTGGCGCCGAATGAAGTGCCTCGTGATACTGATTTCAAGCATTTTGCCTGGCGGGCTGCGGACCGGATTGGAGCCGGAAAATTGGAGGAAGCTTTCGCAAACAGGAACGTGTTCCGATGGCTCATCCGTCCCCGCCTCGACCACGGCCGTCAGCCTGACGCTGAAAGACGATGGCGACACCGTCACCTGGGAAGCTCCATGCGGAGCGACTGCGATTACGCCAGCGTCGATGGCGATGTTGCCAACGTGCGTCAGTATAGTTGTCCGGCGCAAGACCCAGACCGATGGCACCACCATCGCGACCACGGTTACGGACGGAAAGCTGACGTTGAACGACAACATCCTGGAGGTGGAGTTCGACCTCTCCCTGTCGCTCTCGGGCACGATTACGGGTACGTGCGACGTGGTCGCGGAAGGTTCGTTGAACCGGCTGGCAGAGTGATTTGGGCATCAACCCCCAAATCGGTGGCGGGGATGTGCGAGGCGCGAAGCTTGGATGCGGACAAGATGTACATGCTCAGGTGAAAGTAGTCTACTAGTTGAGCCGATCTTGTGAGATAAGGTGTGTGGACAGATGTACATGAGCTGGTGTGGCCACGCGGGAGAACCTACTCGAAGACGGCGGTCCCGTTCTGCCATGGAATACTGATACCGCAGTTTCGTGCCAACCGGATTCTCCATCAAAGCGGCGGCGCATACGTCGATGTCTCCTGTATCCTGGCTGAAGGCGTCAGATTGGAAAGGGAAAGTCGATGTTGGGATCATCACGATCCGAGCGGATGAGAACGATGCCGTATGTCGCCGATTCCCGAAAAAAATAGGCATCGTCAATGCGCGCCGTCAGTATAATTTACATTGCGTCAACCCCATTGCGCCCCATGGCTACACGGTTGCAATTCTTCGCTGTGCGGAGCAAGGGAACGGCGAGGCGCTCACGGCAGCGCGCGATCTGCTGGATGACCTCGCGCCGCGATGGCTTTTGGTAGTCGGCATTGCGGGAGGAGCACCAGGACACGGGTTCACCCCTCGGGGACGTGGTGGTATCGAACACATCATCGACTTCAGTGTGGAGAGCAGTCCTCAGGACGGATCGCGCGAGTATGCGGTTGCAGGGGCCGGTTGGCTGCCGACGCGTCCCGCGCTTGCCGCCAATGTGGAGTCTGGAGGCGGAACTCGGTCCGTGGAACACGCAGGAAGCGATCATGCTGCCCCAACCTCGGGGGGGGCTCGAACAGGAGAACTCACATGGTGACCCTGGTGGCAAGCGAAGGTCACGAATTCTTTAGAAAGTACTTCAAGCCCGCCGACCCAGATCAGGCAAGGTGAAAGCGGCTGCAATCGCATCGAGTGATCGATTGGTCAGGAATACCGAACAGGTGCAGGTATGGCTGAAGGTCGCGCGACAATTCGTCGCGATCGAGATGGGATCGGCCGGCGTCTATCGTGCCGCGTATGGCACGAGACCACCGACGCCGTTCCTTGCGATCCGCGGCATTAGCGACATAGTTGGATTCAAGCGGGATGAGCGGTGGACCGCGTACGCATGTCACGCCGCGGCCTCGTTTGCAGTTTCACTTCTCCGCGCAGAGCTGATCCCGCCCGCCGACTCGCCGCCCATTGGGTCGGCAGTTAATCGCGAAGGAAGCCGCCATCGCGATCGTCAGTCTGGTAGCGATATGTGCGATTGCGGGTGTGCTCATTGGTTTTTTCGCATTCGGCGGCGTCGATATTGTGAAGATTCTGGTGCTTGCAGCGCTTTGGTTGGCAGTATCCGTGGCGATTCAGATCTTTTACCCACGACGTCCCATAGATGGCTTCGTGCGGTCAAGTGGGGAACGCCTACGTTCTGCTTTGGGATGATTGCCGGTGCTATATTTAAGGACAGCCATAAACCAGCCGAGGTGGTGCTCAGCCGCAACCTCCGCCAGCCCTCAGGAAGCTCCGAACTCGCGCCTACGATTATCGGTCCCACAACCACGCAGAGCACAGAGTTTCCGGTCGACGCTGCTACGTCGCCTCCGCCGACGCATCGAGTTCCGTTCCATCGCCCAGAGCGGTTTCAAGCGACGTGAAGTGCGCTTTCAAATCTATGGCGAGAGCACGCCGCTTTGGACCCCGGCGACAGATTTTCGGCGACGAGTCGAAGACATGTACAGCAGAATTCAGCAAGGCATGCCGCGACAAGTTTTAGGGGCGTGTTGCAGAGAGAACGCTTGCGCACAGAACCGAAATGGCCTCGTGCGCCTGAGGATCTTGACATCAAGTGGGTGAGACGTGTCCACGGCCCGACGCGGGAGTGCGGCAATAAAGGGACGGCAACTCGTTGGAACAACGAACAGATGGCTAATGGTGCATTTTGGGTTGAATCCCGCAGTCATCTTATGCGGTGAGCTCAAATCCGTCCACGGTAGCCCGCAGCGTTTGCGCGTGAACGAACATCCCCAGGAACCTGCCCGTCGAGGTAGTAGCACTCGTCCGATGAAAATGCAGCGAGGTAGTAACCTTGCCGGGCTTGGAACGCCGCCCTTCATACCGATGACCCGTACAGCCACTGGTTCATTTCCCGGCGCAACTGCGGCTGGAGCTTGATGTTCCCCACGACATTTGAAGACCATGAATCGGCCAAATCTCAGGGTTGTTGGGATAAAGCATGTAGTCCTCGAACTTGGGCCACATGCCCAAAATTACGCCACCGAGCGTTTTGCCGAAAGTACCTGTGTTCTTATGCCCACATAAAGCGAAAAGGATTGCGGATAAAATGGCGGGCGGTCGTGGGGCACATTCGGCTCCCAAACGGCCTTATTTTCCCCAAAGGTCTTGAGGCATATCCAGGCTATGTCAGGGACAATCATCATGTCGTGTCTGAACAACGGTAGTTTTACTGGTTCAAGACCGGTCGGCAATTTTGGCTTCAATATCCGCTTTGCTTTTGATACATTTCAGTATCGAAAGGCAATGGTACGCGCGAGGGTGGTCATAGATGCAATAATTGAGGCATCATCGCAACCTCCATTTACATTGGTGGCTCGTTTCAATGCTAAGCTCCACCAGTTAGAGCGAGAGTATCCCCAGCACTTCACCCCAGCCCACAGAGAAGCTGCTTTTCGTTGACTGCATCAGTAGGCCTGGCTCAGGGCAGCGCCGGTGGGACCGCCTGCCGCGGGTCGTCGCCGCCGGCGTCGGTGCCGTGGTCTGCGCTCGGGCGGCGCTTGGTTCGAGACAGGTCGGGGTAAAAAGGCGGCCGGGGTCGTTTCGTACGAAAAGCGCGGTCGAAAGTAGAGCGCCTATCCGAGAGAGAAACGGCTGCCCTAATTTGATAACGTAGTCCTCATGGCGAAATCGCTTCGTAATCCAACCAGAAAACCATGCCTCGACCCATCGTGCGCTGGTTCAAGTACGCCACTGAGCAACCTTGTTTCGACCAGCGACAACGCTTGCGCAAGCGGTTTGTTGTTCTTTCAAGGATTAGTCTCGGATGCGCCGGGTGGTGCGATGCTGGTGGTGAATATCGCCGGCAAACCGTTCTGGCAAGAGCAATTTGGCACCCTTTAATCCCAGTTTAAACAAATCTTTGACGCCCCATGCACTGTAATAGCTGTCGAGTGCGAGCAAGCCCGGTACGCGTGCATTCGCCTCCCGGCAACCAGGCCCAACAAGACTTCGATGGCCCCGTGCCCGCGAAAAGCCAACAATGGCAATTTCGCGGGCATCGGGGCTAACTTCGAGAACGGGTCGTTACAAGGCCCAGCGCCCAGCGTTTATACCTGAGCTTCAGGCCATTTCCTCCAGTAATGTGGTCGTCGATCGTCCGGATGGCCCAATCCGTCGGAACTGCGAGAACAATCAGGAGAGCAGGCCAAACAGGACCAATCCACAATACCGTATTAGCTCGAGGCCTATTTTGGAATGCAGCACCAAAGCATCCGAATGAAATTTCGGGTTGAGTGTTAACGTTGTCACACTCGGCTTGGGAGGGAAGAAATATCCGTCATCGCAATCGACACCTTACGTCTTAGAATTTGCTTTTTAGTGCAATTCATCGTTTTAACTTTCATGCACCGCTAGCACGACATGCCATCCGGCTTTGCATTCTTGATACGCGGGGGCATTGAACCGGACAGCCGGACGAGAACTCGCGCTGAAACTGCTCGATGACGAACCACCAGATCCTCCGGCTCTCCACCGCCGCCCGAGCTACTCAGGATGCTTCGCCTCCGGCCCCTTTCGAGGAGGCTCGACGAGTTCGATGCATCGCCGCTCGAGCTGCTCGATGATGATGCCCCAGCCCCGCTCGACGTGCTCGATGAACCCGACGAACTCAGATCGCCAAACACCCCCGTCGTCTCACTGCCGCGACTTGCAGAACAATCACTACGAGAATAACAAAGCTTGAACGCATGGTTTCCC